>DATKDL010000028.1:0-38262 GCA_035512695.1 Anaerolineales bacterium | reverse complement strand
CCGCCGCAGCCACCCCCGAAATCACCAATCCCAATTTCGGATAGGTACTGAAGTAGTTTACTGACTTTTTCCGGAATCGTCAAATTCACCGGTAACGCTTTAGGTCATGAAGATGCTGTTCCAATTCCGCCAAACGCCGCTCGATCTTAAGCAGCCGGGCGGCGAAGGCGTGGTCCTGGATCCGGCCCAGGCGCGTTGCCAGGAACAGGTGGACCAGCAGGGCGGTGCTGATGACGGTCCCGCTGTAGAGGCTGTTCGGCGTCGAAAGACCCAGCTCGATGTTCGGGATGGAGCTACAGGTGACGATCGTCCCCAGGGTGACGGTCACCGAAAACGCGACCGGGCTGCCGACGAAGGGAAACCGGTTGAGCCGCGTCCCGCTTGCGTTGAGGATGATCGGCATCGCAATCAGTTCGACCCCGATGAAGTACAGGGTGAGCGAGAGCAGTTCGTCGAAGCCGGAATAGATCTGGGTGCCAAAGGCGACCAGGAAATAGACCACCAGGCTGGTGAAACCGGCGCTCATCCACAGCCGCCGTCTCCGGACCCCGTTCCGCTCGATCCAGTAATCTTTCTCCCCGCGGGTCTTGATGAGCTCGAGATAAAGGGCTTTCGCTTCGGCCGATTTGGGTTGTGTGTGGTGCGCCCCGTTCTTGTGCGTCCCATTCACATCCGGGAACGGCCGGTCGTGCGCCGGGCGCCGGAAGCGGAAGTGGCGGGCAGGATCGCGGCGGGTCCACATGACTGTGTGGTAATCGTCGCGTTTCCCGGGATCTCCGAGGGTCTGGAATGCGGCGTTGATCGCCTTGATGTTCTCCTCCGCCGCCTCGCGTTCGGCCGCATCGCTGCCGTTGAGACCGTCCGGGTGGTACCGGCGCGCCAGCGCGCGATATGCCGACCGGATCTCCTCCTGCGTGGCGCTGCGCGGGACCCCCAGGATGTCGTAAAACGTCATGCAAGGGATTGTAGCAGGAATCTCAAGGCTGCAAAAAGGTCAGTTCGAGGACGCCCCAGACCTGCTGGCCACCGGATCCCTCGCACTGCTCGGGGGTGATATCCGTGATCAGCTGCGACCCGTCTGCAAGGCGCAGCGTGTAGATGGTTCCCGGATTCATCACGAAATCGGCGTATCCCAGGCCGAGCTCCGGTTTGAGCCCTGTGAAAATGTGCTCTTCGTTTCCCGGCCAGGTGAGGACGATCTCGACCCCCGGGACGCCGGAGCCGGCCGTATCCAGGGTGCGGACGATCAGCAGCGGTACCCCCGGTCCCGCGCAGGTCAGGATCCGGGAATCGAGGATGAAGGGACTTCCCTGGGTCGGCAGCGGTGTGGCGGTGGGGAAGGAGGTCGCCGTCGGAACGGCTGTTCCGGTCCCGGTGCTGGTGGGTTCCGGCGGATCGGTCGGCGCTGCGGTGCCGGTTGAGGTGGGAGTCGCTGGGGTCGAGGTCGTCGTTGCCGGATCGGGGGTGCCGGTCGGGAGGGGTTCGGCGGTTTCTCCGTCCCCGGTTGCATCCTCGATGCCTGCCGTTCCCGTCCCGGACGGCGGGGGGGTGAGCGTGGGGAAGACGGTCAGCGGCACGGCGGTGGGTACACCGGAAGGCGGCGCGGCGGCTACGATGGCGAGCGCGCTGACCGCCTGCACCTCGTGGGACGGGCGCCCCTGGGCGTTGAGCCGCTGAGCCAGGGCCGCCAGGCTCTCCGCCGGGACCGGATCGCCGAGCAGATCCAACCGGGATTGGGCCCGGCCCGGATCGCCGTTGTAGGCGTACGCCAGGGCGATCAGGGTGCGATATTCGTCCTTGTAGTCCTCGCGCAAGCTGAACGGCAGGGTGTCGGTATACCGGACAGGGGCCACGTACCAGCCCCACAGGACGCCCCCGGCCAGGCCGAGCAGGACGCCGGTCAGGAGATACCAGGGGCCGCGCGTATCGCTCATGGCGACGGATTCCAGGTTTGCAGCGCATCGCGCAGCTGGACGAGCAGGTTCAGGTCGATCTCCGGATACCCGGCGGTCTCCGCAAACACGACGGCCTGCTGGACGATCAGGACCACCGGATCCGTGCCGAGCCTGCCCAGCCGCTGGGCGGCCGCGTCCGGATCCCGTTCGAGCTGGTAAACCTCGGCCACCATCAGCACGTAATCCGCGCGGTAGTCCAGCCGAAGGGAATCGGGAGTCGAATCGACCACCCGGACCGGGTTGACGGTCCAGCTGTAGAACAGGCCGATCGCCACCCCGATGACGATCGCGATCAGAAACTTGATCCAACGCGACATGGTCTCGTCAGCCTCGCCCGATCTCGCCGGACGACCGAATCCGGAACAGCCCGATCGGCGGACGGTCGAACAAGGACTGGTAAACGCGCTCGGTTTCGGACATTCGGACCCATTCTATAATGAAATCGAGAAATTTATGTACAATGTCAGCATGCCATCCGCCGTCGATATCGTCCGCAGGCGCGAAAAGAACCGGGGGCGCCGGGCGGGTTCGTATGCGCCGCGGGCCAGGGCCGGGTTTCTGAGCCTGTTTTCGGCGCTCAGCGTCGTTCTGGGGATCGCCGGGTTGGCCCTGGCGGTGACCTACAACGGCCTGACAGCGGACCTGCCGTCTCTGCAGGTGCTCCCGGGTCTGCTCGACCCGCAGACCGGCTCCCTGGCCGCGCCCACTGAAATCTATGACCGGACCGGCGCCGTGACCCTGACCACCCTCGGCGCCCGGGCGCCGACCGGCGCTTACCTGTCGCTCCGGCAGGACGGGCTCGCGGCGCCATTGCCGGTCCTGGCCGATGCCGTGATCGCCGCCGGCGACACGGATTTCTGGAGCCACCCGGGGATCCGTACCTCGGATTGGTTCGCCGCCGAACCGGACACGATCCCCTGGAAACTGGTCTCCGCGCTGCTGTTCTGGGATGAGACCCCAGGGCTGCGCCGGACCCTGCGGGAAAAGCTGCTGGCCACCCAGATCGTCGCCGAATTCGGCCGGGAACAGGTGCTGGAATGGTATTTGAACGCGGCCGATTTCGGGCACGGGGCGTTTGGGGCCGAAGCCGCCGCCCGGCTGTATTTCGGGAGATCGGCCTCAGCCCTTGACCTCGCCGAAGCCGCCGCCCTGGCGGCGATCTCGCAGGCCCCGCACCTCAACCCGTTCGATACCCCGGAGCTGGCGCGGGTCCGACGGGATGAAGTCCTCGCCAAAATGCAGGCTCTCGGCGATATCACGGCCGAAGAAGCCGCAGCAGCGCAGGCGGAGCCCCTGGCCGGCCGGGGCGAACCGCCGGCCGAGGTCACCGCCGAGACGGCGTTCATTGAAGCGGTCCTGGCGGAGCTGGCGCCGCACATCCCCCGGGACGTTCTGATGCGCGGCGGTCTGCGGGTCTACACGACCCTCGACGCCGGTCTGCAGGCCGAAGCGGCCTGCGCTCTGACCGTCCAGCTGGAACGGCTGGCGGGCGGCGCCCCTGAAATCCCCACCGGCTGCACCTCCGCCCGGCTGCTGCCCTCCTTAACCGGACGAACCGAACCGGGATCCGGTCTGGCGGCGGAGACGGCCGTCATCGACCCGCGTTCCGGTCAGGTGCTCGCTTTCGCCGCTTTTTCCCTTGAAGGTGGGGCGCAGGCATCGCCCGGGGCGCATCCTCCGGGTTCGCTGCTCACACCGTATGTTTACCTTTCCGCCTTCACGCGCGGCCTCTCGCCGGGTTCCCTGGTCTGGGATATCCCCACCCGGCTGCCGGACGGTGGATCCGCCTCTCCCAATCTGGACGGGACCTTTCACGGCCCGGTGCGGATCCGGATCGCCCTCGCCAGCGATTACCTGGCTCCGGCGGCGGGGCTGCTGGCCCAGATCGGGCCGGCCGCCGTCTGGGAGACGGCTTCGCTCTCGGGGCTGCCATCGATCGCCGGCGAGACGGGCCCCCTCATTTTCGAAGGCGGCGCGGTCCCGCTGCTCGAGAGCGTCCACGCATTCGGGGCTTTGAGCACCCAGGGCGTCCTGATCGGCTACGAGGACCCGGCCTCTCCGCTCGATCCGGTCCCTCTGCGGGCTTCCACCGTGCTGCGGGTCGAGGACCTCGGCGGGCGGACCTGGTACGAGCCCGGTCCACCCCAGGCCCGTCCGGTCATGTCGGCGCCGCTGGCGTACGCGCTGGTCGATATCCTCAGCGATGAGACCGCCCGCTGGCCGGCGCTCGGCCACCCGAACGCCCTCGAGATCGGCCGGCCGGCCGGGGTCAAGACCGGCTTCACCCAGAACGGCCGGGACGCCTGGACGGTCGGGTTCACCTCGGGGCTGGCGGTCGGGGTCTGGGTTGGGTTCGATCCGGCCGGTACGGATCCGGAGGCCGAGGGCGCCGTCGACCCGGGGGCGGCGGCCGGGCTGTGGCACGGGCTGGTCAAATTTGCCGCCGCGGATCTACCCTCGGATGGTTGGTCGCAGCCGGTGGGGATCGTCGAAGTCGAAGTTTGCGACCCTTCCGGCCAGCTCCCGACCGCGGACTGTCCGGTCATCGTCCGCGAGATCTTCCTGCAGGGGAGCGAGCCGGTCCAGACGGACACCCTCTACCGGCGGTTCGAAATCAACCGCGAGACCGGCCTCCTGGCGACCGTCTTCACCCCGCCCGGACTGATCGAGGAGCGAGTCTACCTGGTCCCGCCGCCGGAGGCGCTGGTCTGGGCCGTGGAGGCCGGCTATGCCGTGCCGCCCGAGAATTACGACCTGGTCAGCCAGCCCCCGCCGGCCTCGCCGAATGCTCGGCTCGAGTCCCCGGCGATGTTTGCCTATATCGCGGGGGAGCTGGCGATCGTCGGTTCGGCCGGCGGACCGGGTTTCCAATCGTACAGCGTCCAGGTCGGGCAAGGTCTGAACCCGCAGCAGTGGCTTCAACTCGGGGAGTCGTCGGGAACCCAGGTGGCGTCCGGCGAGCTGGCGCGTTGGGATACGGCCGGGCTGAGCGGCCTGTACGCGGTCCGGCTGCTGGTCGTACGGGAGGACAACCGGGTCGAGACGCACGTCATCCAGGTCACGGTCGACAATCAACCGCCGGACCTGGCGATCCTGTACCCGGCGGATGGCCAGTCGTTCGATGATCCCGAAGACGCAAGCGTGACGGTCCAACTCTCGGTCTCCGACAACGTCCTGCTGGCCCGCGTCGACGTCTACCTGGACGACAGCCTGGTCGCATCCCTGGCCCAGCCGCCGTATGCCCTCGCCCTGGACCTGGCCCCCGGCGAGCACACCCTCCGGGTTGAAGCGGTTGATACGGCCGGCAATGTTTCATCGACCGAGCACACCCTGACCGTAGCGCGCTGACCCCGTCCCCATTTTCACCGTTATTGCGTAAAATACGGCTTCAGATCACACCAGGAGCAGACCATGTCGCAGCCCACAACAATGCCCCCCCGCGCAGATATCCCCGTCGAGAAGACCTGGGATCTCGAATCCATCTTTGCCACCGAAGCCGATTGGGAAGCCGCCCTCGAGGAAGTGAAAGGCCTGATCCCCGGGATGGCAGCGCATAAAGGCCGGCTGGGGGAAGGGCCTGGGCAGGTCCTGGCCTATATCAGCGACGCCGAGCGGCTTAATCGGCTGGCCGACAGGGTCTACGTCTACGCCCTGCTCGGTTCGACGGAGGATAACCACGACCAGGCCGCCCAGGCCCGGCGCGGGCAGGCCATCGGGATGTTCGCCCAGGTCCGCGCGGCGACGGCCTACGCCAACGCCGAGATGATCGCCGTCGGGTTCGAGCAGCTGGAAGCCTGGATGGAAGGCTCTGAAGCGCTGCGGGTCTACGCCCACTTCTTCGAGCGGCTGGAACATCTCGAGGCGCATGTCCGCTCCGGGGAGGTCGAAGAAGTATTGGCGTTGTCGAGCGATCCGCTGTCGGCTTCCCGCAACGTCTACAGCCAGCTCACCGACGCCGACATGACCTTTGCCGACGCGGTCGACTCGACCGGTGAACGGCACCCCGTCGGCCAGGGCACGATCGACAGCCTGCTGAGCGACCCGGACCGCGCCCTGCGCCAGTCGGCCTTCGAGCGCTATGCAGACGGTCACCTGGCCTTCAAGAACACGCTCGCCGCCGTCCTCCTGGGGAGCGTCAAGACCGACGCCTTCCGGATGAAGGCGCGCGGCTACGACAGCTGCCTGGAGGCCTCCCTGGCCCCCAATCGGATCCCGACCAGCGTGTTCTACAACCTGATCGACGTCTTTAAACGCAACCTCCCGCTGTGGCACCGCTACTGGGACCTGCGGCGCCGGCACCTGGGCTACGACGATCTGCACTGGTACGACACCGTCGCGCCGCTGGCGGACCGGCCCCCGGACGTCTCCTTCGAGCAGTCGGTCGATTGGATCGCCGAGGGGATGCGGCCGCTGGGAGGCGAGTACGTCGAAGTCCTGCGCGCCGGCTGCCTGGAGGAGCGCTGGGTGGACCGGTCGATCAACGCCGGAAAATCCGCCGGGGCGTTCTCCTCGGGTTCGTACGACACCTACCCGTACATCCTGATGAGCTATGACGACACGCTCTTCAGCCTGAGCACCCTGGCGCACGAACTGGGCCACTCGCTGCACTCCTATTATTCACGGATGGCCCAGCCCTACGTCTATTCGGATTACTCGCTCTTCGTCGCCGAGGTAGCTTCCAACTTCAACCAGGCCTTAACCCGGGCGCACCTTTTCGAAAGCAACCCGGACCGGGCTTTCCAGCTCACCCTGATCGACGAGACCATGTCCAACTTCCGGCGCTATTTCTTCATCATGCCGACCCTGGCCCGGTTCGAACTCGAGGTCCACGAACGGGTCGAGCGCGGCGCGCCCGTCAACGCCGATTTAATGAACGGCCTGTGCGCCGATCTTTTTTCGGAGGGCTTCGGCGATACGCTCCAGATGGACCGGGAGCGGATGGGGATCACCTGGGCGCAGTTTGGGCATCTCTATTCCCAGTATTATGTCTACCAGTACGCCACGGGGATCGCCGGCGCTCACGCACTGGCCTACCAGGTGCTGACCGATAAAACCGGCGCCGCCGCCGCCCGCTACCTGGACTTCCTCAAGGCCGGCGGGTCCATGTACCCGATCGACGCCCTCAAACGCGCCGGGGTCGACCTGGAGAGCCCGGAACCAGTCGAACAGGCCTTCGAAACCCTTCGGCAGGTAGTCGACCGCCTGGAGGAATGGACCGAGTCGTGAGGAACCCGGGTCTCTGCCGGCGCTGCCGGCACGCCCGCCGCGTGCACGGCAGACCCGGGAGCGTTTTCTGGCTGTGCGGGGCGCATGTTTTCGACCCGAGCATGCCGAAATACCCGGCCCTCCCGGTGCGGCGCTGCCGCCATTTCAACCCGCCGCTATCCGAGCCGGAAAGCTAGCACCGCCTTGGCCGCCGGCGCTCCCCCGCAGCTCTACCGGAATTTCCTGAACATCTACCTGCGCCCGAACGCGCCGAAAGCCGCCGGGCTGCTGGTCCTGTTCGGCGCCGTGATCGGGCTCGAACTCTGGCTGCCGGCCATCCTGGGCCGCTTCGTCGACCAGGCCCTGGTCGGAGAGGCTGTCCCGGCGCTGGTCCGGACCGGGGGGCTGTTCCTGGGGATCAGCTTCCTCTCACAAATCACCACCGTCTGGCAGACCTACCTGGCGACCGATATCGGCCTGACCGCCACAAACCGCCTGCGGGCCGATCTGACCCGGCACTGCTTGAGTCTGGATCTGCCATTCCACAACGCCCACACACCGGGGGAGCTGATCGAGCGGGTCGATGGGGATTCCGGGGTCCTGAACCGATTCTTTTCGAGCTTCGTCGTCCAGCTGGCCGGGAACGCCGTCCTGCTTGTGGGAGTCCTCGTCCTGCTGTTTACCATCGATGTCCGCGTCGGCGCGGCGCTGACCGGGTTCGCCGTGGTCACAATCATCCTGCTCGGCCGGTTCGCCTCGATCGGGATCCCGCTCTGGAACGCCGCCAAGGAGGTCCGGGCCGGTTATTTTGGCTTTATCGAGGAACGTCTCTCCGGCACGGAGGATATCCGCGCAAACGGCGCCGTCGCATATGTTCTGCACGGCCTGGCGCGGCGCGCCCGGGCTTATTTCCGCAAATCCCTGGTCGCGGACGTGATCGGCAGCAGCGCCTTCGGCCTGACGATCGTCCTGTTCTCGATCGGCGGGGCGATCGCCCTCGGATTGGCGGCCTGGATCTACCTGGAGGGGACGATCACGATCGGGACGGCCTACTTGATCGTCGCCTACACCCAGCTGCTCACCCGCCCGATCGAAGGCATCATCCGGGAGCTGGACGACCTGCAGGAAGCCGGGGCCAGCTTGCGGCGGGTCGGTGAGCTGCTGGCGCTCCAGCCTGGGCTGGTCGACGGGAAGGACGAGCTGCCTCCAGGACCGCTCGAAGTCCGGCTCGACCGGGTTTCCTTTGCCTATGCCGACGCCACCGAAGCGCCGGACGAGGAGGAGCCGGTGGAAAATCGACGGGTGCTGTCGGACGTCTCGCTGGACCTGCCGCCGGGTGCCGTGCTCGGCCTGCTGGGCCGCACCGGCTCAGGGAAGACGACGATCACCCGGCTGCTGACCCGCTTCTACGACCCCGACGAAGGAGCCGTCCTGCTCGCAAAGCGCCTGCTGCCCGGGCTTCGCTTCGCTTCGCTGCGAACCCGCATCGGCGTGGTGACTCAGGACGTCCAGCTCTTCAACGCCAGCGTGCGGGACAACCTGAGCTTTTTCGACCGAACGATCAGCGATGAACGCATCCGCGAGGCGCTCGAGGCGCTCGAGCTGCGGGACTGGGTCGAGTCGTTCCCGGAAGGCCTTGACACGCGGCTGCAATCCGGCGGGGAAGGGCTCTCGGCCGGTGAGGCGCAGTTGTTAGCTTTCGCCCGCATCTTTCTGAAGGACCCGGGGCTGATCATCCTGGACGAAGCCTCCTCCCGGCTCGATCCGGTGACGGAGGCCCGGTTGGAACGCTCGATCACCCGGTTGTTGGCGGGCCGAACGGCCGTCATCATCGCCCACCGGTTGGAGACTATCCGCCGCGCGGACCGGATCGCCATCCTGCAGGACGGCGCAGTTCTCGAACAGGGCGATCGCCTGGCGCTGCTGGCCGACCCGGGCTCGGTTTTTTCCCGCTTGTTGCAGACCGGCCTGGAGCAGGAGCTGGCCTGATGGAAACGGCGAGAAACCCCATCCCGGCCTGGAAATACATCCTGGCGCTGGCCCGCTACCGGCTGCCGCTTTACCTCGCAAGCGGGCTGCTCGCCAGCATCCTGTTCTATTTATTTCCCCTTATTCCCGGCCTCATCGTACGGGAAGTCTTCGACCTGCTCACCATCGAAGGGCAGACCCCGGCGGCGGCGCGCGGGCCGCTGCTCGGCCTGGTGTGGCTGCTGATCGGGTGGGGGATCGCGCGGGTGATCGTCATCGTGATGGCGGGGGTCGCGGAGACGAGCCTGCATGTCGTCGTAAACACACTTCTGCAGCGCAATTTGCTGCGGCACGTCCTGCGGCGGCCCGGCGGACGGGCGCTGCCGCATTCCCCGGGGGAGGCCGTGGCCCGCTTCCGGGACGACGTCGAACAGGTGCCGGCCTTCTTGAGCTGGTCGATCGACCCGGTCGGTCAGGCGCTGGGGATCGGGGTGGGGGTTTACATCCTGGCGCAGATCGACGCCGGGATCACGCTGGCCGTATTCCTGCCGCTGGCAGCCGTCGTATTCGTCATCAACCTGGCGACAAAGCGCATCCGGGCCTACCGGCGGGCCGCCCAGGAATCGATCGGGAGCGTGACCGGGCTGGTCGGCGAGATCTTCGGGGCGGTGACGGTCGTAAAGCTGTCCGGCGCCGAGGAGCAGGTCGTCTCCCACCTGGACGAATTGAACGAGCATCGCCGGGCGGTGACCCTGCGGGACACCCTATTCTCGGAGTTTCTGAGCACGATCAGCTACAACATGGGCAACCTGGGGACCGGGGTGCTGCTGCTGGCCGCGGCCGGGGAGATGTCGGCCGGGCGCTTCACGGTCGGGGATTTCACCCTGTTCGTCCTGTACGTCCAGTGGCTGACTTTTATCACCGGGATGTTCGGCAGCTACCTGGCCCGCTACCGGCAGGTCGGGGTTTCGCTTGAGCGGCTGCTGGAGCTCATGGAAGGGGCGGCGCCGATGGACCTGGTCGCCCACCGTCCGCTCTACCTGCTGGGCGCCCTGCCCCCGCTGGACGGCGGGGGGACGCCGGACGGCGAGCCGTTCGAATCGCTCGTGGTGAAAGGGCTCACATACATTTTCCCGGAGACCGGTCGCGGGGTCCAAAACGTCTCGTTCGAGACCCGGGCCGGGGAGCTGACCGTGATCACCGGGCGGATCGGCTCCGGGAAATCGACCGTCGTGCGGGCGCTGCTCGGCTTGCTCCCGGCGGAGGGGCGGCTGGTCTGGAACGGAGTCCCGGTAAACCGGCCGGCCGATTTCTTCGTCCCGCCGCAAGCGGCCTACACCCCGCAGGTGCCGCGCCTTTTTTCCGAACCGCTGCGGGACAACATCCTGATGGGGATCGAGGCGGGAGAGGGCAGAATGGACCGGGCGGTCCGCTCGGCCGTCATGGAGGAGGATTTGAAAGTGCTGGACGACGGCCTGGAGACCGTCGTCGGGCCGCGCGGGGTGCGGCTGTCCGGCGGCCAGCGCCAGCGGGTCGCGGCGGCACGGATGTTTGCCCGGGAGCCGCACCTGCTCGTCTTCGACGACCTCTCATCCGCCCTGGACGTCGAAACCGAAGGGATCCTCTGGGCGCGCCTGTTCGACTCTCCGCCATCGCTCAGCGCAGGAATGGACCCGCGTCCGGCCGTGATCGCCGTCTCCCACCGCCGGGCCGTCCTCCAGCGCGCCGACCGGATCGTTCTGATGGAGGCAGGGGAGGTAATTGGGGTAGGGAGGCTGGCGGAGCTGATGGCGGCGCATCCGGAGATGCGGAGTCTGTGGGAGGGAATCGCTTTATGATACCATTCAGGAGAAAAGGTCTCCTCTTATCAGACGGATGAACCAGATAAAACTTTCGGAGGTTTGGCGATTTTGGGGGCAGGTGTGCCGGGCGCAGCCCGGCACACCTGCCCCCAAAATCGCCGTATAGATGGGATGAGGTCGTCATGAAAGTTCTTGTCACCGGCGGAGCCGGCTACATCGGCAGCGCCGTCGTCTCGGAGCTGGTGAAGACCGGCGATGAGGTCGTCGTCCTCGACAATCTCCAGCAGGGCCACCGGGCGGCGGTGCACCCGGCCGCGGCGTTTATCAAGGCGGACTTATCCGACCGGCCCGCGATCGATGCTGTGCTCGAGCAGCACCGGCCGGACGGGATCATGCACTTCGCCTCGAACACGCTGGTGGGGGAATCGGTCGAACTGCCCTTTCTATATCTCGGCGACAACGTCCGCAACGCCCTCAACCTGCTCGAGAGCGCCGTCGAGCACGGCGTCCGCAGGTTCATCCTGTCTTCGACGGCCAACCTGTTCGACGACCCGGAGGAGATCCCGATCAAAGCCGGCGAGCGGATCGCCCCGGGCAGCCCTTACGGGGAATCGAAGTACATCGTCGAACGGCTGCTGTCCTGGATGGACAGGCTCTACGGGCTGCGCTACGCTGCCCTGCGCTATTTCAACGCCTGCGGCGCCGCCCACCCGGACCTGGGCGAGCAGCATGACCCCGAGACGCACCTGATCCCGCTGGTCCTGCAGGTGGCACTCGGCCAGCGTGAGCACATCACCGTCTTCGGGGACGACTACCCGACCGAAGACGGCACCTGCATCCGCGACTACATCCACGTGCTCGACCTGGCCCAGGCCCACATCCTGGCGCTGCGCGCCCTGGACGGCGGCAGCCGGACATACAACCTCGGCAACGGCCGCGGCTTCAGCGTGATGGACGTCATCCGGGCCGCCCGCGAGATCACCGGCCACCCGATCCCGGCCGAGATCGGCCCGCGCCGCCCCGGCGACCCGGCCGTCCTGATCGCCGACAGCGAGCAGATCATGGAAGAGCTCGGCTGGGAACCCCGCCACCCCGACCTGCGCGCGATCATCGCCTCGGCGTGGGAGTGGCATCGGAAGCATCCGTATGGGTATGAAGCGTGAGGTGCAAGGTGCAAAGTGCAAAAGTGCAATGTGCACCTTGCACTTTGCACCTTGCACGTTGCAATTATGAAAGGAGGCCGCAATGACTGACACGGACGACACTCGGTTGAAGGCCAACGGCAAGCTGAAGAACGGCTATTATCTTGGAGAGCTGGCCAGGCTCCAGGAAGAGCTCGTCAAGCTCCAATACTGGGCCAAGTCGACCGGGTTCAAGGCCGTGGTCCTGTTCGAAGGCCGTGATGCGGCCGGGAAGGGCGGGGTGATCAAGCGAATCAGCGAGCGGATGAACCCTCGGATCGTCCGGGTCGTCGCGTTGAGCATCCCGACCGAGCGAGAGAAATCGCAATGGTATTTCCAGCGCTATGCGGCGCATTTACCTGCGGCCGGCGAGATCGTCCTGCTCGATCGCAGCTGGTACACCCGTGCGGTGACCGAGTACGTGATGGGTTTCTGCACCGAGGATGAATACCAGGAGTTCATGCGCTCCTGCCCGCAGTTCGAGCGCATGCTGGTGCGGTCCGGGATCCGGCTGCTCAAATACTGGTTCTCGGTCAGCGACGAGGAGCAGGAGCGCCGCTTCCAACAGCGGGCGAACGACCCCAAGCGCCGCTGGAAGCTCAGCCCGGTCGACCTCGAAGGGCGCAACCGCTGGGAGGAGTTCTCCCGGGCAAAAGACCGGATGTTCGACTACACTGACATCAAGCAGTCGCCCTGGTACGTCGTCAACGCCGACGACAAGAAGCGCGCCCGGCTGAATTGCATCCATCACATCCTGTCGCAGATCCCTTACCAGGACATCATGCCAGGCCCATTGGAACTGCCGCCTCGGCAGGCAGGGCAAGGATACATCCGCCCGCCACAGGAGGAGCAGACCTTCGTGCCGGAGATCTATTGAGCACATCGAGGCGGTCCGGCTACCATCCCGCACTGCAATTGTTCGAAGAACTGTTGGTCCCGGCGCCGTCCGGCCGGGAGTGGGAACTCGCTCGCCTGGTGCAGGAGAAGATCGAGATCCTGGGCTTCGAACCGGTGACCGACGCGGCCGGGAACGTGCACGCCCGTCTCGATGGCCGGGATCCCGAGGCCCCGCTGACCTGCCTGGCGGCGCACATGGACGAGATCGGGATGGTCGTGACCCGCGTCGAAACGGACGGGACCCTTAGGGTCGACCGCTCCGGCGGGCTGCGGCCCTGGAAGCTGGGAGAGGGGCCGGTCGAGGTCCTGGGAGATGTGGAGACGATCGTCGGCGTGCTGTCGATGGGATCGACCCACACCGAGAAGAGCGCCTCGCAGGCGATCCGCTGGGAGGACTGCCGGATCCTGACCGGTCTGGACGCCGTCGCCCTGGCGGAAGCCGGGGTCCGGCCGGGGACGTTTGCGGTGCCGGAACGGTCCCGCCGCGGCCCGATCGTGTTCGGCGATCCGGGGGACCCGCTGGCCGGGGCCTGGACCTTCGACGACAGGGCCGGGGTTGTGACCCTGCTGCGGCTGCTGGAGCGGATGAAGACGCTGGACGCCCGGCCGGCATTTCCGATCGCCATCGCCTTCACCGTGAGCGAGGAGGTCGGCGGGCACGGGGCCAAGGCGCTGGTCCGGTTGCTGGACCCGGAGGTCTTCATCGCCGTCGACGGCGCCCCGATCCCGCCGGGCGCGCCATTGGCGCTGGACGGCCGGCCGGGTATCTGGGCCAAGGACCGCCAGGCGCCGTACGACCCACGGCTGGTGGGGGAGCTGATGGCCGCCGCGGTCCGGGCCGGGACCGGGCTGCAGCCGGTCGTATACGACTCCGCGGCCAGCGACGCCAGCATGTCCGCCGCCTCGCTGGGCGTCCCGAGGATCGCCTGCATCGGGCACGTGCGCGAGAACAGCCATGGGTTCGAGGTGCTGCGGGTGGCGGTATTGGACAATCTGCTTGATACTTTGTATCAGTTTTTGGTTGGTGACAAGGATGTGCGCACGGATTGACTCAGTGATTCAATTTGGATACAATCCCATTGTGACAACCGTCACAAACAGGACCCCAGCTCCCAGCCCCGGGAGGGCCCCATGAGCCTACTGGAACAATTCGAACGTGGCATCGGGCGGCAGATCGAACAGGCGCAGAAGGACGGCGCCTTCGATAACCTGCCCGGCAAGGGAAAACCACTCAAGCTGAACGCCGATCCCAACGCCGACCCAGAGCGGCAGGCCGCCTACAAGCTGCTCAACGACAACGATTTCCTGCTGCCCTGGATGGAGAAAAGCCGCCGGATCGAGAAAGACCTCGAGGCCGCCCGCGGCGACCTGTCCCGGACCTGGGACCTGGTCCGCTCCGCCGGTCCGTCCGAGACCTGGGCGGAGGGCGAGTGGGCCCGCGCGCGGGAAGCCTTTCGGGTACGGATCGCGGCCGCCAACAAGCTGATCCGGGAGTACAACCTGGAAATCCCCAGCCTGCGCCTGGAGCGCTTCATCCTGGACGCAGAGAAAGAGATCGCCCGGATCGCGGCAACGCCCGCTCCCTGACGTGGCGACCAACATCGAGATCAAGGCCCGCCTGCGGGACCCCGATCGGACCACACGCCTGGCCGAAGATCTGGCCGGTGCGCCGCCGGAAGTGATCGAGCAAGAAGACACTTTTTTCCGGACTCCGGCGGGCCGGCTCAAAATGCGAGTCTTCGCCTCCGGCGAAGGAGAATTGATCCACTACGAGCGACCCGACTCAGAGGGACCCAAGGCCTCACACTACCGGATTTTCAGGACGGCCGAACCGGAACGGCTGCGGACGCTGCTCGAGGCGGCGTTAGGGATCCGAGGCATCGTCCGGAAGTCGCGCAGGCTTTATCTCACCGGGCAGACCCGGATCCACCTGGACAGGGTGGAGGGGCTGGGGGAGTTCGTGGAGCTGGAGGTCGTGCTGGAGGAGGGGCAGGATCCGGCGGAGGGGGTCCGGATTGCGGAGGAGATGATGGGACGGCTTGGGATCGGGGATGCGGACCTGGTGGAGGGGGCGTATATCGATCTGATGGATGGGAATGGATAGCAGGATGGCCCGATTTCCTATGATCCGTTTGTTATTTGAATAGCGCCATCTGCCGCACCGGTCTCCTCCCATCCAGCAGCACAAACGGCGCCATCCCCTTCGTCTTGATCCCCAATTTCTGCAGATCCCCCAGCGTCGTCACCTTGTTCCCCAAGCGGTTTTTAAGCAGCACCTCCACCGCCCGCGGCCCGATCCCCGGGACCCGCAGCAGCGCCTCTCGCCCGGCCGTGTTCAGCTCGACCGGCACCTCCGCCAGGTGCGCCTCCGCCCAGGCCCGCTTCGGGTCGGCGTCCAGCGGCAGGTTGCCGTCGCCTGCAAAAGGCAGGTCCTCCAGCGTGTAACCGTAATCCCGCAGCAGGAACGACGACTGGTACAACCGGTGCTGCCGCAGCGGGTCCTCCGCCGGCAGGTTCTCCAGCGGGGTGTCCGGGACCGGGCTGAAAGCTGAGTAGTGCACCCGCCCCAACCGGGCCTGGTCGTAGAGCTGCTCTGAGGTCGACAGCAGCTCGACATCCGTCTCCCCCGCCGCGCCGACCACGAACTGGGTCACCGTCGAAGGCCAGCGCCCATTCCAGGACCGGTGGGGGGATTTATCCCGCCGGATCTGCTCGGCCCACTTCAGCGGGTCGACCAGCTCTTCGGTGAACGCTTTCTTCGGCGCCAGGGCTTCCAATCGCTGCGCATTGGGCGCCTCCAGATTTACGGACAGCCGGCTGGCCAGCTCCATCGCCCGCTCGACCTGGTCCTTCTCGACCCCCGGCATCAGCTTCAAGTGCAGGTAACCCCGGTATTTGTATTTATTCCGCAAGATGTCGGCCGTGTCGATCAGCCGATCCTGCGTCCGGACGCTGCCGCCGGCGATCCCCGAGCTCAGGAACAGGCCCTCCACCATCTTCGCCCGGTGCATCCCCATAAAGACCGAGGCCATCTCCTCCGGCTTGAAAGTCGCCCGGCGCATATCCCGCCCGGCCCGGAACGGGCAGTAGTAGCAGTTCCGCTCGCAGGCCGAGGTCAGCAGCGTCTTGAGCACCTTCATCCGCTTCCCGCCCGGCATCTGCAGCTCCGAGATCGGGATATCCACCTCCCGCCCGCGCACCACCGTCCGGCAGACTTCCTCGCGGGAGGCGTCCGGTTCGAAGTGCATGTCCTGGGAGAGGAGGGACAGCTGGGTGATCTGGTCCATTCAGACCATTATAGAACAAGTGGTCTAACAAAGCAATAAGGAAAAAAGAAGGCCGGATGGTGCTTTGTACCATCCGGCCTTCTTTTTTCCTTAATTTGAGTTGCCCGACCAGACCTGGCTCGCCTCGATCGCCCGCGCCAAAACCCGCTGCGTCGGGCCGGGGACGAAGGCCATCAGCTCGTTGAGCGTCATCGAATACGCCCGCAGATCACGCTCGATCCGCTGCAGGATCGGGTAGGTCTGCGCCCCGTCTGTGCGGGCGACGGCGTTCAGGGCCAGGACCGCCCGTTCGATGCTGGCCTCGTATTCGAACACGGCTCGGTCAACGTCGTCGAAGCGGCCCTGGACGATCAGGAGCTGGATCTCGGTCAGCCGGTTGCTGGCAAAGCGGGTCTCCAGGATGGCGTCCTCGGCGGGCGAGGCGGCAATCTGCTGCAGGCGCTCCAGCGCCAGCTTCCCGCCGTACAGCCCGTCGCCCGGCAGGGCGACCTGCATCGGGATCGCAGCGAGCACTCCCAAAAATAGCAGCGTGACCGCAATCGCCAGGCCTGTGAAGGCGCGCCGCAGGGCAGGGATGGCCGTCGGATGGACCGCCGGTTCCGGCGCGCCGGCTTTCACCGCCGTCCGGGCGGCCATCCGGTTCAGCAGCCGGGCGCGCGCCTGGCCGCGGAACGCCTCATCCGGCGCCGATGCCGAAGCTTCCCGGACCGCCGCGGCGGTCTCGACCAGCGCTTCCAGCTCGGCGGCCAGGTCGGGCCGCGCGGTCGCCAGCGCCTCGAGCGTCGTTTCGCCGCGCTCGATCCGGTCGAGCCATTCTGCAAGGGTGCGGATCTCTTTTTTGCTCATTCTTCCAGCATTTCCTTCAACTTCCTCAGCGCCCGGAACTGGATCACCCGGACGTAATTCTCGCTCAGCCCCAGCGCGGAGGCCGTCTCCGTGTAGGTCAGCCCGGCAACGAAGCGCATCACGATCACCGGCCGGAAAGGCTCCTCCAGACGTTCGACCGCCCGGCCGATCCGCTCGGACTGTTCCCGGAACTGGACCTGGAATTCGGGCCCGTCGCCCGGGTTGCCGGAGGGCATCTCCGGGTCGAGCGGCAGCGGTGGCTTCCGGCTTCGGTAGTGGTCGATGACCAGGTTGCGAGCGATCCGAAAGATCCAGGCCCGGAAATTGGTCATCCGCTTGTCGGTCCGGAACTCGGGGAGCCGCTCGAAGGCTTTGAGGAAGACCGTCTCGGTCAGGTCCTCCGCGTCTTCCCGCAGCGTGACCTGGAACCGGATAAACCGGTACAGTGGGTCGAGATACCGGTCGTACAGTTCCCCGAAAGCCTCCGCCTCCCCGGCGATCGCCCGCGCGATCGTTTCCTGGTCGGGGCTGTCGGCAGGCGGAGAAGGCATGTGTTTACTGTTGTTTAAGTGAACGAATTGCCGGCTGGATTATTACAGCGGTCACCCGACCGGGATCGCTGCCAGGATGTCCGTGATGATGGCGTCCGGCGAGATGCCCTCTGCCTGGGCTTCGTAATTCATGATCAACCGGTGCCGCAGTGCCGGATAGGCCACTTTTACGATGTCGTCGATCGCGACAGCCTTGCGGTCTTCGAGCAGGGCTTCCACCTTGCCGCCCCAGATCAAGGCCTGGATGCCGCGCGGCGAAGCCCCGACGCGCAGGTTCCGCCGGACCGATTCAGGCGCTGAGGCGGTCCCGGGATGCGTCGCCCCGACGATCCGGGCGGCGTATTCGAAGACCTGTTCGGCGACCGGCACCTCCCTCGCCAGCGCCTGCATCGCCAGCAGGGTCTCTCCGTCCGCCACCCGTTTCCCGGCCGGGACCTCCGCACCGGTCGTCCGCCGGGCGATCTCAACCAGTTCGGCCTCGCTCGGGTAAGGGACGTTGATCTTATACAGGAAGCGGTCCAGCTGCGCTTCGGGGAGCGGGTAAGTGCCCTCCATCTCGATCGGGTTCTGGGTGGCCAGGACGAAGAACGGCTGCGGCAGCTGGTGCGTCTCCCCGGCGACCGTCGCCCGGCCCTCCTGCATCGCCTCCAGCAGGGCGGACTGCGTGCGCGGCGCCGCCCGGTTGATCTCATCGGCCAGCACCAGGTTGGCGAAGATCGGGCCGCGCTCGAACCGGAACCCGCGCATCCCGCCTTCGCCCATCGTGATGATCATCGTCCCGACGATGTCGGCCGGCATCAGGTCCGGGGTGAACTGGACCCGGTTGAAGCTGCAGTTCAGGGCATCGGCCAGGGTGCGGATCAGCAGGGTCTTTCCCAGTCCGGGGACGCCTTCCAACAAGGCGTTCCCCCCGGCCAGCAGGGTGACCACCAGATCGTGGATCAGCGCCTCCTGCCCGACGATGACCCGGCGCAGCTCGGCCAGGAGGTTTTGTGCGGTTTCGTGAAATCGTTCGATGGTGATGGTCATAGGGTCTCTTTGTTATTGTATTTGAAAAATTGGGGCAGCGGGCCCGGGCTGCAGCACCGGCCCGCTGCCCCAATTTTTCAACTTTATCTCCACGGCATGTAGCGCCGCCGCAGGGCGATCTCGACCGGCCACAGAAGCACCAGCGCCAGCAGCAGCCCGCGTAAAACCCGGTTGGCCTCGAATTCGGCCGCCTCGCTCGCCTCCCCCTGTTCGAACAGGGCGTCCCAGGTGGTCAGTTCGCCGGCGGTGAAGCGGGGTGGCTGGGCGGGGGGGCGCCATTCCTCCGGGTAGTTGATGACGACAGGCGCGGCCACCTCGACCGGGAACCCGCCCTCTTCCTCGTACGCCACCACGCCGCGGTAGGCCCCCTCCGCCGGGCGCGGCAGAGTCAGCACGTACAGCCCCGGCGCGACCTGCGGGACCGCCCAGGTCCGCACCGCTCCGTCCGGGCCGGCCATCGAAAAGCGAACCGGCACCCCGCCGCGCGGGACGCCGCCGCGGCTGACGATCCGGGCGGAGACGATCAGTTCGGCCGTCCCGACCCGCACGGCCACCTCCCCCGGCCCCAGCGCCGGGTCCGGCAGGGTGTAGCGGATCACGTTCGACCAGAACGTGGCCCAACCTTCCCACCCCGCCCAGTCGCTGCCCCAGGCCTGGCCCAGGTCGCCGGTCCAGGCCGCCACTCGGCCCAGGCCGTACTGCCAGACGGAGAGCAGCGGGTCCTCAAACCCGGCCGAGAGCAGGACGTCCTCGGCGCCTTCGGCGGCCTTGCTCTCCAGGGCGTTGTAGCCGGCCAGCGCCGGAAGCCCGCCGACCGGGAGCCCGGACAGGATCGGGTGGTTCGCCTCTCCGACGATCGTCTGGACCGCGCCTTCGTGGACGTTTTCGTCCCGGGCAGCCCGGCTCTCGTCGATCAGGATCTTGGGCAGCCCGGCTGCGTCCAGCACGGCGTAGTACCGGCCCCCGCCCAGGCCGGCCAGGTAGGCCATCAGCTCCCGGTCCGCCTCGACCCCGAGCGCGATGGTGGAGATCGTGATCCCCTCCGTCAGGGCCGTCTCGACCAGGGACGTGTACTGCTCGAGCGAGGCGTCGTCGTTGCCGTCCGAGAGCAGGACGATGTGGCGGGTCTCCGAGGTCGGGTTCGACAGCAGACCGGCGACCGCTTCGTTCAGCGCATTAAAAATCGCCGTCCCGCCCGAAGGTGACAGGGCGGCCATGGCGTCCTTGGCCACCTGCAGGACGTCGCCCGTCCCGGCGGATTGGATCGGAAGCGACCAGGCCGCGTTGGCGTTGTACGAGAGGATGCCCAGGAAATCCTCCGGACCGAGCGTCTCGACCGAGCGCAGGGCCGCCTCCCGGGCCAGGGCGATCGGGCGCAGGTGGTTGGCGGTCCCGCGCGGGCCGGCCATGCTGGCGGAGCGGTCCAGGACCAGCACCAGGGTCAGCGGGGAGCTCTGCTCGCGCGGCGGCGGCTCCAGCCGCACCGGCATGATCGGTTCGAGGACCGTGTCCCGGTACCCGCCCAGGGTGAACGCATTGCGGCCGCCGGTGAAGACGAGCCCGCGCCCCAACCCCTGGACGAAATCCTTGAGCGCCCGCATCTGCCCGTCGGTCAGGTCCGTGGCCAGGACGTTCTCGACCACGATCACCTGGTAGACCGAAAGCGCCGCCAGGCTGTCGGGCAGGTCCTGCGGGACCATCAGGTCCGAGTCCAGCCCGGCGCCGGCCAGGGCGGATGCAAACGCCCCGGCGATGCCGGCATTCGTCGTGACGATCAGGACGCGCGGCGCCGGGAAGACCTGCAGCGCGGCATATGCCCGGTTGTTCTCCGGCCGCGGATCACCCACGGCAAGCGTCTCGACCGCGATGGTCAGGATCTCGCTCGCCGTGGTCCCCAGGGTCACGGGGACCAGGTGGCTCCCGGCCGGCAAATTGATCGTCTCATCCAGCCGGACCTCCTCGTTGACCGAGACGATCAGCTGCAGGTCCCCGGGCAGACCGGTGTCGACCGGCACCACGGCGGTGAAAGGCGAATGCTCCCACATCGCCCGCGGCAGGTATAGCGGGGCGGTGAAGGCGTCGGTCGGGAACGCCTGCGGCTGCAGCGGGATCAGGGCGACCTGCACCGCCGAACCCAGCTCCCGAACGGCGCGCTCGAAGGCCAGCGGGTCGCTCGGATAGCCGTCGGTCGCGATCACGACCCGGCCGCCGCGGAAGTCCAGGAAAGCCGCGGCCAGGTCGACCGCCGCGGCCAGGTCGCTCGCCGCCCCGCCGATCTCAGGGAAGATCTCTCCGGTCACGGCGGCGGCGCCTTCGCCGGCCAGGATGACGAGCCGGTTCTCCCCATCTGCCAGCCAGCCGCGGGCCTGGGCCCGCGCCAGCCCGCGCGCCTCCGGGGACAGGCTGTCCGATTGGTCGATGATGAGGACGGTCCGCTCGGGAGGCGCTTCCACATCGGTCCGCGTTTCCGGGAGCAGGGCCGCCAGCAGCGCCAGCCCCAAAAGCCCCGCCCGCAGCGCCCAGGCCGGCCGCCAGCGCAGCCGCAAGCGCCGGGCGAGCAGCGCCAGCGCCCCGGCCCCGATCGCCAGCAGGGCCCAGAACAGGACCGGGACCCCGATCACGCCGACCTCCGCAGGGAGCGCACCATCACCGCCACGCCGGCCAGGCCTCCAGCACCAGGAGGAGGGCGATTGCCCCCAGCAGCCAGGGAACCAGCGACACCGGCCGCTCGATCTGCGCAGCGGGCTGCGGCGGCGAGGCGATCCCCGATGGCCAGTTCCCCGGGGCGATGTCCGATTCGTAGAGGTCGCCGGCGTTGACCCCCAGGGCGAATTCGGCCAGGCCGCCCTCCAGGTCTTCCAGCCGGATCGTATAGACCCCGGGGACCCGCAGACCGGCCCAAATTTCCGGGCGCCCGGCATCCAGGATGGTCTCCACACCACCGGGACCGGTGATCGCGATCACCGGATAGCGCTGGGGCGACGGGAGCCGCAGCGGCTCGCCGGCGGCGATCTGCGGCGGCAGGCTGGCCCCCGCCGCGGCCGAGGCGATGTTGGCGACCAGGACCGGGAAGGCCGGGTGCCGGGCCAGGGCCGCCGGGGTCCCGTTCGAGTCGGCCGTCTCGGCCAGCAGTAGGACCAGTTCGGTCAGCCCCGTCCGGCCGTGCAGCAGCAGGTGCGTCGATCCGGCGCTCAGCAGCGGTTCCAGCC
Source organism: Anaerolineales bacterium (assembly GCA_035512695.1). Classification (GTDB taxonomy): domain Bacteria; phylum Chloroflexota; class Anaerolineae; order Anaerolineales; family JABWBV01; genus DATDOR01. The sequence continues at coordinate 16,332 of DATKDL010000028.1, read as the reverse complement.
CGTCCGGGACCCGCTCGGGGACCCAGACCCGGCTCCAGCGAACACCGGTGAAATCGACCTCCGCCAGCAGCGGATCGACCCCCGGGAAAGGCGGCGACGGCACGCCCGCCGCGACCGTGGACCCGAGCAGGCCGCTCTCCGCCGGGGGGTCAACGACGAGGACGAACCCGCCGGGCCAGCGCTCCGGGAGGTAGCCCCGGAACACGACCAGGTCAAACGGGCTGCCCGGCAGATACTCGTCCGGCGGTACGACCTGGACCGAGACCCCCGGGACGGCTTCCAACGCCCGCAGCACCGGCCCAGGCGTCTCGGCCACGACGGCGGCGGACAGCGGCAGCCCCCCCCCGCCCGCCGCCCCGGCAAAGGGCGGCAGTGCGGTGTAGGCCCGATCATCGGCCGGGAGGCCGTCCGAACCGGACAGGGCGATCTCGAGGGCCGCCGGGGAGCCGATCCGTTCCCATGAGAACGAAACGCCGGTACCGGGTTCGAGCTCGACCGGCTGCTCGGCCAGCACGACGCCGTCGCCCGACAGGACGGCCGTCCGTTCGACGGTCTCCGGTCCGAAATTGGCGAATCGGGCGAAGACCTGGAACTTGTTCCCGCTCAGCCGGAGCGCCTGGAGGGCGAGGACGGCCTGGTTGCCGCCGACGGCCTGGTTGCCGTCAACGGCCTGGTTGCCGTCAGGCTCCCCGTAAAGGTGCCATTCCAGGGCGAGATCGTAGGAATCGAGTTCCGGCGCTGCGCCGGCTGCATCGGTGAAGACGTGGACGACCCCCGGGGTTTCCGGGTGGACGGAGGCCAGCGCCAACGCCAGCCCGGCCGCCAGGTCCATCCCGTTTTCTCCCGGGACCAGGTCGCGCAGCGCAGCCAGGTCGTCTTCGAAACCCGGGTCGCGCGAATCGGCGATCGTGCGCGCGTCCCGGCCGGTTGCGATGACGGTCACCAGGTCGATCCCGGCGTGCCGGGCGGCCAGGTCCAGCAGATCGTCCCGGGCGGCTGCGAATCGGGTCGGAGCAGCGTCGACGGCGCCCATGCTGGTCGAGACGTCCAGCAGCAGGACCAGGTGACGCTGGGCGATGTCCGTGCGGGTCAGGGCCAGCTGCGGACCGGCCAGGGCCAGGCTGGCCAGGGCGGCGATCAGCAGGTCGATGATCAGCAGCCATGTGATCGGGAGCCGGCGCGCCTGTGCCCCGCGCACCTGCGGGCGCAGGAAATCCCAAAGCGCCAGGCTCGAGACGCGGACCTGTTCGCTGCGGGCGCGCTGCATGTGCAGCAGCGCGATGACCGGCAGCGTTAAAAGACCGAGCAGGGCCAGCGGTGTCGTCAGGGTCATGCGCTCAGACCGGCTCCAGGACCCGCAGCCCCAGCAGGTGCGGGACCGACTCCCGCTCCAATGACCAGCCGGTCGAAACGAGCGTGTACAGAACCGAGTGGCGAATGCAGACCCGCTCGACATCGCCCCGCCAGCGATCCAGGCGCGCCCGGTACGCATCCAGCGCGGGCGCGTCGACGTCATAGCCGGCCCGCCTGCCCGTCTCAGAGTCGACCAGTTCGAACTCGCCCAGCAGGGCCGGCTCGAGTTCCGCCGGGTGCAGGGTGTGCAGGACGTATGCCTCCCAGGCCGGCCGCGGCAGCAGGGCCAGGGCTTTGTCCAGCTCGTCCTCCTCGAGCAGGTCGGAAAGAACCAGGACGATCCCGCCGCGGCTGGTCTGCACCAGCCTTCGCACGGTCGGGAGCAGTCGGGACCGCCCATCGAAGCGCAGCCCCTGCAACGTCTTCCAGAGGGTGGGGAACTGTCCTTTGCCTTTAAACGGCCTGTCAACGGGTCCGGCGGCGGTTCCGCCCTCCGTCAGCAGCGGGACGAGGTGCAGCCGGTCGTCGCCGTTGAGGGCCAGGTAGCCCAGCGCGGCTGCGAGCGGGAGGACGGCGGCGTGCTTCGGCGGCTCGCCCCAGGCCATCGAGGCGGAGGTGTCGACCAGCAGGTGAACCGTCGTTTCCTGGGGCTGCTCGCCCTGTTTCAGGAAGACCTGTTCGGAGCGGGCGGAGGCGTTCCAGTCGACGAAGCGGATGTCATCGCCCGCCACGTACTGGCGGTGTTCGCGGAAATCGGCTGCGGGGCGGCGGCGCGCGCTGGGCCGCTGACCGGCCCCGGCGCCGCGCAGGCGGCGGGTGCTGGCCAGCCGGAGCCGGTTCAGCCGGGTGAAAAGGCGGCCCGAGAGTTCGAACGCTTGCACGCCGGTCGGGCCGTCCGCCTCCGTCTCGGAGGCGGGTTCACGGCGAAAAATAGTCCGAAACCACATCGCGCCAGTTCCACGGGAAGCTGTAAGGCGTCAGAACGCTGTTGATCGGACCGGTGTCCCCCGGACCGGCCCCTCCGGATGAAGATGTGGCTTCGCCCATCGCTGTGGCCGGCGTCCCCGCGCTGCTGGCGGGCTGGAGCAGGCCGGAAGGGTCGTCTCCACCTTCGATGCTGAAATCTTCGCCCAGCCCTTCCAGGCGCGAGAGTGGTTCCGCGAGACCCTGCGTCCCCGCGCCCGATCCAGAGCCGGTTTCCCCGGCCGAACTGCCGACGTCGGGGCCGTCTTCCATCCCCTCCCCGCTCTGATCACCCGGCTGGCCCATCGAGCCAAAGACCTCGCCCAGGTCGCGCAAGCCCTCGGCCAGTTCGTCGAGGGCGTCGGCCGCCAGCGGGTCATCCGGGTCGACGTTTTCCAGCGCCTGGGCGGCCGATTCCAGGTCATCGGCCAGGTCGTCCTGGCCGGCCGCGCGGGCCTCTTCCGCCGCCTCGCGGAAGGCCTCCTGCATGTTTTGGCGTGCGTCATCCGGGAGCAGGTCGACGTTATCGGCCGTGCGCTCGATCGCAGCCGCGGCGCCATCCAGGTCGCCGTTCTGGAGCGCCTCGCCGATATCAGCCGTCTCCGGGTGTTCGCTGAGCGCTTCGCCCAGGTCGGAGAGGATATTGTCCAAATCGCCCGCGGCTGCTTCGCCGGGTCCGGGTGCACCGGGGTTCCCGCCTGCGCCGTCCGGTGCGCCCTGGGACAGCCCCGGGATCCCGGAGGGGAAGACGTCCTCGAAACCCGGCGCCGTCCCCAGGGCGGTGAGCGGGGTCGTCTCGGCGTCCGGGGTGCGAAACTGCGTCCCGGCGCGGTGGGAGCCGATGACGGTCGCCAGCAGCAGGAGGACGACGGCCAGGGCTTCCAGGTCGCGGGCCAGGTCCCAGCCTCGGCCGGCGATCCGGCGGCGCAGGTCGGGGAACCGGCCTGCCACGTCGGTCAGCAAGGCCCCGGTCACCGGACCATGCGGGGAAGCCGCCGGTCCCGTTTCGACGGACAGGGCGGTCGTGACCTGTTCGCGCAGCCCGAGCAGCCGGTCCATCCGCCAGGCCAGCCGGTCCAGCGGGAGCGGGCGGAAAGCTGCCAGGAATGCCGGGGCGGCAAAGGCGATCCCGGCCAGGGTCCAGGCGCGGCTGTCCGGGAACCAGCCGTAGAGGGCGTTGAGACCCCAGGCGATCAGGAACCCGGACAGGCCGAGCCAGGCGGCGCGGGCCAGCAGCCGCAGCGAGCGCTGGGTGAGCACGAGGTTTCGGATGCGGGCGAGCCCGGGTCGCAGCGTTGTCATATCAATATTGCAGACGGGCCTCCGGCGAGGGCAGGCGTCGCAGCCCGTGCACGCGCCGGTACAACACCAGGCAGGCGGCCAGGGCGCCAGCCGCGGCGATCGCGAGCGCCAACGTGGTGCGGGCCGTGTTGATCCGGGCCAGCAGCGCGGCGGCCTCGGCGGCGCCGGCCGGGTCTCCCAGGACGGTCAGGCGGGTTCCGATTTCGGCCAGCCTGGGGCCGAGCAGCCCGGCCGTGAGCCCGTCCGCCTGCGGCGCCAGTTCGGCCAGCTCGAGACGCAGCCGCCCGACTTCCTCGGCCTGGGCCAGGATCTCGTTGAGCGCGGCCAGGTTGCGGGTGTCATCCAGTGCGGTGTAATGTCCGAGCGATTCCCGGGCGAAATCCGCGGCGGCGGTGAAATCCCCTTCGAGATAAGCCTGGCGGGCCTGCCGGGCGAGTGCGTCCGCCTCCAGCCCCTGGTGCGCCTGGACGTTCAATTCCTGGGCCCGGCTGAGTTGATCGAATTCCTCCATGTCGATGAGGACGGTGATAACGTTTGCCAGGCCGTCCGCAGCAGCCTGGTAGGCCCCGGCCGCGATCAGCCCCTCGTATGGCGCCAGGGAGAGGGCGTAGAAGGCGTTCTCCCGCCAGCGCCCCTGCAAATAGACCGGGTAGTACGTCTCGGCCCAATGGCGCTCGAGGGCGTTCGCATCGATCGGATAGACCGCCTCGAGCGCCAGGCGCCAGGAATCGGCTGTCCGCAGGGCGGCGGCGAACTCCAGGAAATCATCCCAGCCATAGACGTCGACCAGGTAAGCCGTGATGCTGGCTGCCTGCAGGGCGTTCGATCGCTCGAAGACGACGTTCGGCGCTTCCCAAAGGGTCCGCCAGGTGGCCTCCGGGGCGGTCGTGGGCGGTCGGGTATCCGCCAGCCGGCTTTCGAATGTGACGGACGGGTCCTCGGCGTAGATCCCGAGCCCGAGCTGGAGACCCGGTGGCGCCTTTTCGGCGGTCAGGGCGTTCAGGAAAAGGACGGCCAGCTCGTGGCGCAGGGCTTCCAACCCTCCGGCCTCCCAGGCCTGCGGATCGGCCGAGATGTTCTGCGCGATCAGGGCGATCTCGCGCCCCCCGATCCGGCTGTGGGTCTGGCCGATCGGGATCTCTGGCGCCAGGGCGTTGAAGCAGTAGTACTCCCGTTCGTTGGGATAGACCCGCACCATGAGCGGGACCGGGGGGCTCGTCTCGAACAGGTTGGCGAATCGGTTGAATTCTGCATCCAGGGCTTCGCCGAAGCGCTCGGCGATCTCGCGGCCGAGCGGTGTCGCTTCCTGGTAGGTGAAGATGAAGGAGCGCGTGCGTGTCTCGCCCCAGTTCTGGAGCGTGCAGGCCTGGGCCAGCGCCGTGGTTGGCGCGGATAGGACCAGGAGCAGCAAACTGAGAAGCCCGATGGGCCGGATCAGGATCCGCATGTCGAAATCATAGCATGGAAGCCGGGGAATTTTCCCCGAAATCGCTTTGACAAAGAGCGTTTATAATTGGATTAATGGGAAAAAAGACGGGCGGCCGGGGGCTGTGCCCTCGGCCGCCCGTCTTTTTTCCAGGAAAAACATATCAATCCTGGATAATTTGAAACTTAAAGGAGCTTAAGCGTATGGTAAAAGTAGAGGCTCGGCCGAACGAGTCCGAGGCGCAGCTGTTCCGGCGGTTCAAGGGGAAGGTCGCCCGGTCGGGCGTGCTGGCCGACGTCCGCAAGAAGCGCTGGCACGTCTCCAAGAGCGAGATCCGCCGGCTGGAGAAGAAGAAAGCCGCCCGGCGGCAGCGCCAGAAATCCCGCACGCGCAACGACGCAGCCTGAGTATGCTGCGTCTTAGAAATCCGCAGTCCGGCCAGCTCGAGGCGCTGCCGGAAGGTTCCGGTGCGCCGGACCGGCCTGTGCGGATCTACGTCTGCGGTATCACGCCCTACGATACGACGCATCTCGGGCACGCATTCACCTATTCGGCGGCCGACGTCCTGGTCCGCTATCTGGAATTCACCGGCAGGCAGGTGCGCTACGTCCAGAACGTGACCGATATCGACGACGACATCCTTAAGCGGGCCGCCCAGGTGGGGGAGAGCTGGCGGGAAGTCGGCGACCGCTGGACCGCACATTTTATCGAGGACATGATCGCGCTGAACGTCCGCCCCCCGGACGTCTACCCGCGCGCCACCGAGGTGATCCCGGAAATCCAGGCGACCGTCCTGGCCCTGCTCGAGGCGGGAGCGGCTTATGCGGCCGGCGGGAGCGTCTATTACCGGGTGGACTCTTTCCCCGAATTCGGACGGATTTCCGGAATGGACCGGGAAATGATGCTCACCACGGCCAATGAACGCGGCAATAACCCGGACGACCCGCACAAGCGCGACCCGCTCGATTTCGTGCTCTGGCAGGCCGCCGCACCCGGAGAGCCGGCCTGGGACAGCCCCTGGGGGTCGGGTCGGCCCGGCTGGCATATCGAATGTTCGTCTATGGCGACCAAGTTCCTGGGCGAGACGGTCGACATCCACAGCGGCGGCTCGGACCTGCTGTTCCCGCACCACTGCTGCGAGATCGCCCAGATCGAGCCGCTGACCGGGCAGCCGTTCGTCCGACACTGGATGCACACCGCCATGGTCCGGCACGACGGGGAGAAAATGAGCAAGTCCCTGGGGAACCTGGTCTGGGCCCGCGAGCTGCTCGAAACGCACCGCGCCGATTCCCTGCGGTTGTATCTGTCGGCGCACCACTACGCCATCGAGTGGAGCCACGACCCCGGGCTGCTTTCCTGGGCCGGTCTTGCGGCCGGCCGGATGGCCGAAGCAGCCGCGTTGGTGAGCTCCGATGGACAGGGGCGCGAATCTTTCACCGGCCAAGCGTGGAACCAGCGCTTCGGGGAGGCGATGGATGCCGATCTGGACACGCCGCGGGCGATCGGCATCATCGACGACCTGGCCGTCCAAATCCTGGTCCGGGCCGCAAGCGGAGCGGATGTCCGCCCGGCGCAGGGCTGCCTGCGCGAGTTGGCCGGGGTGCTTGGCCTGGCGTTGGACCGGGAGCCTGCCCGCGAGATCGCTGCCGGCTGGTCGGTCCATCTGTCGAAGTTCAAGACCGCATGAGCGCTGACCGACGAGGGAGGCATTCGATTTGGCGGAGGCTGGTCGCCCTGCTGGCCGCGGCGGTCGCCGGGTTCAGCCTGGCCCGCCTCTTGTGGTATTTCCGCCGGATCCAACAGCAGCCCCGTCTGCCGCCGATCGTGATCGGCGATCTGGACCTATCCGCCGACCTGACCGGCCTCGCATATGAGATCGCCGAGCGTGATCTTCGCGCCGGGCTGGAGGTGCGCACGCTGGAGGACGGCACCCGGCATATCGTCCTCTGCGCCGGGGCTCGCAACTTCCGAGAGCCCTGGGCGCGCGACACCGGCTTCGCCGCGTACGGCCTGCTGGAGTTGGGCGCCTTCCCGGAAGCGAAGGACGCCCTGAAGGTCTTCCTGCTCACGCAGAGCGTTTCCGGGCAGTTCCCGGTCAAGATCCACTCCACCGATATCCTCGACCGTTTCCTCTACTCCCTGTTTGACCGGCAGCAGCCGATCGAAGAGCCGATCCGGCCGAAATACATCACCGCCCACAATACCGTCTCGCTCGACGGGAACGCCTTGCTCGTCAATGCCGTGATCCATTACGCGGAACAAACCGGCGACCAGGATTTCGTCGCCGAACACTGGGACGGCCTGGCCCGGGCGATGGAATGGCTTGCCGGTCACGCCGACGACGACGACCCGCTCCTCCGCCAGGCGCCCTTCTCGGATTGGGCGGACACGATCTCCCGGACCGGGAAGGTCCTGTACACCAACGTCATTTACTGGAAGGCGGTCGCCGAGATGGGTGCGGCGGCTGCCCGGCTCGGCCGGGAAGCGGAGGCGCGCGACTACGAGCGGACCGCGCTGGAACTGCGCAAAGCCCTGATGAGCGAATTCTGGCGGCAGGACCTGGGTTATTTCGTAACCAGCACGTTCTTCGACAACCTGAGCAGCAGCGGCAACCTGCTGGCGATCGCCTGGGGCCTGGCCAGCGAGGAGCAGGCCCACCGCATCCTGGATGCGATGCGGTTCTTCGGGATGGCGATCCCGGTGCCGACGAAAGCCGTCCACCGGGCTTACCCGCGCCAATTCGTCGCGATCGAGAACCGCGTGGGCGGGATCGCCGATTACCACACCTATTTCGCCTGGTTGTGGCTCGGCGCCTGGCATGTGATCGCCCTGGCCCGGGTCGGCCGGATGGAGGAGGCCAGCGAGCTGATTTACAATATGTCGCGCGTCATCGTCCGCGACGGCGCGGTCCACGAGGTGTACGCTCCGAACGGCGCTTACGCCTCCAACCTCTGGTACACATCCGAAAGCCCGCTGACCTGGAGCGCCGGGATGTTCGTCTACGCGCTGAACGTATACCGGCGGCGCCTGGGAGAGTGACCTTTGACCGATAAAGACCGGCTGCACATCGGCCACTTCACCAATTTCTACCACCCGATTGTGAACGGGGTGGTCCATTCGGTTTCGCTGTACCGGGAGGCGCTCACGCGGGCCGGACACAACATTTTCGTGTTCGCGCAGCAGGCCCCCGATTATGAAGACGAGGATCCGTTCATTTTCCGGTATCCGACCGTCAAGCTGCCGCTGCAGAGCGACATCCAGGCCATCGTCCCGATCTCGAGTTCGATCGACCGGACCCTGCCTTCGCTCAAGCTCAATGTGATCCATACCCATCACCCCTTCCTGCTCGGCCAGGTGGCGGTGAGCAAGGCGGATGAGCTGGAGATCCCGCTGGTGTTCACCTTCCACACCCGCTACCGGGACTACACCCACTATTTCCCGCTGCCGCAGGAGATCGTCCAGGATTTCATCAAGAACGCAATCGATACGTGGCTGGGGGAGTTCATGGAGCAGTGCCATCACGTCATCGTACCGTCCGCCAGCATGCTCCAGGTTCTTGAAAAGGGTTATGGATTGACCGAGCGCGTCACGGCGATCCCGACCGGGATCGAGCTGGGGCCGTACAACGAGGCGGACGGAAAAGCCGTCCGGAAAAAGATGGGCTGGGGGGATGACATCATCCTGATTTCGGTCGGGCGATTGGCGGCCGAAAAGAACATGGCCACACTGCTCGAGGCCGCCGCCCGGGTGATCGAGACACATCCCCGGCTGCGGGTCGTCCTTGTCGGAGACGGGCCGGACAAAGAACAGCTGGAGGAACTGGCGGGGGAACTGGGGATCGCCGAACGGGTCGAGTTCCTCGGCCGGCTCCCGTTCGACCGAATCCCCGGGCTGCTCAAAGCCGCCGACCTGTTCGGCTTCGCCTCGGTAACCGAGACCCAGGGGATGGTGACCATGGAAGCGCTGGCGGCCGGACTACCGGTCGCCGCCGTCGAGGCTACCGGCACCCGCGATGTTGTCACCGATGGAGTCGACGGGATCCTGACCGAGAACGACCCCGACGCGCTGGCGCAGGCGATCCGGACGATCGTCGAAGACCCGGACCGCGCGGAAACATTTAGGGCCGCTGCCGTAAAAAAAGCGGCCGAGTTCGATATCGACCGCCTGGCGGTCCGGATGGTCGACGTTTACCGGCAGGCGATCGAGGACCAGCGCGCCGGCCGGAAGATCTCCCTCAATAAACCCAAGCTGATCAACATCGATTGGAAATTATTCCCAAAGCTGTCCGAGAACTGAGATGACCTCCGTGATACAGCACTGCGCCGGCTGCCAGAAACGGCTTCCCGAGGGTTCCCGCTTTTGCCCGTACTGCGGCCGGTCGACCCGCGATGCCCTCATCAGCCGGTACGGCGACCAGCCCACCGAGCAGTCCGCCCGGAACCCAACCGCCTCGGCCACCTGGCAGCTGATGCTCGTCCGTCCGGACGGCGAGCAAATGGTCAGTGAGATCCCCGAGCGCCTATCCCTCGGACGCAGCCCGCAGAACGATATTCGCCTGGACGACCAGATGGTCTCCCGTTTTCACGCCCGGATCGAGAAGTCCCAGCTGGGGTATGAGATCCGCGACCTGGACAGCATGAACGGCATCACGGTTAACCGCGTGCGGATCGAGACCCCGGTCGTGCTGAAGATCGGAGATGCGATCACGATCGGCGAGCACCGCCTGCTCGTCCAGCACAAGACATTCCGTTGCGGCAACTGCCGCTGGGAAGCCGACTCCGACCACCGCTTCTGCCGCAACTGCGGCGATTCCCTCACTGGTTTCAAATCCGGTGATCCCGCCGACGAGGGAGAAGAGGAAGGGACGCAGCGGCTGCGGTAGAGAGAGCAAAAGGCGAATGGGCGAATGGGCGAACTCGCGCCCGACCTGCGCGTTTGGTCGTTATAATCCGGTCCGTGAAAATCATCGGTGCAGGCTTCGGACGGACCGGTACAGTCTCGGCCAAAAAGGCCCTGGAAATTCTCGGTTTCGGTCCTTGCTATCACATGATCGACGTGATCCAAAATCCCCACTATGTCAATTTCTGGTTGGACGTCCACGCCGGCAAACCGGTGGACTGGGCCGGCCATTTCCAAAAGTATCAGGCCGCGATCGATTTTCCGGTCTGCAATTATCATGCTGCCTTGCAGGAGGTTTTCCCGGACGCGCGGGTGATCTTGACGGTCCGCGACCCGGACCGCTGGTACGAGAGCACTCGGAAGACGATCTACCCATTGTCGTTTTTGATCCCAGGCTGGGAAGAGCCGCTGCTCTGGCCGATCGCCCGGTTTTACCGGATGGTAAAAAAGTTGGTCTGGGAGGGTGTATTTGAGGGCCGGTTCGAGGACCGCGCATTTGCGCTTGAGGTTTATCGCCGGCACATCGAAGCGGTGCAACGCACTGTCCCGGCCGATAAATTGCTCGTCTTCGACGTCCGGGAGGGCTGGAGCCCGCTGTGCGCCTTCCTCGGCGTGCCGGAGCCGGAAAGAGCCTTTCCGCATCTCAACGATACCCGAATGGTCAAGATCCTGATCGGTATCATCCGGACCTTGACCGTCGTGGTCCCGCTTGGGCTAGCGGTTCTACTCGGTTCGCTGCTCTTGACCGTTCTGACATGAGCGGCCCGCTTGTGGTGGTATTTCCGCTGGTCGACCCAAACGCCGATCCGGCCGCTCCCATCGTCGCGACCGACCTGGAAGGCACCCTGTCCGCCGGCGTGACCGTGATGGGGATCCACCGCTACCTGGAAGCCCACGGCCGGGCGAAGGATTCCCTGGCGATCGTCCGCCCCAGGATGGCCGGGTACGTCCTGCGCAAGCTGCTGCGGCGCGATCTGCGCGAATACAAGAACGAATGGATGCGGGCCGTCACCCGGACCGGCGCCTCCGCCGCGCCGCCGAGCAGGCCGGCTGGCGAGTCATGGAAATTTCAGCGTGATGCGTTACAATGGGCCAATGACTACCTACCTCGAAAACGTGCTGGAAACCCCGATCCTCTCCCGGATACGCCGCAACCACGGCCTGGAGCACGCCTCGATCCACGTCCTGTCGAAAAGCCACCCGGACGTTTCCCTGGTCGGGCATTCCGACCCGGGCGGGTTCTGGCTGGTCGGAAACCTGACCACCGAACAGGTCCGCGACGGTGTGCGCACCGCGCTCGCCCGCCTGCGGAACGGCGAACACAAGCTGGCCGTCCACCCGAACTGCGGCACCAATTTCGTGACCTCGGGCGCCTTCGCCGGGCTGGCCGCCGCGGCCGTCTTCATCGGTGCGCACAAGGTGACCGACAGGTTCGCCCGCATTCCGATGGCGATCGCCGTGGCGACCCTGGCTTTGATTGCCTCCCAGCCTTTTGGCTTCGTGCTTCAAGAGCGCGTGACCACCTCGGGCGATCCGCGCGACATGGAGATCGTCGAGATCTACCCTTCCCGGCGGGGCGGGTTCAACGCCCACCGGGTGGTGACCCGCGGCTGAGATGAGCGCCGCGCCGACCGTCTACCTCCTGCACGGCGACGACGAAGTCGGCATCGAGAATTGGATCGGGTCCCTGCGCGAAAAATTGGGAGAGCGGTCCACTGCGGATATGAACACGACCCGGCTGAAAGGCCGGGTCGATCCGATTGGGCTGCAAGCGGCCGTCCGGGCGGTCCCGTTCCTGGCGCCACGCCGGCTGGTCATCCTCGAAGAGGCGCTCGTTTCGATGAAAAGCAAAGCCGAACGGGAGGCGTTCCTGGCGCTGCTGGAGGGTGTCCCCCTATCGACGGCCCTGGTGATTGCGGAAGGCAAGGTCCTGGAACCAAAGCATTGGCTTCAGGACTGGGGTGCAGGGCATCCCGACCGTTTTTTCAGCAAGGCGATGCCGCTGCCGCGCGGCGGGGCGCTGGTCAAATGGGTGGTCGATTACGCCAGGAGCGAAGGCGGTGAGATGACGCCCCAGGCAGCCCAACATCTCGTGGACCTGATCGGGGATGATAACCGCCTGGCGGCTGCCGAGACGGATAAGCTGATGGCCTACGTCGGCTACGGTCGGGCCATCGATGTCGACGACGTCGACCTGCTCACCGCGCCGGTCCGGCAGGCGGACGTATTCAAGATGGTCGACGCCATCGGCGCAAAGAACGGGCGCCTGGCGCTGACCATGCTGCAAGACCTGTTGGCCACTCGAGACGCGATTTCGATCTTTGGGATGATCGTCCGCCAGGTCCGGCTGCTGCTGCTGTTTAAGGAAATGCAGGCGGAGAGACTGCCGCCGGCATCCGTGGCGAAGGAACTTGGGGTCCGGGACTTCGTGGTCTCAAAGCTGTCTGGGCAGGCGGCCAATTTCGAAATCGACGGGCTCGAAGCGATTTACGCAGGACTGGCCGGGATCGACGACCGGATCAAAACCGGGCGGATCGAACCGGAGATCGCCCTGAACGCATTCATCGCCGAAGTTACGAGTCCCGCCCGTTCTCTCCGATAAAAAAGTGGTTCGGCATCACCCAGGGCGCCGTGCGCACCTCGACCTGGCCGGCCATCGTCTTGCCGTCTCCGGTAGGCAGCATGGTCGGATGGACGAAGCACAGGGAGGGACGGCGACCGTATTTTCGCCGGTAGTATTCGGCGGCCCGATCCACCTTGGTTACCAGGGACTGCCCGGAATCGTTGTCGAACCACAGCATACCGTCATTCATCGCCCCACCTCAGGCCGCAAATTCAGGGATGTTGAACCGGATCACATCCGCATCCAGTTTGAAACAACCTTCCACGCCCGCGCTGAGCTGCTTCAAAACCTGTGGAGAGATCTCCGTATAGCGCTCCGCCGCCGCGGCCTCCCGGATCTTGCCGTACAGCCGAAGATCGAAGGCCCGGTAGGTCTTTGCCTCGAAACCCGGCAGCCGGTCCGTCTCGATCGAGGCGAAGATCCGGATGCCCACCTGAGCGCCCCGACGCATCATCCACCGCAGGAACCGCAGACTGTCGTCCGCCAGGCGAGCGGTCAATTCGTCGACCTCGTCGATGATGAGCATCCGGAAAGGCAGCTGTTTTTCGTCTCTCAAGCGGGTTTCGATTTCCGCGAGATATTCACCGAGGATTTCGAAAACGCATGGGTCGGATGCGGTGCAGTTCCGTTTGAGGACAGAGTAATCGGACCGGAACGACTCCTCCGTCCGGCTGATGATGTCGATCTGGAGCAGGTCCGGACCATTGAGTCGTTCGGCGGAAGCCAGGACGGCGCGCAAGTGCTTGCGGTTTGCGGCCGCCGAATCCCCGGCGATCAGGACCGCACCGATCGATGGGTCATCCAACGCCAGTACGAGCGGTTTGCCGTCATCCAGGACGCCTAGAATCAGGCTCCCCTCCGGGAGATCGTCGTGTTCCTTCAAGACATCCTCAAGCTTGATCCAGGCTGGGATATTAATCGCCCTGGCGGCGTCCTTGCTCGGACCTACCGGGTCGATCGATTTAATTTCCTGGACTTCTCCGGCATCGAAGGCGTCGGCGTCTGCGGGGAAGGAAGGACGGGTCACTTCTGTGGGTTCAACCGTTTCCCGAAGCAAACGACCCGGGGAAATGATCCGAGGTTCCGCATACGGACGGCGGGCTTCCGGAAGCGAGCTCGGTTTCTTTGCGCCGGACCGCTTCGATTGCCACGCAGCGGTGCGTTCGGTCCGCTCCGGCCGGCCGGCGCCGTGCGGTATGCGTTGTTTCACAGCCGGGGTTTCCACCGGTTTTGGTTTTGCTTCCGGCTGCGGACCGGATGGCGCGGTCGGAGGGGCGTACACGGTTTTTTCAGGGGCGTTTTCCCCGGTGTCATCCGCGGAACGCAGGACGGAAGGAGCGGACCCGGTTTCAACCGGTCCTTCCCCGTCGTAAACGTCTTCCTCGAAAACATCATCCACGTACTCCGGTTCCGGCCGAATTCCGTTTGAAGCATCCACCAGCTTCCGCTGACCCGAGGAAAATGGTTTCTCATTCATCGCAATCACCATCCGTTAGAAATTAGAGACGATCCGGAAGTTGGGCCGGCGAATTTGGGGCCGGCTGCGTCTGAGCCGCAGCCGGCTCAAAACTCGCTGCCCAAATTTTCGGATCGGCATTGACACTAAAATAGAACACATGATCTATTATAGCGGAAACAGGTCTGAAATGCAAGTGGATCGCGTCTCTTGCAATTAACCCGTAATCCATGTTAAAATTGCTGCCCAGTCAGCGTGACGCCCATTTCGGGCATTTTTATTTAATAACCCATTCCCGGATAGGTTTTAAAGCCATCCTTATCCCGGATGGACTCCGTGTTGAGGTTCAATATGACAACGCAGTTTCTGACCCGAGAAGGCTATGAGAAGCTCCAGGCCGAACTCACCCACCTGAAAACGGTCCGGCGCCTGGAAGTCGCCAAGCGTCTCCAGGACGCCATCGACGAAGGCTACCGCCTATCGGAGGACCCGGAATACGAAGCTGCCAAGAACGAGCAGGCCTTCATCGAAGGCCGAATCCTCGATCTCGAGCAGCTGCTCGCCACAGCTCGCATCATTGAGAACGGCCAGGGCGATACGGTCACGATCGGCAGCAAGGTGACGATCCAGGAGGACGGCGTCGACCCGGAGCACTACACCATCGTGGGTGAGGCCGAGGCCAACCCGCGCGAAGGGCGGATCTCCAACGTCTCCCCGCTGGGCAAAGCCCTGATCGGCCACAAAGTCGGCGACAAAGTCAGCGTCCCAGCGCCGTCCGGCACTTTTGAGGTCAGTGTATTAAAAGTCAAGTGACCGACGACTCTTTTACATCCCCAGGACGGGCTCCCCATCGGCGCCCGTCTTTTGTTTTATACTGGGCAAGAAAACGATCCCACGCGCAGGTGACTGAGTGATGGGGTGAATGGGCGAATGAGCGAATCGCCCATTCGCCCATTCGCCTTTTCCCGTTCGCGTGTCCCACCAGGAGCATGATATGGAGTATTCCCAGCTCGAAAAGACCCGCCTGGAGAAGCTCGAACGGCTGCGGGCGAAAGGGTACGAACCCTTCCCGCACCGCGTTGAGCGGACCCACACCACCGCCGAGGCGATTGCCGACTTCGAGACAGCCGAACAGACCGCCGGGGGCGATGCGGACCCGGAAGCCGTCTCGGCCACACTGGTCGGCCGGATCCGGGCCATGCGCCCGATGGGCAAGGTGGCATTCGCCCATATCGAGGACGGCACCGGGCGGATCCAGCTGTTTTTTCGGGTCAATGAGACCGGTGAGGCGGCGCTTGAAATGCTGGCCGAGGACTTCGACCTGGGCGATTTTATCGAAGCCTCCGGCCGGATGACCCGGACGCGGACCGGGGAGATCTCTTTACTCGTGACCTCCTTCCGGATGATTGCCAAGGCCATCACCCCGCTCCCGGCCGCCAAGGACGAAGAGGTCGACGGCGAGATCGTCCGGCATGCCGCACTGACCGACCCCGAGACCCGCTACCGCCGCCGCTACGCCGACCTGGCGGTCAATCCCTGGGTGCGGGAGATCTTCCTGACCCGGGCCGCCATCGTCCGTTCGCTGCGCGAGTTCATGGACGGGGAGGGGTTCGTCGAGGTCGAGACCCCGATCCTGCAGCCGATCTACGGCGGAGCGGCCGCTCGGCCGTTCATCACGCATCACAACCAGCTCAAGCAAGACCTTTACCTGCGGATTTCGTTCGAGCTCTATCTCAAGCGCCTGCTTGTCGGCGGCATGGAGCGGGTCTACGAGATCGGCCGCGACTTCCGCAATGAGGGCGTCGACCGGAAACGCAACCCCGAGTTCACCATGCTCGAGTTCTACTGGGCCTATGCGGATTACGACGATGTGATGGCGCTGACCGAGCGGCTGATCCGGCACACCGTCGTCCGAACCACCGGTGGGACCGTGATCGAGTACCAGGGCGTGCAGATCGATTTCGGCCGGCCGTGGACCCGGATGGATTTGAAAGAGGCCGTGGTCGAGCTGTCCGGGATCGACGTGGACGCGTTCCCGGATGCGGACAGCTTGCGGACCGAGATGCGCCGGCGGAAGGTCGAAGCGAAAGCGGACGCTCCGCGCGGCAAGCTGATCGAGAACCTGGTCGGCGAATTCGTCGAACCGACCCTGGTCCAGCCGACCTTCCTGCTGGACTACCCCCGCGACGTCTCCCCGCTGGCCAAGAGCAAGCCCGGCGATCCGACCACCGTCGAGCGTTTCGAGGGCTACGTGGCCGGGTTCGAGCTCTGCAACGCCTTCACCGAGCTGAACGACCCGCTCGACCAGCA
>DATKDL010000027.1:0-89773 GCA_035512695.1 Anaerolineales bacterium | reverse complement strand
CCCCCCCCCCACCCCCAAAATCACCAATCCCCCGAATTTTCGGAACCGTACGAAGCAACGTCTAACCACAAGATAACGATCGGAGGAATTCGGATGGCCACAAAATCCCAACTCGTCATGCGCGCAGGCCCAAATCCCGGTAAAGCCTATTCGCTGAATAAACCGGAACTCTACATCGGGCGCGATATCAGCAACGACATCGTGATCAATGATTCCGAGGTCTCGAGAAAACACGTCCGGCTGGCGGTGCAGGGGGACCGGTACGTGATCGAGGATCTCGGTTCGACGAACGGCACATTTATCAACGGCCAGCGGATCGCCGGTCCGCACGTCCTCTCCGCCGGAGAGTCGATCCAGATGGGCGAGAATGTCGTCGTCGTCTTCGAGGAAATGGCCTTCGATCCGGATTCGACCGCGGTCATGAGCCCGCGTGACGCAGCCGACCTCGATACCGGCGCGGAGGAGATGCCTGCGATGCCGGAGATGGAACTCGGTCCTGCAGGTACGATGGCGGAAGAGCCGTCCCCTCTCTGGGAACCCGAACCGGAGCCCGAACCGGAGCCCGAACCGGAGCCCATGCCGGAGCCCCCGGCGCCCATGCCGGAGCGCCCGGCGCCGATGCCGGAGCCGATGGCCTCACCACGCATGCCCGAACCGTCGGCGACCTATACCGGCCAGCCTGCCCCGTCACGGCCGTCCGCCCCCATGCCCGTCGAACCGGAGCCCGCGAAAAAGAGCAACCGGACCACGACCTTTGCGGCCTGCGGCTGCCTGGTAATCCTGCTCTGCATCGCCGTCGTAGCCGGCGCTTATTACGTGGACAGTAACAATATGTGGTGTTCGCTCCTTCCGTTCCTTTGCTGATCGGAAGCGGTTGAAGAAGATCTACCATTTCCTCCGCCACCGGGCGGCGGCCATCTGGCTTAACCACCTGCACTCCCAAACCGTCCAGATCGCCGTCACCGGAAGCTACGGGAAAACGAGCACGACGACGGCCATCTTCCAGGCGCTCACGGCGGTCCATCCCGCCGTTCGCACGGACGCCAATCTCGACACGATTTACAACGTCCCGATCACGGCCCTGCAGGTCCGGTCCGGGGACCGGTTCGCCGTCTTCGAGCTGGGCATCGACTCGCGGAACGAGATGGACTTCCACCTGCGGATCGTGCAGCCCTCAATCTCCGTCGTGACCGGCATCACGCCGGTCCATTCCGACGAGAAACACGCCGGTTCGCTCGAGCACATCATCCAGCAGAAGGGACGGATCATCGAAGTCCTCCGCCCGCAAGACACCGCCATCCTCAACGCGGACGACCGGGTGGTCCAGGCGATGGCCGGTCGGACCCGGGCCCGAATCCTGTTTTATGGAAGCGGTCCGGAATGCGATTACCGGGTCGCCGATCTGGAAACCTGTCTATCCGGCACCGCGTTCAACCTGCATACCCCGCATGGGACACTTAAGATTGAGACCGGGCTGCTCGGCGGACACAACGCCGCCAACCTGGCTGCGGCAGCAGCCGTGGCGCACCTGTGCGGCATTCCGGACGACCGGATCGGAGCGGCCTTTGCCGGTCTCCACCCACTGCCCGGCCGCTTCAGCGTCGACCGGAGCGCGAATGGCCTGATCTTGATCAATGACACCCTGCGGGCGAACCCCGCCTCCACGAAAGCCGGCCTGGCGTTCCTGGGCGGGCTGCGCGAACCGGGCCGGGTGATCGCCGTGCTGGGCGAGATGGGCGAGCTGGGGGTGCACGCGGTGAATGGGCACCGCGAGGTCGGGATCGCCGCGGCCGCGGCGGACCCGGCCCTCCTGATCACGGTCGGGGAGCTGACTCACCACACCGCCGAAGCCGCCCGGGAAAGCGGGCTTCCGGAGGACCGCATCCACGCCGTCCGGTACGTTCACGCGGCCGCCGAATTGCTCGCACGTGAAACCGGGCCCGGAGATGTCGTTTATCTGAAGGGTTCGCTGATGCGGCACCTGGAGCGGATCCCGATGATCCTGGCGGGCGAAGCGGTCGGCTGCCGGGTGATCGCCTGCCCGTTCTATCACCAATGCCCGGATTGCGATTTCCTGCTCACCGGGTACAATCATCCGAAAGAAATTTGAAAAATCGTAGGATGAGCCGGGCATAGGCCCAGCTTATCCTACGATTTTTCACCGCCCCAACCCACCGGAATGAGCAAGATCCGCGCTTTCATTTACAACTTTTACCACTGGACCAAAGCCGTCCTGGCCGTGGCTGTAAACCGCTACCCGGCCGGCGGGCTGACCGTGATCGGCGTTACCGGCACGGACGGCAAGACGACGACCTCCCACATCCTCCACGCCATCCTGCTCAAGGCAGGGGTCAGGACAACCCTGATCAGCACGACCGGCGCCGTGGTCTACGGCCGCGAAAACGAGGACCTCGACCTGCACGTGACCACCCCCAGCCCGTTCAAGCTGCAGAAGATCCTGCGTGAAGCTCGCCGCGCCGGGTCCACGCACATCATCCTGGAATCCACCTCCCACGGCCTGGCGCAGCACCGCGTCCTGGGGTGCAACTTCCGGATCGGTGTCCTGACCAACGTGACCGAAGAGCACCTCGACTACCACGGCACATACGACCGCTATCTGCGCGATAAGGCCCGGTTGTTCAGGAAGGTCGAGACCAGCATTCTGAACCGGGATGACCGCTCCTACCCGGCCATGAGCGGGCTGGCCGCCGGGCGGCAGATCACCTACGGGCTAAGCAAAGATGCCGATTTTCGCGCCGAAGGGATCGCGGCCGATTTGTCCGGGACGAGGTTCTCTATCCCACGTCTTGGCCTGGCGGTCCGGTCGCAGCTGCTGGCGGAGTACAACATTTACAATATGCTGGCCGCGAGCGCGGCGGCGTCCGCGATCGGGATCGAGACCGCGGCGATCGCGGCCGGGCTGGAGGCCGCCCGCCCGCCGAAAGGACGGCTCGAACCCGTCGGCATGGGGCAGCCGTTCACCGTCTTCGTCGATTTCGCCCACACTTCCAACGGGCTGGACCAGATGCTCCAGAAGCTCCGCCCGCTGGTCGAAAACCAGCTGATCGTCGTGTTCGGATGCGCCGGTCTGCGCGACCCCAACAAGCGTTACCCGATGGGGGTCTCGGCCGGGAAATACGCCGACAAGACCGTCCTGACCGCCGAGGACCCGCGCACGGAGGACCTGGACGAGATCATCGACCGGATCGCCGAAGGCGTCGAAAGCCAGGGCGGTGTGCTGGGCGAAACCTATTTCCGGGTGAAGGACCGCGCCGCGGCGATCGCCTTCGCCATCCGGGAGCTGGCCCGTCCCGGCGACGTCGTCGTCTGCACCGGAAAGGCGCACGAGAAGAGCATGAACTACGGGAACGGGGAGGAGCCGTGGGATGAGTTTGCAGCCGTCCACGCGGCACTATCCCCGTTGTCCGAAAAAGCCTGGTGATCAGCGGGGAAACCGCCGGTCACCCCGCTTTTTCGGAAGGTTGAACAGACATGGTGCTTGCAATTTCATTCGGGATCCTGACCGCCTGGCTCGGGATCATCTGGGGCGATGTCGTGATCCGCATCCTGCAGCGGCTGAACCTCGGAACCCGGATCCGGATTCGCGGGGCGGCAGCCGTGGTCAGCTATCACATGGCCAAGGCCGGGACGCCGAAATTCGGCGGGCTGCTGGTCATCCTTTCGGTCGTCTTCGTCCAGGTGCTGATCAACCTGGCCAACGTCGTGAAAGGAAACCTCGAGGGGCTTTCGATCCTGGTCCCCCTCGGAGCGCTGGTCCTTTATGGGATCCTGGGCGCGATCGACGATTGGGAGGGCACCCGCGGGCTGCGAAAAGGGGAGGGCATCAGCCGCCGGGCAAAGTTTGGCAGCCAGCTGCTCCTGGCGCTCGTCTTCGCCTTCGCCCTACACCACGGGCTCGATCTGCAAAGCGTGGCGATCCCGTTCATCCCATTCCGGATCGAGCTCGGCGCCTGGTACCTGCTGATCGCCGTATTCGTCATCGTTGCGACCTCAAACGCCGTCAACATCACCGACGGGCTCGACGGGCTGGCCGGGAACCAGGCTGCGATGGCGTTTGCAGCCTACGGGATCATCGCCTTCTTCCAGGGCCAGATCTATCTGACCATCTTCTGCTTCGTCATGGTCGGCGGGCTGTTCGGGTTCCTGTGGTTCAACGCCCACCCGGCCCGCGTCTTCATGGGGGACACCGGCTCGTTGCCGTTCGGGGCCGTGCTGGCCATCGTCGCGTTCATGACCGGACAGTGGCTGCTGCTGCCGGTGGTCGCCTTTGTTTTTGTGATGGAGGCGGTCACGGACCTGATGCAGCTGGCCTATTTCGCTTACACCGAACGCCGGTACGGCGAGCGCCGGCGGATTTTCCCGATGTGCCCGATCCACCACACCTTCGAACTGCTGGGGTGGAGCGAGCAGCAGATCGTCTACCGATTTATGTTCGTCAGCATCCTGACGGCGATGATCGGGGTGGCGCTGGCGATTGTTTAAACCAAAAAGACCGGGCCGGGCGACCTGCCAGTCGCCCGGCCCGGTCTTTTTGATGAAATTCTATTGGCCGGCAAGCCAGCCGGCTTCTTCTCTGGTGAATTCCAGCGTGACCAGTTCGGTCGAGCCGGCCGTGGCGATGACGACGGCGGTTTCGCCGGCCGGGCGGATCTGCTGCGGGTAGTAGCCCGCGGCCATGGCCGCCACGGCGAGGGCGTAATGGTCCGCCGCCAGCGGGTCGGCGGCGAAGGCGGCCGTATTCCCGCTTTCGATCGCATCCAGTACCGCGTTGACCGCATCCAGCCGCCGGTCCGCCGCCGCATAATCCGCTGCCCGCAGATCCAGATCGGCTGCGACCAGCAGAGTCTCCAGCGCAACGTTCTCCGCGGCGGACGGGTGCCGGACGGTATCGGCCGTGATGCCGCGGTCGATCAGGGCGTCGATCCCGATCAGCCAGGCGGTCAGGAAATAGGCGGAGGGGTCCAGGATCTGCTGGTAGCGCCGGACGGTGTCAAAGAACCGGACGGTCAGGTCGACGTCGGCGGCATGCTCCGGTTCGTAGGGCTCACCGCCCAGGTAGGCGATGAAACCGGTCTCCAGTTCGGCGAGAGAAACATCGAAGTGCAGGGCGAGGGCCTGGTTGATGGCGGCGGAGTGCAGGTTGCTCGAATGCGGGTGGATGTCCCGGTAGAACGTCTCGAAAGCCTCCCAGCCCCAGGTATCGACCATGAACTGGATCAGCGCAGCGCCCTGCAGATAGCTGATTTCGTGCTGGGCGAAATAAAAATCGTCGGCCAACCCGGTCAGCGGCAGATAGGCGTCCAGGTCCAGCAGCGCGGCCGCCCGTGGGACGATCGGTTCCTGTTTAAAATGCCCACCGCTCAGCAGCACTGCCAGCCCCTCGACGAACAGGGAGGGCCGGAACTCGCCGCCCTTCCGCCCGTCCAGGATATGCACCATCTCGTGGTGAAGCACCTGTGCGGGGGCGTTTCCGGCGTAGTTGCGATCGAGATAGGAGATGTAGATCTCCCCTCCGGCGAAACCGCCGTGCCCGAGGACGCGCGGCAGAAACACGACCTCGATCGCCTCCGTGAAGTCGGCGCCAAGCTGTTCGATGGCCCGTTCGGCCTCGATATCGGCTGCGTCCATCAGAACCTGGAGATCGCGCTCCGCCGCCGTCCCGGTCACGTAATAGAACAGGCAGCAGTCGCTCTCGGACATCGCCCAGGCGGCGTCCGGCTCGGGAAAGGCGCGCAGGATCTCCGGCAGCAGCGTGGCCGGATAGGTGAACGACGTGCCGGCCGGCAGGATCTCGATCCCGACCTCGTAATCACCGGGTTCGAGCCCGGCCGTGTCCCAGACCCACCGGAAGGTCGCCTGCCGGCGGCCGGCGATCCCGAACCCGCTGAACCCGGCCGTGGCGATCACCGGACCGCCGTCGATGGACAACGAGACCTCCTGTCCGTCCAGATCGAGATCCTGCGGACCGATGACCTCGAAGCTGACCAGGTCGCCGGCGAACAACCCGCCGTCCGGGTGGACCCGGACCTCGAAGGCGTCAGAACCGACCGGGAGGGTCGGCGCCAGGGTCGGCAGGTCCAGGGTCGCAGTCGGAGCCGGAGTAGGGGTGAGGGTTTCCGTTGGCGGCGGGGTGTGCGAGGCCGGGGGCGCCGAGGCGGTGGCGGTCGGGGCCGGAGAGGCCGGCAGACCGGGGACCGAGGCGCGGCAGGCGGCGGCGATCAGGAACAGGAATATCAGGCGGAGAGTGGTCGTTGGCCGGCGGGGGAGTTGCATGCGGCGGATTGTAACTGCTTTGGTAGAATAGATGCATGTCCCCCATGTTCGTACCCGGTCCGGTTGACGTTGCCGACGAAGTCGCCAGGGCGCAGGCCGCCCCGATGCTGCCGCACCGCAGCGCCGAGTTCGAAGAGATCTTCCATCGGGCGGAGTCCGGCGCGCGCCGGCTTTTCTACACCGAGCACCGGGTCATCCTGAGCGCCTCGTCCGGGACCGGGCTCCAGGAGACGGCCGTTCGCAACTTCGTCACCGACGAAGGCCAGATTTTGATGTGCTCCAACGGGGCCTTCGGCAACCGCTGGGTCGATGTGGCCGGTTCCAACGGGAAACGCGCAGACAGGCTTGAAACCGAATGGGACGAGCCGGTCACCGCGGAGCGGGTGGCGGAAAAGCTGAAGGAACATCATTACGATTTGCTGTGCGTCGTCCACAATGAGACCTCGACCGGGATGATGAACCCGGTGCAGGAGATCGCGGCCGCCGCACGGGCAGCCAGCCCGGACACGCTGATCGCCGTCGATGCGGTCAGCTCGCTCAGCGGTGCGAAGATCGAGATGGACGCCTGGGGGATCGATTTTCTGCTGACCTCGTCCCAGAAGGCGCTGGCGCTGCCGCCCGGGTTGGCGCTGGCCGGGGTCTCCGACCGGGCGATGGCCCGAGCCGAGAGCGTGCCGAACCGCGGCTGGTATTTCGACCTGGTGCGTCTCGAGAAGCACCGGGTGAAGGACTCGACCCCCGCCACGCCGGCGATCGGGTTGATCTACGCCCTGGATCTCCAGTTGAAAAGGATCTTCGAGGAAGGGCTGGAAAACCGGTTCGCCCGACACAGCGCCATGGCCGCGCGGACGCAGGCCTGGGCGGAAGGGCGCGGTTTCGAACTGTTCGCCCCGCCCGGGAGCCGTTCGCAGACCGTCACGACGATCCGGAAAGCGGAGACGTTCGATGTCGGCGCGCTGAATAGGTTCCTGCTGCAGCGCGGGATGCGGATCGCCGGCGGCTACGGGCCAATCAAGCCGGTCACCTTCCGGATCGCGCACATGGGGGAGCTGCAGCTCGCCGATATGGAGGCGCTGTTCGAGGCGATTGAATCGTTTATAGATCGTTGAAAAATTGAAGGGCTGCCGGGGGCCCTGCCCGCAGCAGCCCTTCCGTTGTTCATTTTTTCTTCAATTCATCCTTGAAGACCATCGTCATCGCCACACTGACAAGCGTGACGACGATGGCGCCCAGGAAAGCGGGCCAGAAACCAGCCAGGTCGAAGCCCAGGTCGAACAAGTCGGACGCCCACTCCAAAAGGTACATCATGACCGTGTTGAGCAGCAGCGTGCCCAGGCCGAGCGTCAGGATGATCAGCGGGCAGGTCAGGAGCATCAAAAACGGCCGGACGAGGGCGTTGAGCAGCCCAAAAATCAGCGCCAGCCAGACGAACCCGAGCCAGTCGCCCGAAGCCAGCGTCACTCCCGGGACGATCAGCACCGCCACATACAACCCGACAATGTTGATCCCCCAACGGATCAGAAATTGGTTTACTTTCATTCGTCCTCTCCTTGTCTGATAAATATACGTGAAAACCGGGGAACGGGTGCAGGGCGGCGCCCCGAACCTGCCCCATGTTTTCCATCCCCTTCAAGTCTACCGCGAAAAATACGATAAAATCCGCCGCATGCCCGACCAGCCCCCCGGATCGCGGGTCGTCAAGATCCCGCGTTTCACCGGTTCCCTCCCGGACCGGCCGCTCTACATCTACCTCCCCCCCGGCTACGACGATCAGGAAGACAGGTATTACCCCACGGTCTACATGCACGACGGGCAGAACGTCTTCGAAGCTTTCGTACAGGACAGCTACGTCGACGCCTCCTGGCAGGCCGACCGGGCCGCCGACCGGCTGATCGCGGAAAAGCTGATGCGCCCCGCCGTCATCGTCGGGGTCGGCCACGGCGAGGATCACCGCATGGAGGAATATCTCCCGCCGTATATGACCCTGCGGATGAAACGCGGGCGCGGACGGACGGTGAGAACGATCTCGGGGCAGGCGGACCGGGTCGCGGGGTATTACATCGATGAGGTGGCGCCGTTCATTGCAGCCACATTCCGGGTCCTGCCCGGGCGGGAGAACACGGCGACCTGCGGCTCGTCGATGGGCGGGCTGCTCAACGCGTATTTCGCCTGGGAGCACGAGGATTTCGCCCGCCACCACGCGATCGTCTCGCCCGCCTTCTGGCTGACCCGAAACCAGGAGGGCGGCCTGGAGATTCTCGAGCGGTTCGCGTTCATGGACCGGCCCGACGTCCGGATCTGGCTCGATTCGGGCACCCTGGATTCGACAGGAACATCCACCCAGGGAGATGACGGCAAGGCCCTGACGATCCAGGCCCGCGATGTCCTGCTGGACAAAGGGTTCGAGATCGGACCGGATTTCCGCTATTTTCTGGACGACGGCGCCAGACACAATGAAATCGCCTGGGCGAGGCGGATGCCGATGATTTTGGAGTTTTTCTACCCGGGGGAGCGAAGCAAGGTGAATTCGAACCTGTCGTATTTTTAACGATTTTGTTTACGACCACGGTCACAAACCGTAAATCGCCGAGTACTTCTCGGTCAAATACGCCAGGTACGGCCGCGTCTCGATCTCCCCCCCGGTCACCCGGCGGATCAGGTCGACGGGAGGGTATTTGCGGCCGTGGCGGTGGACGTTCTCGATCAGCCACTCGCGGATCGGGGTGATCTCCCCTTTTCGCATCAGCACATCCGGGTCGCCGACCACCGCCTCGATCTCCCGCCACCACAGCGCCGAAATGATGTTCCCGAGTGCATAGGACTGGAAATGGCCGATCAGGCCCCACGACCAATGGACGTCCTGCAGCACGCCCAGCCGGTCGTTCGGCGGGGTGATCCCAAGGTATTCATCGAACTTCTCCCGCCAGGCCCCCGGCAGGTCTGCTGGTCTCAGATTGCCTTCCATCAGCGCCAGCTCGATCTCAAAGCGGATAATGATGTGCAGGTTGTAGCTGACTTCGTCCGCTTCAACCCGGATGAGGGACGGTTCGACCTTGTTGATCGACCGGTAAAATGCCTCGGCGGAGACCCCGCCGAGCCGGTCCGGAAAGTGCCGCTGCAAAAGCGGGAGCAGGAACTCGGCGAAGGATCGGCTGCGGCCGATCAGGTTCTCAAACAGCCGCGATTGGCTTTCGTGGATCCCCGAAGACGTCCCGCGGGCCAGTGGGAGCCCATCCAGGTCCTGGGCCACGCCCAATTCATATAAGGCATGCCCGGTCTCGTGCAGGGTCCCGAAAAGGCAGGTGTTGAGGAAATCCTCCTGGACGCGGGTCGTAATGCGGGCGTCGTTGACGCTGAAGGATGAAGCGAACGGGTGGGTTGTAAGGTCCAGGCGGCCGCGTTCGAGATCGTATCCGAGCGCCTGGGCGGCCTCGAGCGAAGCCGCCAGCTGGGCGTCCCGCGGGAAGTGCTGGTGGAGGAGCCCGTCGTCTATCGCGACCCCGGAGCCGGCGATCGCCTGCACGAGATCGCTCTGCGGACCTTTGACCTCATCGAAGATCCGCTTGAGCTTTTCGGTCGTCAGCCCCTGCTCGAAGCGATCCAGCAGGGCGTCGTAGGGATGGGCGAACTCGGGGAAGCAGGCCGCGTATTCCGCCGCCAGCTTGAACATCCGCTCGATGTGCGGGAGGAAGGACTGGAAATCGTCCGCGGGGCGGGCTTTTTGCCAGGCGACGTTGGCCGCACCGGAAGCCTCGGCCGAAGCAGTGACCAGGGCGGTCGGGACCCGGCGGCTGCGTTCGTATTCGTGCCGGGCCCAGCGGACGAGGGAGGCCTCGGTCGAATCCGGGTCGAGGACGTCTTCCTGGCCGTCGAGCGCTTCGAGCAGATCGCCGAGGCGGTTGCCGGTCATGCGCTCGTGGCTGAGCCGGGCCAGGGTGGCCGATTGCCGGGTCCGCGCCCCTGCGCCCGCTGGGGGCATATAAGTCTGCCGATCCCAGCTCAGGACGGAGGCGGCTTTATTGAGGTCGGAGATCTCACGCATGAGGGAGAGGAATTCGGGGTAGGGTGGTTTCATAGTGGAAGTATTTTACCTGGTGGTGGGCAGGTGGAGCGTTTGCTGGTTGGCTGGTTATCTGTGGTAAATTGGTAACCTGTTTTCCAGAGAACCAACCAGCCAACCAATAAAAAACCCCATCCCTCAAACCGGAGTTCCCCATGGCCAAACTGATCCCCGCCGCAAAACGAATTGAGATGGCCCGCGCATTGATCCTGGAGGCGCGCGAGCTGCCCGTGCCGGAGGAAGGGGGGAAATTCAATTTCAATTATGTCATCGCGGTGAAAGCGAAACTGCGTGAGGCCCGCGAGCTGGTCAAGCTGGTCCCCCGGACGGTGGGGATCGCAGAGGAGACCAGGGCCGACGCCCGGCAGGTGGCCGAAGAAGCGGACCAGGCCCACCAGGATATCTTTCATTGAACGCGCGTCAGCCGTCCAAATAACCGCGCGAACGCGCTTCCGCCCGAGCGATGTAGCGGGGGACGGCATCCCGGTATCGTGGATTATCCGAAAAGAACAGGAACTGGAACAGGAGCAGTTCGCGACCGGCGATGATGGTCTCGATCTGCCGTTCCCCGGTCTCCGGCCAGGGGCGGCGGTTTTCGTAGCCGTCGCGGTAGGCGCTGCGCAGCGCTTCGTACTCCGGATGGCCCTGCATATAGTAGAACGTGATGCCGATGTCCTGGACGAAATGTCCGGCCAGGCAATCGTCGAAATCGAGGACGCTCAGATCGCCACCGCGCATGATGCGGACGTTCCCCTGGTGCAGGTCGGCGTGCAGGATGTGCGGCTTGCCGGCTTTGGCGTAAATGGCGTCCAGACCGGCCTGGACCCGCCGAGCCGTCTCCCGGAACAGGGCGGCCCGATCGGGCGTGATGACTTCCGGGGCTTGGGTCGTCTCCCAGAACAGTTCGGGGGTGTCGAATATGAAGATCCCGGTATGCGTGGGGACGTCGAAACCGGGGGGCGGGTTCCACGCTTCGGCGTGGTCGTGCAGCCGGCTGGTGAGCGCGCCCAGCTTGCGGTAGTTGCCGGTCGTCATCCGGTGCCGCAGGTCCTGACCGGGTACCCATTCGAACACGACGCAGTGCCGCGGTTCGGGGATGCCGGAGGCGGCAACGGTGGTCACCCGCTCGCCCGAACGATTGAGGACCGGGGTGGGGACGGTGAGGTCCGTGTCCCGGGAGAGTGCGGCAAGCCAGAGCGCCTCGGAGCGGATGTTCCCGAGCGTACGGATGCGGGGGATATTGATCCGCAAGACGAAGCGCTCCTTGCCGGGTGTGTCGATCCGGAAGATGGCGTTGAAGTGGTAGGTCAACAAGCTGAGGCGTGCGACTTTGAGATCGTACTGCCTGAGGGCGGCGAGGGCGAGGGCGCGCAGGCGGCGGACCTGGCCGAGGCGGGTGAGGGAGGAAAATGATTTCATCGCTTGATCGGTCAGGTGACAGTCACCTCCTGAGCACGACGGTCACCTCATTCCGGTTATGAAACAGCTGCCTTGCGGCCAGGACATTCCAATCCCTGGCCAGGATCCGCAGAGCGGCTTCTGCGGTCAGGGCTTTGCGGTTTTCCGGTAGTTTGAGGGTCATCACCGACAGGGCGCCGGGCGCGGCCAGGCTGACGGCGTCCGCCATCAGGCGGGCCGAGTCGCGGGCGTCCAGGCGCATGTCGTTCAGGACAACGTCGAAGGGGCCGGACAGCCTGGCATCTTCGAAACGGGCGCGGATGTGACGGAGCCCGGGGTGGCCCGAGAGGCGCGGGTCCAGCTCGGCCGGGTCGACGGCCGTCACTTCCAGACCGTGCTCAAGCAGGAGGCGGGTCCAGCCGCCTGGGGAGGCGCCGAGGTCGAGGGCGCGGCCGCTTTTCGGGAAGTCGACCCTAAAGGTCTCCAGCGCTTCGAGCAGCTTGAACTCGGCCCGGCTGATCCGCTCCGGTTCCTTGCGGTACCGGATCTCGCCGCCGGCCCAGCTGCTCAGGTTGTGGGCGGCCAGCGAGATGCCCAGAAAGGCCTCGCCGGGAATGCAAACCACAGAGAGCGCCTGGTCGGGGGCGCGGACATCCAGCGCAGCGCCCCAGCCGGCTGCCACGGCGGCCAGCCGTTCGTTCACGTCGAACCGGCTGTACGCCCAGCGGCTCTCCCCCAGCAGTCTCGTCTGGATCGAGAAGGATAACCCGGTGTCCAGGTCCATCAGGACGGATGGGAGGGCCGCTTCGAGGGCGGCCAGGTCCCCGGCGTCGCCACGCAGCGGGAGCCGGAGCGAAACCGGGTTGACGTGCCGGGTCCAGACCGGGGGCCGGTGGACCAGGCGCGCGGCCAGTTCCTTCCAACTCGGCTCGCAGCGCGCCAGGAAGACGCCCGGCGCCAGCCGCCGGACGGCCTCGATTCCGGTCTCCAGGGCTTTCAATTCGTCGCGCGCCTCGATCTCCGATTCGGGGGCGCAGGTGTAGATGAACTGGGTCATCGGGCGATTGTACCCCGTCGCGGGTATACTATTGCGCATCCGAAATCAGATGATGAAAAATTGGATACCGCAGCGGGGTTTCACCCCGCTGCGGTATCCAATTTTTCAATCCCCTCCGCAGGAGTCCGCATGCCAGCAAACGATAAAGAAGACGACCATAACGGCGAGAACGGAAAGGAGAAGGAAGAAAAGAAAACCCCCCAGGACCAGCTCGTCACCAGTTCGCACTCCGTGAAGATCGGCCGAAAGAAGATCGACTACACCGTCACCACCGGGACGATCGTGCTCAAGGAGGAAGGCTCGCGCGACGAGGAATCCGAGGGCTACAAGCCCAGGGCCGAGATCTTTTTCATCGCCTATACGAAGGACGGCGTTGAGGACAAATCGAAACGCCCGGTCACCTTCTCATTCAACGGCGGTCCGGGGTCGTCATCGGTCTGGCTGCACCTGGGGGTGCTCGGCCCGCGGCGGGTCTACAACCTGGACGACGGGGCGATGCCGCCGCCGCCCTTCAAGCTGGTCGACAACGAGTATTCGCTGCTGGACAAGACCGACCTGGTCTTTATCGATCCGGTCAGCACCGGCTACAGCCGTGTGGTCGAGGGCGAGAAGGCCAACCGCTTTCACGAGGTCCGCAAGGACATCGAATCGGTGGGCGATTTCATCCGGCTGTACACTTCCCGATACAAGCGTTGGACGTCGCCAAAATTCCTGATCGGCGAAAGCTACGGCACCACCCGCGCCGCCGGGCTGTCCGGGTATCTGCAGGAGCGGCACCTGATGTACCTGAACGGGATCATCCTGGTTTCATCGATCCTCGATTTTTCGACCGCCCGCTTCACCCCGGGACACGACCTGCCCTACATCCTTTTCCTGCCGTCCTACACCGCCACGGCCTGGTTCCACAAGCGGCTTCCGGAGGACCTGCAGGTCGATCTGCGGGAGACGCTCGACGAGGTGGAGGAATTCGCATTCAATGACTATGCGCAAGCTTTGATGCGCGGGGCTTCGCTGTCGGAGGCCGGCTACGAGTCCGTCGTCGAGCGGCTCGCCCGCTACACCGGGTTGAGCGAGGACTATATCCGCCGGACCGATCTGCGGATCAACACCCACCGCTTCTTTAAGGAGCTCCTGCGGGACGAGGGCCGTACCGTCGGTCGCCTCGACTCGCGCTTCAAGGGCATCGACCGCGACTCGGCCGGCGAATTCCACGAGTACGACCCCATGCTGGCCGAGATCTTCGGCACCTACACCGCCGCCTTCAACGATTACGTCCGCTCCGAGCTCGAGTACGAGAACGACCTGCCCTACGAGATCCTGACCGGCAGCGTCGGACCCTGGAGCTACAAGAGCAGCGAGAATAGCTTCCTCAACGTGGCCGAGATCCTGCGCAAGGCGATGACGATCAACCGCTACCTCAAGGTCTTCGTCGGCAACGGCTACTACGACCTGGGCACCCCCTACTTCGCCACCGAATACACCTTCAACCACCTCGGCCTGGACCCGAGCCTGCGCGGGAATGTGACGATGGCCTACTACGAAGCGGGTCACATGATGTACATGCACATGCCCTCGCTGGCGCAGATGAAGGAAGACCTGGCGGGGTTCATCGATTCGGCTGTTTCGGATCCGTGAGAAAATTATGGGTGCACCGGGCTTCGCCCGGTGCACCCATAATTTTCTCGAAACCTCTTTATGGAACCCTGTATCAACCACCCCGACCACGCCGCGATCGAGCACTGCGAGACCTGCGGCGATCCGCTGTGCGATCTTTGCCTGTGGTATGCAGACGACGGGCGGCGGCTGTGCGAGACGCATGCGGAGGGACACGAAAAGAAGGGCGGGACCGTCCAGTCACCGGCGCTGTACGAGGGCGGGATCCGTGTGCGGGAGGTGGAGGAGGCGGCAGCCCAGACCGCCCCTTACCAGGGGAATCAGACCGACCTGTTGGCGGCGGCCGCCGCCCTGATCGCCGGAACGACGATCCTGTCCATTTTCGGTGGGATTTACTGCCTGCCTATTCTCTCGCTGCTGCTCGCCATCACAGCCCTGACCAACCGCCGGAAAGGGCTCGACGAGGAGCGGACCCGGGTGCTGGGGGTCATCGGCATCGCCCTGTCGGCATTCGGCCTGCTGCCGATGTTGTTCTTCTTCTGCATCTTCCTGTTCAGCCTCACGCTGGGCTTCGGATCGATTCTCGTCAACCCATAGCCTGTAAGGTTCCCGTAACCACATCCCGGTAGGATTATTACACCCCATACCGAATACCCGGTAGGGGAGTGCATGATGCCCCAAGGAGACTGGATGAAACCGAGAACCTACCTGATCCTGATCGCCGTCGCCGCCGGCTGCGTCGTCCTGGCCGGTGCCGGCTACTACCTGCTTTCGCCTTTGTTCTTTGACCGGGAGGTCAGCGAAGCGCTCCCGAGCCCCGTCCCGGGCGGAAACGTCTTCTACGACCCGGAGATGGAGGCCAAAGCCACCGAGATGATGGATGAGGCCA
The DNA here is from genome assembly GCA_035512695.1 of Anaerolineales bacterium. Lineage (GTDB taxonomy): Bacteria > Chloroflexota > Anaerolineae > Anaerolineales > JABWBV01 > DATDOR01. Next base: position 74,461 of record DATKDL010000027.1, on the reverse strand, counting down.
TCGAGGCGGATCCGACCGAGATGGCCGAGCCGATGCCGGAGGGCGAGGTGGACGAGATGGTCATCCTGGCCCAGGGCCAGTTCTATGACCTGGCGCACGAGGGCATGGGCACGGCGACCGTCTACCGGCTGGCCGACGGCACCGTCGTCCTGCGCTTCGAGAACTTCGCCGTCCTGAACGGACCCAACCTGCACGTTTATCTCGCGACCCAGGACCCGGTTCCGAACACGATCGGGGTCGAACTGGAGGGGGCGATCGACCTGGGCCAGCTGAAGGGCAACATCGGGGATCAGAACTACGTCCTGCCCGGCGGGTTCGATCCGGAGGTCTTCATGTCGGTCGTCATCTGGTGCCAGCCGTTCCGGGTGCCGTTCAATGCGGCGGCGCTGCAGGCGCCGTGAGGTGGCGAATGGGCGAATGGGCGGTTCGCCCATTCGCCCATTCGCCTTTTCGCTGACTCGTCGTTTCAAGTCTCCCTCGCACGCTCAAAGAACAGCTCAATTCGCGATAAAATACCCAAAACAAAGGTCAGCGGGCGGGGCTGCGCCCTGCCCGCTGACCTTTGTTTTGGGTGTGGATAATGCCAACAACCTACAACCGCCGTCTTATCACCATCCTCGCCATCGTCTTCGTCAACATGGTCGGCGCGGCGATGATCCTGCCGATCCTGCCGCTGTATGCGCTGGGCACGTTCAACCTGCCCGAAGCGCTCATCACGCCGATCATCTCGTCGTTCTTCGTAGCGCAGCTTTTCGCCGGGCCGGTCCTGGGCCGGTTGTCCGACCGCTACGGTCGTTTGCCGATCCTCATTGTCAGCCAGATCGGGACGGTAGCCAGCTTCGTCATGATCGGGCTGGCGAACACGGCCTGGCTGCTCCTCGTCGCACGGGTGATCGACGGGATCACGGGCGGCAACATCATCGTGGCCCAGGCGTATATGACCGACGTGACGCCGCGCGAGAAACGCACCCAGACGCTGGGTTACATCTTCGCCATCTTTGGGCTGGGGTTCGTCATCGGCCCGGCACTGGGTGGAGAGCTCTCAGCCCGCTTCGGGCCCCGCATCCCGTTCTTTATCGCCGCCGGGCTGGCCGCGCTGACCCTCGCCCTGACCGTCCTGTTCCTGGACGAATCGCTCACGCCGGAGCAGAAGCAGTCCAACCGGGTCTACCGCTCGGTGAGCCTGGCCCCACGGCAGGTACTCCGGAACCGGGCCCTGGTCCGGATCCTCCTCGTCACGTTCTTCGCGCAGTTTGGAATGGGGATCGTCCACTCGACGTTTGCGCTGTGGGGGAACGCCGTGATCTACGCCGGTGAACCGGAGGCTGTCGTGCTGCGGAGCATCGGCTTTATGCTGGCCACGATTGGCCTGACCCAGTTCCTGGTCCAGTCCACCCTGCTGCCTCGGCTCCTGAAACGGATCTCCGAACCCGTCCTCGTCTTTGGCGGCAACCTGGTGCGGATCGTCGCCTCCGTCCTGTTTGCTGTCGCGCGGGTGCCGTCGGTCGCCTACGCGGGTTCGGTCTTGCTTCCGCTGGGAGTGGGAGTCATGATGCCGCCGCTGCAGTCGATGGCGACGAACACGGTCGAGGACGAGCTGCGCGGCGGGGTGCTGGGGGTCCACCAATCGGTTGTCAGCCTGGCGATCATCGCCGGGACGGGGATCGGTGGGACGCTGTTCACCCTCTCACCGGCTGCGCCCTTCTGGGTCGCCGCAGCGGTCGGCCTGCTGGCGATCCCGCCGGCGGTCGCCGTGCTGCGGAATGCGCCGGGGACCGGACCTCAGAAGGTGCTCGCCCAGGCGGATTAATTGCAATATTTATTGCGAATTTTATTTTTATGAGATTATTATTGCAAAACAATCGGTACCAGTAGATTCAATTTTCGGTAATTTGAGATCAAAGACAAGCATGGCTAAGTTTTGAATCTGCTCTGTATAGGCGATCCGGTGGGTCGCCGATTTTATATGACCCCCACCCACCTCAACACGTACAGCAACACGGCGGCCCCGATGATGAACAGGTGCGGCATCAGGCTCTGCTCTTTCAGCATATAGCGCCGGGTCTGCTTCCCGTGCACCCTGAAATTCCGGTCCCAGCTCTCGTAGACCTGGAGCGGCACAAAGCCCTCCCAGTCCCCCTCCCGGATGGCGGCTTCGATCTCCAGGATCCGCCGGGAAAAGAAGAAGGACAGCCCCCGCCAGTAGCCCTCCAGGTACCAGAACAGGTACGACGACGCCGCGGCCGCCAGGAAGAGCAGTTCCGAATACACGAAGCCCGCCCCGATCGCCGCCAGCCCGGCCGTGATCGACCAGCCCTTGATCGTGATGCAGCGGTTGTCGATGTCCTCGTAGAACCCCTGCAGCATGCTGTATTCGTCTTTGACCAGCTGGATGCGCAAATCAGGTTCCATTAAACAGGGGTCTCATCGATAAAACACCAGCGCATCCCCTCCTGGTTCGGCTCGAACGAACGGATCACCGGGTGGCTCGTTTCCTCGAAATGTCTCCTGGCATGCCGGTTCGGGGAGCTGTCGCAGCAGCCGACGTGCCCACAGACCAGGCACATCCGCAGCCGGACCCACCAGTTCCCGTCCCGCAGGCACGCTTCGCAGCCTTCGGTATTCGGTTGGAGATCTTCTTTGATCTGGTCGACATGCTCACACGCCATATTTCTGACTCCATTTTACAGTGTGTTGAAAATTGCAAGGGCGGCGCAGGGCTACGCCCTGCGCCGCCCTTGCAATTTTCATATATTGCCAGACCGTAACTGATCGATCACCCGCTCATACTCCGCCCGTTCCGGATCGGTCACGGTCTTATCGTTCGTCAGGATCCTGTAATAGTCTTTGGCGATGTCGCCCTGCTGTTCGCGGTTGAAATCGGCAAAATCCCGGCCGGCCAGCGCATCGGGGCCGCCGTAGTCGTAGCCCTGGCCGCCCTGGGCGATCAGGGATTCGGCCATGAACACCCCGCCGGCGTGCTCGTGCTGGGCGATGTGGGTGAGTTCGTGGACAAGCCAGTCCATGTCGCTCTCCCCCGGTCCGGTGTTGAGGCGGCGGGAGAAATGGACCGTGTTGTAGATCGTCATCGCCATGTCTTTGGCCTGCTTCTTCCGCCTGCGGCGGTAATCCCAGGCCCCGTAGTGGGCGATCAGCGACCATTCGTCGATCCGGACCCGGCCATAAGGCAGGCCGTCCCCGAACACCCGCTTCGCCTCGGCGATCTCGGTCTCGGTCAGCCTGCGGGTGTTGGGCTTGGCCAGGTGCTCGACAAAATTGATCAGCTCCCCGCCGCTGACCAGGTCGAAGGTCCGCAGGAAGGCAAACACCAGCCAACGCCCGGTCCGGCGGAGGACCGGCGGTTGCGGGACCTCCTCCGGCGCCTGTAGCGGCCCGGGGACCACTTTTGGCCCCGTGACCAATCCCCGCCCCCAAAAATACAGCCGCCGCGGCAGCTTGATCGTGAACTGGTGAACGCAAGCACCCAGCGACCCCGCCAGCCCGGGCAGCCAGATGCCGGGCACGAACTGGAAGTCCTCCCGGAACCGCGAGCGCCAGACCTTTATGGGTGAATCATCGTCGTCTTTGACGGGTGCGCTGGTCTCGGTATTCATTCAGGAAATTATAAGGGGGAAAAGCTAATTCTCCCCGGCCGGCGGCGCGGCTGGGCCGTAGTCCAGCACCTCCCGCGTCTGCGCGCCGCCCTCCGGTGGGCCGATGATGCCTTTATCCTCCATCGTCTCGATCAGCCTGGCCGCCCGGGTGTAGCCGATCCGCATCCGGCGCTGGAGCATGGACACCGAAGCCCGTCCCTGCCGCCGGATCAAGTCGACGGCCTCGTCGTACACCGGGTCCTTGTCGGCCTCCTCCTGACCCTCTTCCCAGATCGGTTTCTGCTTCAACGGGATGCCGGCGGCCGGAATGTCGGCCGCGCGGCTGCTGTGCAGGGTCGAAGCGTCGGCGTGGCGGAGGGTCTGCATCCGCCAGAACTGGACCAGCTGGTTGATCTCCAGGTCCGAGACGAAGACGCCTTGCAGCCGCACCGGCGCCGGGGCGTCGGGGGCCTGGAAGAGCATGTCGCCGCGGCCGAGCAGCCGGTCTGCGCCGGGCTGGTCCAGAATCACCCGGCTGTCGACCCCGGACGAGACCGCAAACGCGATCCGGGCCGGGAAGTTGGCCTTGATCAGACCGGTGACCACGTCAACGGACGGCCGCTGGGTGGCGAGGATCAGGTGGATCCCCGTCGCCCGGGCCAGCTGCGCCAGGCGGGTGATCGCCTTCTCGCTCTGGTCGGGGGCCAGCAGCATCAGGTCGGCCAGCTCATCGATGATGACGACCATGTAAGGCAGCTTTTTCCCGCCCTGGGCTGCGATCATCCGGTTGTACTCGATGATGTTGCGGGTGCGCGAGTCGTGGAATTTCTGGTAGCGGGCATCCATCTCGCGGGTGACCCACTGCAGCGCGCCGACGACCCGCTCCATCTCCACCACGACAGGGGCCAGAAGGTGCGGGATGCCGTTGTAATTGGTCAGCTCGACCCGCTTGGGGTCGACCATGATCATCCGCAGGTCGTCCGGGCTGTTGTGCGCCAGCAGGCAGCAGATGACGGCGTTGACGCAGACCGACTTACCGGACCCGGTCGCGCCGGCGATGAGGAGGTGCGGCATCGCGGCCAGGTTGGCAGCCACCGGGGTCCCCGAAACGTCCTGCCCGAGGCCAAAGCGCAAAGGGGGCGGCATGCGCTTGAAATTCTCGCTTTCGATCACATCCCGGAGCGCCACAAGGGAAATGCTTTCGTTCGGGACCTCGATCCCGATATAGCCCTCCCCGGGGACGGGAGCCTGGATACGGATCGTGGAAGCGGCCAGCGCCAGCGCCAGGTCGTCCGCCAGGTTGGCGATCTTGCTGACCCGCACGCGGGTCTTCCCCGCCCGGCTTTCGATAAAATCCGGCTCGACCCCGAACATCGTGATCGCGGGCCCGTGACGGATCTCGACGACTTTCGCGGGGGCGCCGAACGACGCCAGGGTATCTTCGATCACACGGGCGTTCATCCGGTCATACTCGTCGCTGTGGACGATATCCTGCCCCTGGTCGAAGACCTGGTCGAGGGCGGGCAGGACCCATTCCGGCTGCATATCGGGGGCGTCGAAGCGCAACCCGCCCTCCGCCGCCGCCGCGGTCAGGGTCTCGCCGCCGGCATCGGGGGGCGCCAACGGAAGACCCGCCGGGGATTCGATGGAGGCCGGCGGTCGCGCGAGCCGGCTGCGGATGAGCGGGGCGATCCGAGCGCGGGCCGCAACCGCCAGCGGTGGGACCCAGCGGAACAGGTCCGCTACGGTGACGTCCAGGGTGAAGGCCATTCCCACCAGCAGCCAGGCGAACAAGGCGATGACGGCCCCCCACAGCCCCAGGAATCCGACCAGGCCTTCGCTGATAAATGCCCCGACGTACCCCCCGCCCCGCCCGGCCTGGGCCAGCGCAAACGCCGCCGCCCGGTCGGCCGGAAAGGCGAAGAAATGCAGGCTGGTGATGAAATTGAAAAACAGCAGGGTCACCCCGGTCACCCGCTCGGGGTCGAAGCTCGGGACGCGGTCGAAGTTGCGCAGGATCAGCCACAGTCCCAGGCCGACCAGGACGATCGGGAGCAGGTACCCGCCCAGGCCCATCCCGCGCGCGAGCAGATTGAAGACCGCTTCGAACAGGGTGTTCCGGTTGGCGGAGATCAGGCTGAGCAGCAAAAGCAGCCCGGCCAGCGCCATGCCAACGCCTAAAATATCCAGCTTCCGGTCAAGCGAAAGCGGCGCTACCAGCGACGGAGGCGCAGATGGCGCTTTCCGCGCCGCTCCGGTGCTCCCCTTCCCGCCGCGCGCCTTGCTTCCGCTACCGGTCCGGACCGCCGTCCCCTTTCCCTGTCCTTTTGCCGCCGGCTTCCCGCTCGCCCCCCCCCGCCGCGCCGACTGCGCCTTCGCAGGCTTCTTCGCGCGTGCAGGGACCCTGGGTTTCGGTTTCGCCGGTTTTTTGGCTGGCATGGTGCGAGTATAGCACAAATGGTCTGGTTTATCTTCAGAAAATGGGGTGAACCGGCGCTGGCAGAGCCAGCGCCGGTTCACCCCATTTTCTGCCTTTCCTCTCGGTGGGGTACAATCCATGCCAAAGGAGAAAGAGCTTGTTCGAAATCGTATTTTTAGGCACTTCCGCTTCTGCGCCGTCGATTCACCGCGGGCTGTCGGCGCAGGTGGTGATGCGGGGGGAGCACCGCTTCCTGATCGACTGCGGGGAGGGGACGCAGCGGCAGATCCTCAAGTCGGGGATCGGGTTCAAGCGGCTCAACCGCATCCTGATCACCCACGGCCACCTGGACCACATCCTCGGGCTGGGCGGACTGCTCTCCACCCTGATGCGCTGGGAGGCGATGGACGATCTCGAAGTCCTGGCCGGCGCCTGGGCGCTCGAGCGGATCGACGACCTGCTCAATGGCGTCGTCCTGCGCGGAAAACCACCCCCGATCCCGCTGCGGCTGACCGCGATCCGCCCCGGGGTCATCTTCGATGACGGTGATTTCACGGTCACCGCTTTCCCCGTACGCCACCGCGGCCCGGACTGCTACGGCTTCGCCTTCCAGGAGCGGACCCGCCGGCCGTTCCTGCCCGAACAGGCCAAAGCCCTTGAGATCCCTCCCGGCCCCTGGCGCAAGCAGCTCGTCGACGGCGCTTCGGCCCGGCTCCCGGACGGGCGCACGATCCAGCCCGACCAGGTGCTGGGAGAACCGCGCCAGGGCGCCCGGCTGGTCCACATCGGGGACGTTGGCCGGACGGAGGAGCTGGTCGAAATCTGCCGCGACGCCGACGCCCTGGTGATCGAGTCGACTTACCTGGAGGCCGAGGCGGAGATGGCCCGCGATTTTGCGCACATGACCGCTCAAATGGCCGCCCGGCTGGCCGCCCAGGCGGGGGTCGGTCATTTGCTGCTGACCCATCTCTCTCGCCGGTACCGCGAACGCGACGTCTACGAAGAAGCGAAGACCGTCTTTCCAAACACGACCGTCGCGCGTGATTTCGACCACTTCCAGATCAAACGCGGCGAACCTGTAAAACGCTATGAAAAGCCCGAGTGACCCGCCTGCTCGGGGCGTATGCGCCCGGAGCGGACGGTCATTCGGGCTTTTTATCATCGGAGACCAAATCTGAAGAGCTTTCAAGAACGCGCCAACCTCCTCGTCCAACAGGGAAACGCCGCCCGCGCAAACGGCCAGACCGATGCCGCTTTCCGAGCCTACCGGGAGGCGATCGAACTGGTCCCGGCTTACGCTTCCCTCCACCTGGTGATCGGCGAGATGCACTTCGAGGCGCAGCGCTACGCCGAGGCCGCCGAGGCCTTCGAAGCCGTCGTCGCATACGATTCCGGACACGACCGGGCCTGGGCGAGCCTGGGTCAATGCCGGCTGCTGCTCGACGACCTCGAAGGCGCTGCGACGGCTTTCGACACTGCACTGGCAGCGCAGCACGAAAATATCGAGGCGAACTACTACGGAGCAATGCTGGCTGCGAAGGCCGGCGATACCCGCACGGCGGCGGACAGGCTCCACCGGGCGCTCCTCCTGCGACCCGCCTGGCAGCCGCAGGCAAGGGAAGACCCGCTGCTCGGCCCCCTCTTTGAAAGCTCTCGCAAGCTGGCAGGCCTGGGCCGGGAGAAACGGTGGTGGGAGCTCTGGAGATGAACCGTGAAACCCTCCGGTCTTTCCTGCAATCCGAGGAGAGGCAGCCGTTCGAAGGCTGGGATTTCTCCTACCTGTCCGGCCGGATCGCCGGCTCTCCGCTCGACTGGAGCTACCCGAGCATCCTGTTCCAGCTTTTACGCGGCGGCGACCCGCCGAAATCGCTGCTGGACATGGGCACCGGGGGCGGAGAATTCTTCTCCACCCTGCATCCATTCCCGCCATTCACCTGCGTGACCGAGGCGTACCCGCCCAATGCCCTGATCGCCCGCAGGCGGCTCGAACCCCTCGGGGTCCTGGTGTTCGAGATCGAAGAGGACGACCCCGCGCTGCCTTTTGCAGACGGGCAGTTCGAACTGGTCGCCAACCGGCACGAGTACTATGACCCGGCCGAGGTCTTCCGGATCACGGCCCCGGATGGGCAGTTTGTCACCCAGCAGGTCGGTGGGCTGAATGATATCGAGCTGATCGAAAAGCTGGGCGGCGAGCGGCCGGAGGAAGACCGGGGTTTAAACCTGGCGCGCGACGTTGAGGAGATCCGGTCGGCCGGTTTCACCGTTCTCCGGGCGCAGGAATGCGTGACGAAGACCCGCATCTTTGACGCCGGTGCGGTGGTCTACTATTTCAAAGCCCTGCCCTGGGAGATCCCCGGGTTCAGCGTGGATACCCATTTCGAAGCGCTGGCCCGGATCCATGACGAGATCGAGGCGAATGGATTTATCGAAACCGGTTTGCACAGGTTGTTAATCGTCGCATCTAAAAGAGACGGATAAGGAAACCAAATGGCCCACATCCTCATTCTCGGCGCGGGTTTCGGGGGCGTTCCGACAGCCCGGCGGCTGCGCGAACTGCTGCCCGACCCGCACCGCATCACCCTGATCGACAAGCGCGATGAATTTATGGTCGGGTTCCGCAAAACCCTGGCCTTGCTCGGTGAGTCTACGCCGGAGGAGGGTCGGCGCAAGCTCGTCGACCTGCGGAAGTTCGGGATCGATTTCGTCCGGGCCCGGATCGAGGAGATCGATCCGGCGGGCCTCTCGGCGACCGCCGGAGGCCATCCCTACCACGGCGACGCGATGATCGTCGCCCTAGGCGCTGATTTGGACCCGGACGCAATCCCCGGTTTCCGCGAGCACGCCTTGAGCGTCTACGACCCGGACCTGGTCGAAAAGAACGCAGCCCGTCTGCAGGCTTTTGGAGGCGGACGGGTGCTGGTCGGGGTGTTCGGGAAACCGTACAAATGCCCCCCGGCGCCGTATGAGCTGGCGATCCTGCTTCAGGAGCACTTCAAGAAGCGGGCGCTCCCGGCCGAGATCACCGTCTTCACCCCGCTGCCGGTCTCGCTGCCGGTGCTGGATGCGACCGGCTGCGAGTCGATGGACCGTTACATGCTGGACCGGGGCATCCGGTTCCTGACCCAACACACGGCGACCCGGGTCGAGTCCGGGGCGGTGCATTTCGAAAACGGGGAGGCGTTGGAATTCGACCTGCTGTTGGGCGTTGCGCCGCACAGGCCTCCGGCGGTGGTCCGCGAGAGCGGGCTGACGGGTGGAGCCCCCTGGATCAAGGTGGACCCATTCACGCTGGAGACCGCCTTCCCGAACGTTTACGCCATCGGCGACGTCACCGTCGCCTTGATGGGAAACGGGGATCCGCTGCCGAAGGCCGGGGTATTCGCCGAAGGGGGCGGCCTGGTTGCGGCCGAGCGGATCGCGGCCCGGATCGAAGGCCGGACCCCGGCCGTGCGGTACGACGGCGACGGCGGCTGCTTCCTCGAGATCGGCGGCGGACAGGCCGTCATGATCCGCGGGCAATTCCTGACCGAGGGCGGCCCCCAGGCCGAGCTGACCCCGCCCAGCGAGAAATTCATGGAAGAGAAGTGGGCGTTCGAACGGTCCAGATTGGAGGGTTGGTTCGGATAAGTTTGCGTCGAAAATGGGTGTGAGCGGTTGGCCGGGAGAAGTTCCCCCCGGCCAACCGCTCACACCCTTTTTCGACCACGCTCACGACCGGGGACCGTTTTATGGTAAACTCGGGCTTAACAATTTAACACTGGAACTCATCCAGAGAGGCTGAGGGAACGGCCCGTTGAAGCCTCGGCAACCAGAACAGCGGTACCAGGTTCCAGGTGCAAAGTGCCAAATTCATGGCACTTTGCACCTGGAACCTGGCACCGCCTTCAAGGTGCCAATTCCGGCAGGCCGCGCGCCGCGTGAGCCTGGAAGATGAGAGATTGGATCATCCGCTTTTGAATCGCCTCTCATCCGGGAGGCGTTTTTATTTAGGGAGCATCGCATGAATCCGCTCGAGAAACTGCTCAGCACCCACGAATACATCCTGACGGATGGGGCAACCGGGACGACCCTGATGGGTTGGGGACTGGTCCAGGGAGATCCGCCGGAAAGCTGGAACCTGACGGAGCCGGACAAGATCCGGAAGATGCACCGGAACTTCATCCGGGCCGGGTCGCAGATCATCCTGACCAACACCTTCGGCGGCACCCGCTTTCGGCTCAAGCTCCACAAGCTGGATGACCGCGTCCGGGAGATCAACGTCGCCGCTGCCAGGCTGGCGCGCCTGGAGGCCGGTGTGGCGGAGCAGCTCGTCGTCGTCGCCGGATCGATGGGACCCAGCGGGGAGATCATCCAGCCGCTCGGCGACCTGCACCCGGATGACGCACGCGCCGGTTTCGCCGAACAGGCCGCCGCGCTGGACGAGGGAGGCGTCGACGTTTTGTGGATCGAGACGATGAGCGATCTCAAAGAGGTGCGCGCCGCCGCGGAAGGCGCCCGTTCGGTCAGCGAACTGCCGCTGGTGATCACGATGACCTTCGATACGAACGGCCACACGATGATGGGCGTCAGCCCGGTCCAGGCGCTGGAGGCGATCCGGGAGTACGAGCCGATCGCCATGGGCGGCAACTGCGGGAACGGTCCGGGTGAGATCGAAAGTGTGATCGCCGCCATGTATGCCGTCGGGCTGGACGTCCCGCTGGTCGCCAAGTCCAACGCCGGGATGCCGGTGCTCAAAGACGGGCAGGCCCACTACGCCGCGTCGCCGGCGGAGATGGCCCGCTACGCTGTCCGGGTGCGGAACCTGGGCGCCACGATCGTCGGCGGCTGCTGCGGGAACTCGGTCGATCACATCCGGGCCATGGCGGAGGCGCTCGAGGTCGCACCGGTCGAGCGGGTCCGGGCCGAGCCTGGCGCTGAGCCTGATGCGCCGAAAGCCCGCCGCGAACGGCGGCATATTCGCGACCGATGAGCGAAACCGCCGAGAAGACCGCCCTGTCCGCCCTGCTTGCGGCAGACAGACCCCTGCTGATGGACGGCGCGATGGGGACGATGCTGCACGAACGCGGAGTCGGGTTTGACGAATGTTTCGACGAACTCAATCTCACCCGGCCGGCCGTCGTCGCCGAGGTGCACCGGGCGTACCTGGACGCCGGCGCCGGCTCGCTGCTCACTAATACCTTCGGAGCGAACCGCTACCGGCTGGCCCGGCATGGGTTGGAAGACCGGGTCGACGAGATCAACCGAGCCGGGGTCGAACTGGCCCGCCGGGTCATCCTGGCGTCTTTCCGTGAGGTGCACCTGGTCGGGGACATCGGTCCGCTGGGCGTCCGGCTGGCGCCGTTTGGCCGGGTGCAGCTCGAGCAGGCGCGCGAGGCGTTCACCGAGCAGGTCGAAGCGCTGGCGGGCGCCGGGGTCGATTTTCTGCTTTTCGAGACCTTCACGGACCTGTACGAGATCATCGAGGGGGTGCGGGCTGCCCGGGAAGTCGCACCGGGAACCGGTGTCGTCGCTTCGATGACGTTCACCCGCGACGACCGGACCGTGCTCGGCAATTCACCGGAGGAGATCGCGCGGACATTGCAAAATGAGGGAGTCGACGTGATCGGGATCAACTGCTCCGGGGGCCCGGCGCAGATGCTGCGCATCCTGAGGCGGATGCGGGCGGCGGTCCCGGAGGCGCACTTCCTGGTCAAGCCGAACGCCGGTCTGCCGGAGCAGGTCGGCGGGCGGATCCTGTATCCCGCTGGGCCGGCATATTTCGCTGACTATGCGCAAGCTTTCCGGCAAGCCGGGGCGCGGCTGATCGGGGGCTGCTGCGGGACGACTCCGCAACACATCGCCGCCATGAAGCAGGGCCTGGCCGCCCCCGACATCCATTTCGAAGCCGAAACCGAACCCGCCGAAGTAGAAGCCGAAAACGGCGCATCCCTCGAAGGCGATGCGCCCACCGGGCTCAGCCGCAAGCTGGCCTCCGGGACCTTCGTCCGCACCGTCGAGCTCTCTCCGCCGCGCGGGCTCGGGATGGAAAAGCTGCTCGCCGCTGCCGCCATGCTGATGGAAGCCGGCGCCGACTGCGTCGACATCGCCGACAGCCCGATGGCCCGCATGCGGATGAGCCCCTGGGCCGTCTCCAACATCGTCCAGGGGCGGCTTGGGCTCGAGACCGTCCTGCACTTCCCCACCCGCGGCCGCAACCTGCTGCGTGTCCAGGGCGACCTGCTCGCCGCCCACGCCCTGGATGTGCGCAACATCTTCGTCGTGATGGGCGACCCGACCGCTATCGGAGACTATCCGGATGCGATGGACGACTACGACGTCGTCCCCTCCGGCGTAGTGAAGCTCATCAAACAAAACTTCAACCTGGGCATCGACTACGCCGGGGCCGAGATCGGAAAACCGACCTCCTTTTTCGCCGGCTGTGCATTGGACCTGACCCCGCGCGACTCCGGTCGAGAGATCAAGACGCTCCGGCGCAAAGTGGAAAGCGGGGCCGATTTCGCCCTGACCCAGCCGGTCTTCGAGCCTGCCCAGGCGGAGGAATTCGTCCGCCGCTACGAAGACGAGGTCGGGAGGCTGGAACTGCCCCTGATCGTCGGGATCCTGCCGCTTTTCAACGAACGGCATGCCACATTTCTGCACAACGAGCTGCCGGGGGTCCACATCCCCGAGGGGATCCTTAAAAGGATGGAGAACGCGGCGGACAAGCGGCAGGAGGGGATCCGGATCGCCGGGGAGCTGATCGAGGCCGTCCGGCCGTGGGCCGCCGGAGTGTATCTCATCCCCCCGTTCCGCCGCTATGACGTGGCGGCGGAGATCGTCGAGGCAACGTGAAGCGACTCAGCGATTGAGTGAATGGGCGAATGGGCGCCGGTGGCGACGCAAAGGGTCGTCACCAGCACCATTCGCCCATCCGCTCATTCGCTCATTCGCCCTTATCCTCTCAGCCGCGCCCCCACCTCCCGCTCCAACCGCCCCACAATCTTCCTGCGCATCTTTTCGACTTCCTCGTCCGTCAGGGTCCTGTCCGGAGCCTGGTAGGTGATGCGGTAGGCCAGGCTTTTCTTTCCGGGCTCGATCTGGGCGCCGCGATAAAGATCGAAGAGAGTCACATCCGTGACCAGGCTCCCCCCGGTCTGCCGGATCAAGCCGTCGACCGCCTCCGCCGGGACGTTGTCGGGGACGATCAGCGCCAGGTCCTCGATCACGGGCGGGTAAGTCGGGACGGGGAGGGTTTCGTACCGGTCCGGCCGGATGGAGAGCAGGGCTTCCATGCTGAAGGTCCCCGCCAGGACCTTTTTGCCGTCGAAGTCGTAGCGGGCTGCGGTTTCCGGGTGCAGTTCGCCGATCGTCCCCAGCCTGGTCTCGCCGTGCGTGACGTGGGCGCATTTACCCGGGTGGAAGACGGGATGGTCTCCCGGCTCGTAGACGACCTCGATGTGCAACCCATCCAGCAGTTCGGCGACCACGCCTTTCAGATCGTAAAAATCCATCTGCCCATCGTCGCCTCCCTGCCAGGCCGGCAGGTCCCGGCGGCCGCCCAGCGCGAGGGCGAGCCGGGTGTGCTCTTCGGGCAGGGCGCCTTCCTCCGATCCGTAGAAGACCTCGCCGATCTCGAACACGGCCAGCCGGTCCTGCAGGCGGGCGTTGCGTTCAACCGTCTCGAGGGCAGAGGCCAACAGGCTCTGGCGCATCACCGTCCGTTCCCGGTTGATCGGGTTGAGCAGCCCGACGTACGGGCGGTCCGCCGGGGGCGTGCCGGGGGAGAGCCGGCGGTTCTCGGCTTCCGGGGTCGTCATCCGGTAGGTGATGATCTCCTGGAAGCCGGCGGTGACGAGCAGGTTCCGGACGCGCTCTTCCAGATCCAGTGCGGGGACGCCTCGCTGGGGAGGCAACTCGTCGGACATCCGCGTTTCCGGGATGCGATCGTAGCCGTAGATGCGGGCGATCTCCTCGATCACATCGGCCACCCCGATCACCCCGGTCCCGATATCCAACCGAAAATCGGGCGGCTGCAGGCGGATGGCGCCACCGTCAAGGACCCGGCAGTCGAATTCGAGCGCGGTCAGAATGCGGACGATCTCTTCGGTTCCCAGCTTGAGCCCCAGCCAGCGGTCGACGTCGGCCGGGGTCAGTTCGACGACCGGCGTACCGGGCGGCTGCGGGTATTCGTCCACCAACCCTTTGGCCACGCGCCCACCGGCCCAGTCCGCCATCAACATCAACCCGCGCCGGACGCCGGCCGGCGCCAGCGACGGATGAACGCCGCGCGAGAAGCGGTAGCCGGCCTCGGAATGAAGCTTCTGGGAGACCTGGGTCCGCCGGGTGTTGATCATATTCCACGAAGCGCCTTCCAGCAGGATCCGGGTCGTCGCCCCGGTGACTTCCGATTCGAGCCCGCCCATCACGCCCGCGAGGGCCAGCGAGCCGGACTGGTCGCAGACCAGGACGGTGAAGTCGTCCAGGGTCCGGATCTCACCATCCAGCGTCTGCAGTTTTTCCCCCGGTTCGGCGCGGCGGGTGATGATGACCGGCGCTTCGGCGCCGGCCTGTTCCGCCCGGGCGAGCAGGATGTCGTAGTCGAAGGCGTGCAGCGGCTCGCCAAGTTCGAGCATGGCGTAATTAGTGGCGTCGACGACGTTGTTGATCGGCCGTTGGCCGGCCAAACGCAGCCGGTATTGGACGAGGTATGGTGAAGGTCCGATCGCGATCCCCTCGATCAGCCCGAGCACGAAGCGCGGGTTGACCTCCGGCTCGGTGATCTGCAGCGAAACCAGCCCTTCTATCGAGGGGGCATCCGAGGCCCACGGATCCGGGTCGGCCGGCGCCCTGAACGGCGCGCCCGTCAGCGCTGCGATCTCGCGGGCGATCCCGGCCACGTTGGCGTTGCGTGCGATGTTGGGCGTGATGGCGATGTCGAGGACGGCGTCGCCCAGGTAGTCCTGCAGCGGCGTCCCGACCGGGGCGTCCGGATCGAGCAGGATGATGCCTTCGTGCTCCGGGGAGATCCCCAGCTCGCGCTCCGAGCAGGCCATCGAGTAGGATTCGACGCCGCGGATCTTCTTCCGCTTGAGCGTGGTGAGGTTGTCGCCGGGCAGGTAGGCGTCGATGATCGCGGCGCCTTCGCGGGCGTAGCAGACCTTGAGCGGGGTCTCCAGCGGGCCGGCGCCTTTGAACTCGAACAGGTTCGCCGCGCCGGTCAGGACGGTGTGGACCTGTACGCCGTCGTCGAGGCGGCAGAGCACCAGCCGGTCGGCGTCCGGATGCGGCAGGACTTCGAGCACCGCCCCGACGACGATCTTTGTGCGGTCCCATTCGAACCCGCTGATCTTGTACTCGACCCGGGTGGTCTCTGGCGGGGGCAGCCCGATGAAATGGATCGCCTCGACCTCCAGCCCGGCGCCGGTGAGGCGCTGGGCGAGATCATCGATGGGGAGGGTGATGTCGACGAAGTCTTTCAGCCATGAAAGCGGGACTTTCATATTCGCTCCTCATTTTCAGATGCTGGGCGATTGGGGGGCGGGTAGCGGCTCCGCCGCTACAGGCCCCAAATCGCCCGTCCTCAAAAGTTCGGGATTAGAATTGCTCGAGAAACCGCATATCGTTATCCCAGAAATACCGGATATCGTCGATCCGGTGGCGCAGCATCGTGATCCGCTCGGGACCCATCCCGAATGCGAACCCGGTGTAGACCTCGGGATCGTACCCGCCGTTGCGCAGGACGACGGGGTGGACCATCCCCGAACCGAGGATCTCCAGCCAGCCGGCGTGTTTGCAGACGCTGCAGCCCGCCCCGCCGCAGACGAAGCATTCGATATCCATTTCGGCGCTCGGTTCGGTGAACGGGAAATGGGAGGCGCGGAAGCGCGTCCGGACGTTTTCACCAAACATCCGGCGGGCGAAATCGGACAGCGTCCCTTTCAGATCCCCAAAGGTGATCCGCTTCCCAACGGCCAGGCCCTCGACCTGGGTGAACTGCACGTTTGCGCGGGTCGTGATCTGCTCGAACCGGTAGCACATCCCCGGCAGGATGATCCGGACCGGCGGCGGGTCCGTCGGGAGCGGTCCTGCGCCGCTGTAACCGGAGTTCTCACGCATCGAGCGGATCTGCCCGGGGGAGGTGTGGGTCCGCAGCAGGACCGGGTTGTCCGCGCCGGCCGGGCCGGAGTCGACGTAGAATGAATCCTGCATCTCCCGCGCCGGGTGGTGCAGCTGAAAATTGAGCAGTTGGAAGTTCATCTCGTCGGTCTCGACGTCCCTGGACCGGTAGATCTGGAATCCCATCTCGGCGAAGACGGAAAAAATCCTGCGCATGGTCTGCGTGACCGGGTGGAGGCGGCCGCGCGCCAGTGGGCGGCCGGGGAGCGTCACGTCCAGCCGGTCGCGCTGCAGGGAGGTCCGCAGCGCAGCGGTTCGCACGGTCTCCAGGCGTTCGGCCAGGCCAGCTTCGAGGGCGGTGCGGACCTCGTTGGCGCGCTGTCCGACGGCCGGCCGCTCCTCCGGAGAGAGCGAGCGGAGCGCGGAGAAGACGTCCATGACCGGCGATTTTCGGCCGAGAAAGCGGACGCGCCATTCTTCAAGCGCCGCTTCGGAACCGGCCTCCGCCAGGGCGGCGAGAGCGGTCTGTTTGATTTTGTCGAGATCTTCCAGCATCGGTCACCTCTTGAAGAAACGATTTCCGCACATGGGGTCCGGCCCCCCGGCGGCCGGACCCCATGTGCGGACCATCTTTAAACAAAAAACCCGTCCCAATCAAAGGGACGGGATCGAAAGCACCCGTGGTACCACCCTTCTTGGCTGCGCAGCGCAGCCCGCTCGGACCGGCGGCCGGATGTTCCGGCGATCGGCTTCCCTTCGATAACGCGGGGATCGCGGACCGGGCTACTTGCGGTGGAGCGGCATGCCCCACCGCCGTTCACTCGGACGGCTCCCGAGGGAACTTCAAACCGTTTCTGCCGGGCGGGGGTTCCAGTCCAGGCCCCTGCCTCCCTGACGGCTTCACGATCCTACTTTCCTCGTTCTCAGCCTTTGGTGGTGGTGAGTCGATTGTGAACAGCTTCTTTATTATCCTTGAATTCGGAGTCCTGTCAAGCCGAGCGGGAGGATGAAAGGCGGGATTGCCCCGCATCGGGATGGTGGCCGATCCGGGACGGGTCCGGCGAAACGGGTCCCCGAGACCGTACGAGCCGGTATAATTCCATGATTCTCATCCGTTTGAGAAAAATGCCGGCGCGGGGGCGGGGTGCCGGAATTCAAAATATCCGCGAATTGGGGCGGCGAATCCAGTCAGGGCTGCGGCGTCGCTGCAGCCCTGCGCGAATTCGCTGATCCTTACGAGGTGCAGAGAACATGTACGCAGGAGTGACCTGGCACGAGGGGCTCTCTTTTACGGGGACGGCCCGATCGGGTTTTGAAGTCAAGCTCGGCAGCAGCCAATCCGGCGGGGAAGCGGGCGGGGGTTTTCGTCCGTTGGAACTGATCGGGATCGGCCTGGCCGGATGCACGGCGATGGATGTGATTTCCATTCTCCAGAAGAAACGGCAGGATGTGACCGGTTTCGAAGTGACGGTGGACGTGGAACAGGCCGATGAGCATCCCCACGTTTTCACAAAGATCGTGATCCATTACCTGGTCACCGGAAACGAAATCGATCCCGCCGACGTCGAGCGTGCCATCGAGCTGTCCAGGGAGCGGTACTGCCCGGCTTCCGCAATGCTGGGAAAAGCCGCAGCGATCGAGGACGATTACCGGATCCTATCGGCCGGCGGATGATGAAAGTTAACGCTTACCCGCCGCGCCCTTCTCCAAGTTGTGCGATTTGGCGAAGCGCGCCGAGGACCAGAAGACCAAGCTTTACGCCTTCACCCGGACTCATCTCAGGCGCCCGGCCATCTTTCTCGGCCTGCTGGACGAGCATATACGCAGCGCCCAAACCCGCCACGGCCCCGATGACCAGGCCAAGCAGGATCGTACGGGATTTCCAGTTATCGTTTGATTCCATCCTTTTCTCCTAAGGTAAATGTCGGGGTCGGTCCGTTTTTCTACGCGGCCGGCCGCGACGGGCCAACTGCCTCAGACCGGCTGTCACCGCGCCCAGCCGGATCAGCGGGCCGGTGATCGCCCGCGAGGCCGTGGCGGTCACATCAGCCGCCCGCTCAAAAAAGCGCTGCAATTTGAACGTCCAGACCGGCAGCACCCGGATCAGCCGGGTGATTCCGACAACCAGGCCGGCTAAAAGAGCCAGTGGGACCAGGCCCAGGATCATGCCGAGTATCACCAGCCAGATCATGGCCAGGTCGCGCCAAAAACCGGTGGACGATCCCGTCCAGCCGGTTGCGGCCAGATATCCCCCTGCGAGCAGCACGACGGCGGCGACGAGGATCAGCGGTGTGATGATCTGCAGACCGACATCGCGCCGGTGTTTTTCGCGGGACGCCGGGTTGCGCATGGGCACCAGGTCATCGAAGCGTTCGTCGTTCACGTCTATATTCTAACGCGATTCCTTCCGAACCGGTTTCCTGCTATACTGAGGCTGATTTCCAGATGCGCAAGCTAAGAATTCCCGATATCGATGAAACCGCCAACAACCTGGGTGTCGCTTTCTGGCTCCTGTGGGTGCTCGCCAGTTCTGTCGGATGGATCGTCGGCATGTCCCTGGCCTGGCTGCTGGTCGAATTCGTCTCCCCGGTTTTGGGCGTTGGAACGCGCGCCTTGATCTGGTCGGTCGGGGGATTGATCGTCGGGATTAACTTCGGGATGAATCAGTGGTTCCTTCTCCGACCGATCCGCCAGGGCCCACTGGGCCGGCGCGCCGGCTGGTGGGTGCTGGCAAGCATGCTCGGTTGGGCGATCAGCCTGTTTGTCGTGATCGGTCTTCAAACCGGCGCGAGCATAGGTTTTCTCCTGATCGGGTTGGTCATCGGGGTGGCCGTCGGCATCCCACAGGCGGTGGTTCTTTATTCGGGAAGCAAAACCGTCTGGCTATGGGTCGTCGCCAATTCCGTCGCGTGGGTGGCTGCGCTTTGGATCGTCCCTTACCTGGATATGACGATTGGATTCGTTGCAGCCGGCCCGATCAGCGGCGCCATCACGGGGGGGGCGCTGATCGGGCTGATCGGGAAGCCCGTGGGGGAAGACTAGCCCGGCCGTCCGGTATCAGGGGCTGGTGAACAGGGTGTTTTCGAGCTGCAGCAGGCTGTTTGCCAGCACTTCCAGGTCGGAAGCCGCTGCAAATGCATCGCTCTCCATCCCGTCGATCACCAGGCCCAAACGCTGGACCATCCCATCCACGACACCTTGCTGATCGGCCGGGAGCAGCTCGCCAAGTTCCTCGAGCCGGTCTTCGGTGCGCGACAGGCTGAGACGAGCCGCATCGACCTCCCCGAGCGCCAGTGAAAGCTGCGCCGACTGGACGTCCTTCAGCGCGGAGAGCAACCGAACGTGCAGTTCTTCCTGCGCAAGCGACGACTGCAGCGCCTGGTTCTCAGCTTCGAACGGTTCTAAGGTTTCGACTTGCTCCACCAGCGCGGTCACCTGGGCTTCCAGGTCGCCTTTTTCTGACGTCAACTGTTCGATCCGGTCATTCAGTCCGGACGTCAGCGGCCGCTGGAAGGCAAAGTACGCAATCGCCATCCCGCCCAAAAATAGGATGCTGGCGATGACCAACGATCTTGCAAGCTTGCGGGCGTACAGGTTGACCCTGCCGGGTGGTTTGGGATCGGAACTTGGCCATGCGGACCCGGTCTCCATGGTTTGGTCGCTCGATTCGTCGTTTTCTTCTTTCTCGGTTTCGTCCGGCATCTGATCTTTCATCTTCTCACTCCTCGGGGCTGCGCCATATCGGCAGAACCGCTATGGATAACGGTAGTTTAGCCCGATTCTAGCACCAAACCAACCGGGAGAAAATATAGGTTCTGACAACCTATCCGAAAAATTTGAGGCCGGGCGAATTTTCGGATAGATTCTAAATCTTTATGCGCCGGATGCGTTTATGGAAGTGATGATGAAATAAGCAGCGTCCGGCGTGAAATTGGTTTTGAAGAAATCCCCATAGGCGGCGGTCGCCTTGAAACCGCAGTCGTGAAGTTCGGCCAGATAGCGTTGCGGGGCATCGAGCATATGGGTCGTATCGAGTTCAGAGGTCTTGACCCGGCCGTCCGGGTAGCGGTGGTCGTAGCGCCAGTAAAAGGTGATTCGGTCCGGGGATTTGATCCAGCTGCTGTACACGGCGACCGGATTCCCGGTGGCGGGGTGGGAAAATTCGTCCTCCAATTCCACTGCCCCTTCGTCCGGGAGATCCTTGAGGATGAGCGGGTTGGGGATGCTGAAGGCAAACTTCCCGCCGGGCTCCAAGTGTCGCAAGGCCTGCGTATAAATCCGCTTCCGATCGCCACCCGCAAAGGTGCTGAGCGTATTGCAGGGCAGGATGATCAGCGGGAACTGCCGCCCGAGTTCGAAGGACCGCATGTCCGCCTCATTCACCTCGATCTGCCAGCCCATCGTCGGCGGGATCATGCGATTCAGAAAGGTCAGCATATCGGGGTCGTTGTCGATCCCATGGACCTGTAGGCCGTCCTTAACGAGCCGGAGCAGGACGCGACCGGTTCCGCAACCCAATTCGAGGACGGGACCGCCGGATGCGCGGGCGAGTTCGCGCCAGAACGAAAGGTCATCTGACCGGAGTGAGTGGTGGGTGTGGTAGAGAACGGGATCCATGCCGGCGACTCCGGTTAACTTTCGATTATTCGGTTGTTCTTGTCAATACCGAATTCTCACTTGTTGAGGAAACCGGCCGTCAATTCCTGGTGGTCGGGGTGCGCCCAAAGCCTGGGGAAGAGCTCCGCTTCGAGGGCGGAGGCGGGGTCGTTATCCGTTCCGTAGCCGGCGAGCATAATCTGCTTGATCGCCCGGACGGTCTGTGGAGGACGGGCGGCGAGCTCCCGGGCCCACGCCAGGGCCGAATCCTTCAAAACCTGGGGCGGGGCCGTGCGGTGGACCAGTCGCAGGGCGTGTGCTTCCGTAGCGGTCAGCACCCGGCTGTTCAGGGTGAGATCGATCGCGGCAGCGTAGCCGATGGACCGCAGCAGGCGGCGGCTGCCGCCCCAGGCCGTCGTGACGGCGACATTGATGTGGGTAAACCCGATCGTCGCCGCATCCGATATGATCCGCAGATCACAGGCCACGGCGACCTCCGCCCCACCCCCGCGGGTATGCCCGTTGATCGCGGCGATGGTAGGGAACGGCAGGGCCTCCAGGCGTTTCAGGGCAGCGCTCATCGTGCTCGATATGCGCCCGCCGTCGGCTTCGGTGTTGTGGGCGTAATAGGCTTTCAAATCGCCGCCGGTGCAGAAGCCCCGGTCGCCGGCGCCGGTCAGGACCAAAACGCGCAGCAGAGGATCGGCGTGTGCCCGTTCGATCGCAGCCGTGAACTCGTCGATCATCTCAAAATCGAAGGCGTTCAAAACCTCCGGCCGGTTGAGCACGATCCGGCAGATATGAGCAGTGATGTTTTCGTATTGGATTTTCAAGTTCGCTCCTTCCCGGAATAATCGCCGCATTATAACCAAGTTCCAGGCGCTACGCACCACGCACCAGGCACCAACTACCTGGTGCCTGGTGCCTGGTGCCTGGTGCGTGGAACCATGTTATACTGCGTCCGATCGGGGTGTGGCGCAGCTGGCAGCGCGCCGCGTTTGGGACGCGGAGGTCCGCGGTTCGAATCCGCGCACCCCGACCAGGGCGGTCCGCTGGCCGCTGGCGGCCCTTTGGGCCGCTGTTTTTGGAGGAAATGATATGGGCCTGTTTGGCGGCAAGAAAACGGATGCGGTCGTTGTTGCGGTCCACCTGGATGCCGGCGGGAGGATCGATTGGCTGCGGGCGTTCGAGCGTCGCGGCCCGACCTGGTCGGATTGGAAAAAAATCCCCAGGGAAGCAGCGATCACCCGGATCCGGGCCGGTGAGCGGTTCATGACCGGCGAACGGATCAAGTACTACGCCGGGACGTTCAATACATTCGATCCCATACGCATTGAAGAGGTCGACGGGGAGATCCGGCTGGTCTCCGGACAGGCGAACGGCCGCGGCGACTCGCTCGCCCGTGTCCCGATCCTTTGAAACGGTTTTGCAAGCGAAGCAATTTGAATCGGCAGGGTTAATCGCGGTACAATTGCAGCGGGTTTCAGGAAACCATTTCCAGGAGTTCCCAAGCAATGCGATCAAAAAAAACCACATCCCCGGAATTAGAAAAGACACGCGCGAGTCGGCGTGTCTTTTTTTGATTCCAAGACAAGGAGAGAAAAATATGGACACTGGCTTGATCGGAAAAATCCAAAAAGCCAAAATGTACGCAGAACAACCGGAGCGGATCAAGTTCGAAATGCTTCGGGTTCGCTTCAACGGAAACAATAACGATCATACCGTCACCCTCCAGGACGAAGCCTGGCACTGCACCTGCGATTTCTTCCAGACCCGACAGCGCTGCAGCCACACCATGGCGCTGGAAGCGCTTCTAGAAGAAATGCTCCCGGAGAAAGTGCTCGAGTAGGAGATCGATCTTTCAAAACCAAAAGCGGTCGGACATGGTCCGACCGCTTTTGGTTTCAGGCCGATCCGAGGACCGGTCAGGGTCTTTCGCCGGTGACGATCGTGAAGTATTCTGCGGAGTTTACGTCGAAGCCCTCCGGCACGTCGATGAACACGGTGTAATCCGCCGTGCCGCCGTCGGGCACCTCGTCGAAGATGAAGTCGTATCCGCTGGCGACCACCTGGCCGGTGGCCAGGTCCCGGAGAAAAATGACGATGGTGATGTAATCGACCGGACCGCCCGAGTCGTTTACGACCTGCCCGTTGAACTCACCACCGAATTCATCAAACTCGTTGACCTCGTTCTGCTTGGACAGGGTGAACAGCTCGGTGGTGGTCTCCCAGGTCCAGTAAGCGTCGACCTGGATCACATAGGAGTCCGCCTGGGCGAGCAAGCCGGCCGTGTTATTGAGCGGACCCCAGAAGTCGAAGTCGTACGGGAGGCTTTCGCCGGGGGGCAGGACGTTGATCGGGAGTGAGATTTCGGAGGCGTCCAGCACCGTCCCGTCGGCGGCGTAAATGGCGGCGACCAGGTTGACGTTGAGGGCCAGGCTCCCGTCGTTCGTCACCTCTCCGACCAGATGCAGACCGTCAAACGTGTCGACGTAATCATAGGCGTTGGAAATCGTCAGCCCGAAGGGTCCGAGCGTCTGGGTGAACTCGGCATCGGTGTAGACGACGAACGAGTCGATCGCCGCGGTGCCTGAATCGGCCCCGGTGATCGAGATCCGGAACGGCCCGGTGTCGCCGGGGTTGAGATACCGGATCGAGACCGAATAGGAGTTCGCCGACAGGACCTGTCCGGTCGCATCGAACGTGGCTGCGGCCAGGCTGCTGATCTGGATCGGCTGGTCGGTGTTGTTGACCAGTTCACCGGTGATGTGGGTATCGCCGTTGTCGTCGTGGACCATATTGGTGCCGACGACTTCAGGGTTGGCTCGTTCGAGCGTCGTCGTGCTGTTTCCGATCACGGTCGCGACGAAATTGTCGGCATCCGGAAGGTCCTCAAACACCGTGTAGGAGAACGGGGTGATTTCGCCCGGAGCGATGTTGAACAGATCGACGAAGGTCGTGTTGACGTAAATCGAATTCCCGCTCGTATCGAACAGTTCAATCTCGATCTCGATGCTGTCGACGATCCGGTCGGAGTTGTTTTGGACCAGACCGACGATGTTCCAGGAATCGAAGCTGTCCAGGTAGCCGTTGACCTGCAGGATCTCAAGCAGCGGAGTGCCGTCCGAGCCGCCCTGGGTGGGCGCCAATGGGGGCGTGGTTGGTTCAGCCGTCGCCGTTGGCGCCGGAGCATTCGTCGGGATAGGCGGGACCTCGGTGGGCGTGGGTACAGCGGTCGGTTCTGCTGCCGAGAGGTTGCAAGCCAGCATTCCGCCGGCCAGGACCAGGATGGTGGACAAAAAGCGGATGGAACGGGACGATTTCATGGATGATCCTCCGGATTCAGGGTCTTCGAGCCAATGGCAGGGACGCCACGCTTTGGCGTCTCTACCGGATCAGCGGAGAGGGTGGGATTCGAACCCACGGTGGTCCGAGGACCACAACGGTTTTCGAGACCGCCCCATTCAACCACTCTGGCACCTCTCCGGGACGTGCGACTGGCGATTATAGCATATCGAAGATCGAATGAGGCTCCGGATAGTAGATTTCATCCAGGCCGCGCGATTTCAATTGGTCCATGAGGGGTTCAGCGCCGCGGGGTTCGCCGTGGACGAGGAAGATTTTTTGGACGGATGACCGGGTATGCAGGGCATAGTCGATCAGGGCATCCTGACCGGCGTGGGCCGAGAAGCCGTTCAAGATGGCGACTTCGCAGCGGCGCTGGTAGGTCTCGCCGAAGATCCGGACGGTCTGTTCCCGCTCCGCCAACCGGCGGCCGAGGGTGTGAGGGGCCATCCAGGACACGATCAGGACGGTGTTGCGCGGGTCTTCGATGTTGTTTTTCAGGTGGTGCAGGATGCGGCCGGTCTCGGCCATGCCGGAGGCGGAAATGATGACCATCGAATCATCCCGGTGGTTGAGCGCTTTTGACTCCTCCACCGATCGGACATAGTTGATGAGGTGAAAACCCAGCGCGCCGCCGTGCGGATCGGTCTCGATAAACGTCAGGGTCTCCTCATCATAGCAGTCCCGGTGTTTGCGGAAGACGTCGGAGACGTTGACCGCCAGCGGGCTGTCGACGAAGATCGGGACGGAGGGCAGATCGCCGTTGTCGATCATCTTGTGCAGGCTGTAGACCAGCTCCTGGGTGCGCCCGACGGCGAAGGCCGGGATGATGACCTTCCCGCCGCGCTCGATCGTCCTGCGCACGATTCCCAGCAGGTCCTCGTACGAGGCGATCGGGTCCCGGTGCGGCTTGTCGCCGTAGGTGCATTCCATGATCAAGAAATCGGCGCCCTCGGGCATGACCGGGTCGCGCAGCAGGGGTTTGTCGAAGCGGCCGATATCACCGGAAAACCAGAGCCGGCGCGTCCGGCCGCCGGTCTCAATATCCAGGACGACGGCGGCCGAGCCGAGGATGTGCCCGGCGTCGACAAATTTCGCCCGCACACCGGGGACGGGTTCAAAGGTCCGGTCGTATGCAATGCCTTCGAAATGACTGTTGGCAATCCGGGCATCCTCGACGGTGTACAAAGGTTCGATCGGGGGCTCGCCGCGTTTCTCGCGCCGGCGGTTGAGGTAAACGACATCGCTCTCGTGGATCTTGCCCGAATCGAGCAGCATCACTTCCGCCAGGCTGCGGGTCGCCGTCGTGGCGTAGACCGGGCCGACAAAACCGTTTTTGAATAGATGGGGCAGGTTGCCGCTGTGGTCGATGTGCGCGTGGGAGAGGAGGACGGCGTCGATACCGGCCGGATCGAAACGGAACCGGCGGTTGATCTCGAAAGCCTCATTGCGACGACCCTGGAACAGTCCGCATTCCAGCAGCAGCCGGAAGCCGTCGACTTCCAAAAGATGCTGGGAACCGGTGACCGTGCGGGCGGCGCCGTGAAAGGTGAGCTTCAAACCAATATGCCTGTCAGGATTGCGAATCGGACCCGTTCAGCGCCGCCAGGATCGATCCGCCGAACTGGTCCATCCGCCAGGGGGTCTCGTCCAGCAGGGGGGCCAGCGACTGTTTATCCCGAGGATTCTCGCGCACGACGGCTTCCAGGAGATTCCGCGGCAGGACGACATCCGATTCCACCCCCATTTTCCGGGCGGTTTCCTTGCGCCAGGCGTGCATCGTATCCATCCGGGCCAGATATGAGGAGGCTGGACGGACGGTCCGAGGCGGCTCGAGCGGATCCGATTTGAGACCACGACCGACGGCTGCCAGCAGATCGCGGCCGTGGTTGCGCAGCAGCCAACTATGAACCCCATCGATTTCGCCGAGCTCGTTTATATCAAATGGGCAGTGCCGGGCGAGTTCCACCAGCACGCGGTCGGGGATCACTTTGAACAGCGGCCGGTCCAACCGGCGGGCGACCCCATCGCGGTACCTGCACAGTTCCTGGAGCACGGCCATCTGCTGCGGGGTCAGCTCGTGCGATCCGTTGACCCGCCAGCACATCCCGTTTTTGCCGGTCTCGTGGACCTCGGTGACCTCGCAGGCGCGTTTGAAGTCCTCCCGGGCCAGCTCGATCAGACCGCGTTCGGTCAGCAGCGGTTCGAGCTGGTCGCGCAGCTCGATCAGGAAATGGGTGTCCAGTTGCGCGTACTGCATCATATCCTCCGGGAGGGGGCGACGCTTCCAATCGGCGCGTTGGTAGCGCTTATTCGGTTTCAGCCCAAATTTCTCCTCCAGGATGTTGCCGAGCCCTACCCGCTTCCATCCCAGGATACGGACCGCGATCTGGGTGTCAAACAGGTTGGCAAACCGGAACCCGAAATCACGCTGCAGGCAGATCAGGTCATACTCGGCAGCGTGGAAAATCTTTTCGATCTGGCTCGAGGCGAACACCGGTCCGAGCGCGTCAATGTCCGGCAGGACGAGCGGATCGACCAGGAAATCCCCCTCCGGCACGGAAAACTGGAGCAGGCAGACCTGCTCCCGGTAGGCATGCAGGCTGTTGGATTCCGTATCGACGGCGATCCGGGGTGCATTCCGGAGCAGGTCGGCAAGGTCTTCAAGCTGATCGGGGTCGGTGATCAGTTCCGGTTCGGGGAGGGTCACGGGAGGAATTATACTCGGAAGGGGTGGGGCGAATTGGCGAATTGGCGAATTGAGGTCTGAGAGATTGTAATTGTTGATATGTTTCCGATACAACATTAACGGAATTCTTGTATTGGTGTTTTATCCTTAGATATGTAATCGAACCAATTCAAATTGGCTACAGAACCGCCAATTCGCCGAATCCCCGATTCGCCGAACGCTAACTCACTCAACCCGGAGGTACACATGTCTAAAATCATCGGAATCGACCTGGGCACGACCAACAGCGTCGTCGCCGTGATGGAAGGGGGATCGCCGACCGTCATCACGTCTGCGGAAGGCTCGCGGCTGGTCCCGTCGGTCGTCGCATTCACTAAAAACGGGGAAAGGATCGTCGGACAGACGGCCAAACGGCAGGCCGTCGTCAACCCGGAAAACACCGTTTTCTCGATTAAACGCTTTATCGGAAAGCACTTCGAAGAGGTCCAGCACGAGCGCGACATGGTCACTTATCACGTCGTGGAAGGGCCGAATGGAGACGCCCGCATCAAGATCCCGCAGAACAACCGGGAATACAGCCCGCAGGAGATCTCCGCCATGGTGCTCGCCAAGCTCAAGGCGGACGCCGAAGCCTACCTGGGCGAGACGGTCACGAAGGCCGTCATCACCGTCCCGGCCTATTTCAACGACAGCCAGCGCCAGGCCACCAAGGACGCCGGCAAGATCGCCGGGCTGGAAGTCCAGCGCATCATCAACGAGCCCACCGCGGCCGCACTGGCATACGGGCTCGATAAGAAGGATAACGAGACCATCCTCGTCTTCGACCTTGGCGGCGGGACCTTCGACGTGAGCCTGCTCGATGTGGGCGGCGGCGTGGTGGAGGTCAAGGCCACCAACGGAGACACCTTGCTCGGCGGCGACAACTGGGACGAACGCATCATCACCTGGCTCGCCGGGGAGTTCAAGAAGGACCAGGGCATCGACCTGGGCAAAGACCGACAGGCGCTCCAGCGCTTGCGGGAGGCGGCCGAAAAGGCCAAGATCGAACTCTCGACCGTGCTCGAGACCGAGATTAACCTGCCCTACATCACTGCCGACTCGGAGGGTCCGAAGCACCTGCAGATCAAACTGACCCGCTCGAAATTCGAGCAGCTGACCGAAGACCTGGTCGACCGGCTGCGCGGTCCGTTCGAGGCGGCCCTCAAGGACGCAGGGATGAAGCCCACCGATGTCGATGAAATTATCCTGGTCGGCGGCGCGACCCGCATGCCGATGGTCCAGGAACTGGTCCAGTCCCTCACGAAGAAGCAGCCGCACAAGGGCGTCAATCCGGATGAAGTGGTAGCGATCGGCGCGGCCATCCAGGCCGGCGTGCTGGCCGGAGACGTCAAGGACGTCCTCTTGCTGGACGTCACCCCGCTTTCCCTGGGCGTCGAAACGCTCGGAGGCGTGATGACGACGATGGTCGAACGCAACACGACCATCCCGATCCGCAAGACCGAGACCTATTCGACCGCGGCCGACAGCCAGACCGCCGTGGATATC
The DNA here is from genome assembly GCA_035512695.1 of Anaerolineales bacterium. GTDB lineage: Bacteria > Chloroflexota > Anaerolineae > Anaerolineales > JABWBV01 > DATDOR01. Next base: position 46,179 of record DATKDL010000027.1, on the reverse strand, counting down.
CACATCCTGCAGGGCGAGCGCCCGATGGCCGCCGACAACATGAGCCTGGGCAATTTCCGCCTGGACGGCATCCCGCCGGCGCCGCGCGGTGTCCCACAGGTCGAAGTGACCTTCGACATCGACGCCAACGGCATCCTGAATGTGACCGCCCGCGATAAGGCCACCGGCAAGGAACAGAAGGTGACGATCACGGCGACGACCAACCTGGCGGATTCGGACGTCGAACGCATGGTCAAAGACGCCAAGTCCCACGAGGCCGAAGACCGCGGCCGCCGCGAGCTGATCGAAGCCCGCAACAAGGGCGATACGCTTGCCTACCAGACCGAAAAGACTCTCACCGAACTGGGCGACAAGGTTCCGACAGGCGAACGCGAGAGCATCGAAAGCCGCATCAACGAACTGCGCGACGCCCTTCAAACCGACGACGCCGGAAGGATCAAATCGGCCAGTGAGGGCGTCGAGCACGCCTTCCACGCCCTGAGCCAGCAGCTTTACCAGCAGCAGGCCGGACCGGAGGCCGCCGGGCAGCCCGGGGACAACCCCTTTGCGGGCGGGTTCAAGACCAACGGCAACGGGGAGGGCCCTGAAGATGAGGATGAGGGGGAAGTGATCGAAGGGGAGTTTCGCGAAGCGTAAACAAGAAGTCAGGTAAACAAGCAAAACCGCCGTCCGGTGAGCTGCACCGGACGGCGGTTTTGCATGTGCACCCGTTTTCCTGTTTACGTGGAATTGAGGCGATGGAAATGTTGATGAGCGATTCGAGTTAGTCGTAAAACAGGTATACTTATAATTGATGCTCACGACTCCTCGCCCCGGTACCCACAACCCAACATCCCGCATCGGCAAGCTGATTACCCGTCTGATCGAACCTCCCCCCGCGACCCCTGAGCGCTGGCGCAGCCGGCTTCGAATGCTGTCTGGTGTGCTGCTTACGTTGATCGCAGTTACACTTGTTTTGGGGGTTGTTCTGGGCGTTCGTCTCTTTACCGGCGCAGGGGTCAACCGAGGCGCTCTCATCAGTAGCCTTTCGAGCCTGGCGGTGCTGGGCATTGCATATGGTTTGGGACGAACGGGCCGGTATCTGTCGGCAGCCGGCCTGACCATGACCGTGGTTTTGCTGTCGATCGCAATCCCCAATATCATCGATCCGAGTGAGCTAATCAAGCAAGAGCATACGCTTATTTGGTTGATCGTTCCGGTGATCTTAGGCGGTCTGCTGATGCCTCCGCGTTTTGCTGCGGGGCACGCGATCCTGATCCTGGGTTTGTCATGGGTCCTTTATTCGACGTTGACCGATCACAGCCTGTGGGAAGTTTTTTACACGCTGCTCCTGCTGGCTGTCGTGTCTTTCCTGGTGGTGATCGGCGCCGCCATTCACGAACGCGACTCGGCCCGCTTAGAAACACAGGGCAGGAGCCTGGCCGAGAGTTCACAGCGTTTTACCAGCGCTTTCGACCTGGCCCCGAACGGCATGGCTATGGTGGCGACCGACGGAAGGCTTATACAGGTGAACCAGGCGCTATCCGGCCTGGTGGAGTATGACGATGCCGCTCTGCTGACCATGACCCTGGCCGACCTGATCGTGCCCGAAGAACGCGACCAGGATTTGGATCGGCGAGCCGCGCTGCTTGCGGATGAAATCCGGAGCTACCAGATGGAGAGGCAGTTAAGGATCCGATCGGGCGATCTGGTGTGGGTGATCCTGAGCGTCTCACTTGTCCGCGACCTCGCAGCGAGACCCGCCTACTTCATCACGCACATCAAAGAAATCCACGCTCGCAAAACGGCCGAGGCCGCACTGAACGAATCGAACGCCCGGCTGACCCGGTGGCTTTCCGAGATGGAGCAGCGCACGGCCGAGATGGCGATCCTTAACGAACTCGGCGAATTGCTGCAGGCCAGCGTCAGCATCGAGGAAGCCTTGCAGATCGTTTCCGGCTCGGCTCAGCAGCTATTCCCCGGCGGATCGGGCGGTCTGTGCGTACAGGGCACATCGCGCGCCAGCCTGGTGACGATGGCTGAATGGGGAACCGCCGAGGTCCGAGAGAAAGTTTTCACGCCGGAGGATTGCTGGGCGCTGCGTCGCGGGCGAGCGCATCTCAGCCCATCCGATGAGCCCGGGCGCCGGTGCCGCCATCTGGCGGAAAACGGTGCGGCTCATTTATGTATGCCGCTGATCGCCCAGGGAGAGCCCCTGGGTTTGCTGCACCTGGAACAGGGCAATGGAGGAGACCAAATAATCGATTCGCAGCGCAGGTTGGCGCAGACCGTGGCGGACAACGCCGCCCTGGCCCTGGCGAACCTCCGGTTGCGGGAAACCCTGCGAAACCAATCGATCCGGGACACGCTCACCGACCTTTACAACCGGCGGTACCTGGACGAAACCCTCGAACGTGAACTGCACCGCGCCAAACGCAACAACCGTGGCCTGGGGATCCTCATGCTCGACATCGACCACTTCAAGGCCTTTAACGATTCGCACGGACACGCGGCCGGCGACGCCGTGCTGAGCGCCCTGGGACAGTACCTCAGGCGAAGCCTGCGCGCCAGCGACATCGCCTGCCGGATGGGCGGAGAGGAGTTCGCCCTGATCTTGCCGGACGCGGAGCCGGATGCTGTCCGAGAACGGGCAGAGGAGATCCACAGCGGTTTGCACAACTTGAATGTGGAATTCGATGGGATGGTGCTCGGACCGATCTCCATCTCGGTCGGTATCGCCGTTTTCCCTGTACACGGTGAAACGCCGGAAGAACTGTTGCATGCCGCCGACAGCGCGATGTACCAGGCCAAGCGTGCCGGCCGCGACCGGGTTGCAGAATACGCCGAGCCGGTCTAACAACCTTCCAATCGTTCCCAGCCGGCCCGACCGTCAACCGTTGATGACGCTGACCTGGGACCCATCGACCCTTTTCTCCACCTCGATCCTCGTCGGAAATGCGTCTTTCAGCGCCTCGATGTGCGTGATGACAAGCACCTTGGCGAAATCCCCGCGCACCATGTTGATCGCCTCGATCAACCGCTGCCGGCCGGCCTCGTCCTGGCTCCCGAAACCCTCATCGACCACCAGTGTCTGCAGCCGTGCTCCCGCCCGCCGCGCCAGCACCTCCGATAAGGCCAGCCGCACGGCGAAATCGACCCGGAACGCCTCACCTCCCGAATACATCTCGTAATCCCGCACCCCTGCGCCGTCGCTGATCGTGATATCGAGAGTCTCGCGCAGGCTGTCCCGCGTCTTGAGCTCGCGCTGGGTTTCGAACCGGACCGACATCTCCCCACCGCTCAGCCGTTCGAGGATCTCGTTCGCCTTGCTCTCGATCTGCGGGATGGCCTGCTCGATCAGCAACGCCGGGACTCCGTCCTTCCCAAAGGCTCGCTCGAGCTGCTTGAGATGCGCGATCTGCGCCAGGCACCCGGCCTTCTCCTCGTCCAGCGCGGCCTTCCGCTCCCGCAAACTGTCCAGCACATCGACCTTTTGCTGTGCCGATCCGATCCGCATCCGCAGCTGGTTTTCGTTTTCCTGCATGTCCAGCAAATCACGCTGAGCTTTCTGGAAGTCCGGCGCTTTGGCTTTGGCCTCCTCCAGCGCAGCAGTTGAATCTTCGAGCGAAGCCACCTGGTCCTTCAAATCAGCGCTTGCGGCCTTGAACTCCTTTTTCAAATCCCCCATCTCGCGCTCCAACGGCTCAAGCGCCGCGGCCGCCATCTCGAGTTTACGCATGTCTTTCCGGATCGCATCGCCTGAAGCGGACAGCTTACGCAGCCGGTCCGCCTCGGTTGGGTCGTAGCCGGTCGCTTTCAGGACTGCGTCGATCTCGGCCAGCGCGGCGCGGGTTTCGGGGGCGAAGCGCTCTCCTTCCAGCTCCCCCCGGACCGCCTCCAGCCGCGGCTGGCCCTCCGCCTCCCAGGCGGTTGTCAAAGCCGAGCAAACCGCCTCCCGGCTTTGAAGCCCCAGCAGCTCGGTCGTTATTCCGCGCTCCTCCGGTTCCGCCTTGCGCAGCGCCGCGATCTCCGCTTCGAGCGACCCGACCCGATCGCCGGCCGTTCGCATCAGGTCCTGGTTGGCCCGGTACTGGTCGCCTTTGTCCTTGCCCTCCGCTCGCAGCGACTCGATCAGTTCGTTGCGATGCTCGACGGTCAGCGGCTGCCCGCAGACCGGGCAGGGCGCGTCCTCTTCCGGGGTCTCCTCCAGGTTCTCGATCCGCTCTTTCAAGGCTTCCATCTCTTCTTTGAGCCTCGGGTTTTCCGCACGGGCTTCGGCCAGTCCTTTTTGGGCTTCGTCCAGTTCGGCCACCAACCGGTCTCTGTCTGCGAGTTTCGCCTCGACAGCCTCCAACTCGATCCGGAGACCGGCGATCTTCCGCCGTATCTCCTCCACCTCATCAGCGGCCGCTCCAGCCTCTTTCTCGCGGGCGTGGAGCTGCTCGAGTTCGGCCTCCAAACGGGCCCGGGCCTTCTCGATGTCAGCCTGCGGCGCCCGCCGGGCCGACTCGTGTTCGCGGTGGGCCGTGTCCCATTCCGCTAGACGGACCTGCGCCTCCTCCAGCTCGGTGAACCCCCCCCGGATTTCCGCCTCACGCTCACGGATCGCGGCGATCTCGTCGCGCTCCTGCGTGCGCGCCCCGATCCGGGCTTCGAGCCCGCTCACCCGCCGGCGCCCAGTTTCGACCTGCTTTTCGAGACCATCGACAAACCGGGCCTGTTCCTCGATCCCGGCCTGGATCCGGCGGATCGACTCGAGGACGGTCTCCTGGGCTGCCCGCGACCCGACCAGCAGATCCAGTTCGGCATTGAGCGACTCGAGCAGGGCCATCCGGTCATCGGCTTCGGCCAGTTCCGAGTGGATTTCGGCCAGCCGGCCTTCCAGCGCTCGCACCTCCCCCTCGACCGCCCTGCGCCGCTCGGCGGCTCTGAGGCGGTATTCCTCCCAAACGTCGAGCCCCAGGATGCTGCCCAGGATCGCTTTGCGATGGGAGGGGGTCTGCTGGGTGAACTGGTCGGCCTGCCCCTGCAGAAAGAAGGCGGCGTTTGTAAAAGTCTCGTAGTCCAGCCGCAGGGTCTCCTCGATGCCGCGCTGCGTGTCCCGGACGGTGCGCTGGGTCATCGGTTTCCAACTGCCTGCCTCCCCATTCTCACCGGGTCGGGCGATCTGGAACTCGAGAATCGTCGATTTGCCGCGCGGGTTCGTCCGCTGGACCCGGTAGCGGCTGCCCTCATAATCGAAGACCAGCTCCACGAAAGCCGTCTCGCAGGCGAGGTTGATCAGCATCTCGTCCGCCCGCCGGGCTTTCCCGAAGAGGGCGTACGTCAGCGCATCCAGCAGGCTCGACTTCCCCGCCCCATTTGGGCCGGCGATGCAGGCCAGGTCGAAGGAGGTGAAGTCGAGGGTGACGGGTTCCTTGTAGGAGAGGAAGCCGGAGAGGGTGAGTTTTATGGGGATCATTGGGGGAATTATAGAACGAATTGACGAATTGACGAATGGGCGAATGGGCGAATGGGCGAATGGACGAATAGGCGACGTTTCTTTGTCGCCCATTCGCCCATTCGTCCATTCGTCATTTCGTCGTCTGCTATAATCCCACAAAATCCACGCCCCATCCTCAGGAGCACCCCATGTCCGACAGTGAAATTTCAGGTGTCAGCGAAGCCGCCATCGCCGTCCACTGGCAGGAAGAAAGTTATTTCCATCCCGCCCCGGCCTTTATCGCGCAGGCCAACATGACCGACCCCGGCATTTACGACCGGTTCAGCCTGGACAATTTCCCCGACTGCTTCAAGGAATACGCCGACCTGCTCGACTGGGACAGGGGCTGGGATACGACGCTCGATACCGGCGAGGCGCCGCAGTGGAAGTGGTTCGTAGGCGGGCGTCTGAATGCCAGCTACAACTGCGTCGATAGGCACCTGGCCCGCTACGGCAACAAGGCTGCCCTGATCTGGGTCCCGGAGCCGGAGGACGAGCAGCACGTGGTCCTGACTTACCGGGAGCTGTGGGTGCGGGTCAACGAGTTCGCCGCCGTCCTGCGAGACGAGTGCGGTCTGAAGGCCGGCGACCGGGTCACGATCCACATGCCGATGGTTCCCGAGCTGCCGGTCACGATGCTGGCGCTGGCCCGACTGGGGGTGATCCATTCGGTCGTTTTCGGCGGGTTCAGCGGGAAGGCTTGCGGCGAGCGGGCGGCGGATTCCGGCAGCGAGGTCCTGATCGTCATGGACGGCTACTACCGCAGCGGGGGATTGATCGATCACAAGGTCAAGGCCGACGAGGCCGTCGCGGCGGCGGCGAAGGAGGGACAGGAAGTCCGGCAGGTCCTGGTCTGGCGGCGCTTCCCGGGACGCTACGCCTCGGAGACCCCGATGGTCACGGGCCGCGATTTCTTCGTCGACCGGCTGCTGGAAAAGCATCCCGGCGCCCGGGTCGACCCGGTCTCGATGCCGGCCGAAGCACCGCTCTTTTTGATGTACACGAGCGGGACGACCGGCCGCCCGAAGGGCTGCGAGCACGGGACCGGAGGCTACCTGGCCTACGCGACCGGGACTACGAAGTATGTGCAGGACATCCATCCCGAGGACGTTTACTGGTGCATGGCCGACATCGGCTGGATCACCGGGCATTCCTACATCGTCTACGGCCCGCTGGCGCTGGCGGCGACCAGCGTCCTGTACGAGGGCGTCCCGACCTACCCGGACGCCGGCCGCGCCTGGCGGATTGCCGAGCAGCTGGGAGTCAACATCTTCCACACTGCCCCGACGACGGTGCGGATGCTGCGCAAGGCCGGGCCGGATGAGCCGCGCAAATACGATTTCAAGTTCAAGCACATGACGACGGTCGGCGAGCCGATCGAGCCTGCGGTCTGGAAGTGGTATTACCACGAGATCGGGAAAGGCGAAGCCGTCATCGTCGATACGTGGTGGCAGACCGAGACCGGTGGGTTCCTGTGCAGCACGATGCCGGGGATCCACCCGATGAAACCCGGCAGCGCCGGGCCGGCGATGCCGGGGATCCACCCAAAGATCCTGGATGAGGCGGGCAACGAAATCCCGCCGGGCGCCAACCGGGCGGGATACATCGTGATCAAGAACCCCTGGCCCGGGCAGTTCCAGGGCATCTGGGGCGACCGGGAGCGCTACATCCAGACCTATTTCGCCAAGTTCAACAAGAACAAGGACAGCAGGGACTGGCGTGACTGGCCCTATATCCCTGGTGATGCGGCGATGCAGTCCCCGGACGGCTATTTTCGGATCCTGGGCCGGATCGACGATGTGATCAACGTGGCCGGGCACCGGTTGGGGACCAAGGAGCTCGAATCGGCCTGCCTGCTTGTGCCCGAGATCGCCGAGGCCTCGGTCGTGCCGGTCAACGACGAGGTCAAAGGCAAGATGCCGGAGATCTACGTCTCGTTGAAGCCGGGAATCGAGCCGTCCGAGGATATCCAGGTGCGCGTCGTCCGGGCAATTGAAGAGAACATCGGCAAGATCGCGCGGCCGAAGCACGTCTGGATCGTCCCGGACATGCCGAAGACGCGCTCGGGGAAGATCATGCGGCGGGTGCTGGCGGCGATTTCAAATCACATGGACGTGGGGGATATCACCACGCTGGCGAACCCGGAGGTGGTGGAGGCGGTGAGGGAGATGGTGAATGAGGATCTGACAAAATGAAAAACGGAGGCCTACCCCGATAGCTCCAGGGCCGGCCTCCGTTTTGCGTCAACTCCCCCTTGACACCGTCTTACCCATCCTTTAAAATCCATATTTAGTCTAACCTAAATCCCCGTTCGGGATAGATCACCATGCGCGCAACCCTCACCCACGCGATCGAAGACTACCTCAAAACGATCTATAAGATCCAGTCCGCCCACGAACGCGCCTCCACCAACGCCCTGGCCGAAGCGCTCGAGATCACCCCGGCCTCCGTGACCGGGATGATCCAAAAGCTGGCCGCAACAACGCCGCCGCTGGTCGTGTACGAGAAGCACCGCGGCGTCCGGCTCACCGCAGAAGGCGAGGAGATCGCCCTCGAAATCGTCCGCCACCACCGCCTGCTCGAGCTCTTCCTGCACCAGATCCTGGGCTACTCGTGGGATAAGGTCCACGCAGAGGCCGACCGGCTTGAACACGTCATCTCCGAGGAGTTCGAGGCAAAGATCGCCGAAGTGCTGGGCGACCCGTCCCACGACCCGCACGGCGACCCGATCCCCCAACTCGACCTCAGCCTCCCACCCGCCTCCCGGAAACCGCTCAACGAACTGCGCCCCGGCCAGCGCGCCGCCATCCAGCGCGTCCACAGCGCCGACCCCGAATTCCTGTGCCACCTCGAAGCGCTTGGCCTGATGCCCAACATCGAACTTGTCGTGCTCGACCATTCGCCGTTCGACGGCGTGCTGACCGTGCGGATCGGGGAGAACGAGCAGGGCCAGGTCCTCGGGCCGCGCATCACGGAACAGATTTTTGTGGACATCGTCCCTTGAAAACAGAACGGACCTACGAACCTATCCCAATAAACCCGGATCGATCCGAGTACCAAACCGGGTCAGCACCACCGCCCCCAACCCGATCAGCCCGACCGCAGCTTGCACCGCCCAGCCCACGCACGGGATCTGCGCGACCCCGGTGAAGATAATCCCCAGGAGGATGGCGCCGGCGCCGGCGGCCAGCCCGGGAGCCCAGTCCTGCCCGGCCGCCTCGCCGATCCGGCGGCCCACCTCAAAGCTCAACGCGATCCAACCAAAGACCCCCGCCGCGCCCAGCGCCGCCAGACCGGCCAGGCTGAGCGGGATCAGGACCAGGGTCACCGCCGCGATGAACACCAGCGGGACGACGACGCCGACGGTCAGCAGCCCGGCCCCCCCGGCCAGGACGGGGTTCCCGGCGATCGTCTCGCCCGCTACCGCCAGCTGCCGCGGCCACAACATCCCGACCACCACGGCGAGCGCCGCCATGGAAAAAATTTTAAATAACGACCAGAAACCGTCCCCGATCGTCCGACCGATTCCCCAGGGGCCTTCCCCGCTCATACGGACCGGCTTGGAACTCCCCCCGGGGCCCACCTCACCCGCGACCTCGGCCTGCTCTGAATGGACCAGGGTGCCGCCGTTCGTGATGACATCGCCAAGAATGGCGGCCCCGTCCTCCAACACCAACGTTCCACCGACCTGCCGGATATCACCATCGACGGAACCGTGGATCGTCAGGGTACCGCCGATCTGCGTGACGTCGCCGGCCACCCGGCCCCCAGGCCGGATTTCGACCGTTCCCCCGATCACGAGCAGGTCGTCGTCCAGCACGTCTTCTTCCCCGACGACAAACTCACCGCCGGCCACGATCTCGTCCTCGTGCCCCTTTGCAGCGACCGCAGCGGGCAGCGCCAGGGAGAGCGTGATGACGATGATGGGAAGGATCCACCGGATCAGGCCCAATGCGTGAAACCCTGGAGGCGCGCCAGCAGGCGGAACATCTTCAGCCAGGCCAGGGCGCCGGCGCCGGCAGCGGCGAAGAAGACCATGACGGCGGGTGGGATCAGCAAGGCGACCAGCGTCTCCGGCACGTTTGGCGCGGAGGAGATGGTCGCTCCGAACGACACAAACCACCCGGAAAAAAGTTGAACCCGTTCGAGTGCTGCCCCGGCGAGAATTCCCGCCCCCTCGAAGAAATGGATTCCGGTGTTTGAAAACGAAAAGATTGCCGCGACGAGGGTAGCAGCCAGCATGCCGAGGGACTGCCGGTTTCGACGCCGGCGGTCATCAAGCAGCAGGCGATCTGCCCAACGGGCGGAGAACCCGGGGGCCGGCGCCGTCGAGGGGGATGCGCGGAGCCTGTCCCGGACGGTTCGCCAACCTCGGTCGAGCCGGCGGCACCGTTCACAGTCGTCGAGGTGGTCGGCCAACGCCCGGCGGTCTTCCGGGGCGAGGTCATTCTCTGAGAGGATCCATCGTTCACACAGTTTGTGGTCCATAAACCGTTCTACCCAGCGGGGCAGGCATCTCCGTTCGGGTTTCCCAGGCTTCCGCGAGGGCGCGGCGGGCGCGATGGAGCCGGCTTTTCACGGCGCTGTTGGTCAGATCGAGCGCCTCGCCGATCTCATCGTAGGACAGCTCGTACCAGTAGCGCAGGATGACGGTTGCACGATCGAGGTCTCCGAGTTCACAAAGGACAGCCTGGATTTCGGCCTCCAGTTCGGCGTGGATCAGCCGTCCTTCCGGCCCAGGCCCGTGCTCGGCGATATCCAGGTATGGCATCTCGTCAAGGGAAAGGGTGAAAAGCCGCCGCTTCCGGAACTGGTCGATACAGTAGTTGGAGGCGATCGACAGCACCCAGGTCGAGAACCTGCGTTCCGGGTCGTAACGTTTGATCGCCCGGTAGGCCCGCAGGAACGCTTCCTGGGCGGCGTCCTCCGCTTCGTTGTGGCTCCCGAGCATCCGGTAGCACAGGTTGAAGACGGCTCGTTCGTACCGCTCGATCAGGTTGGTAAATGCCAGCTGGTCGCCGGCCTGGGCCGCCCTGGCCCAGGTGGTCTCTTCACTCCTGATGTCGATTTCCTGGTCTATCACCTGTTACTCTCCTCTACGATACAACCCGGTGTTGGTTGCATGATTTGGGAAAATCGGGCGCCGGCGGGGGCAGCGCTCCAGCCGGCGCCTGAATTTCCCTGTAATTTCTCCCGAAGGCTGAACGGTTGGACCGCTCTGCTATAATCGGAGCCGGGAAAATGGGGCCGGGCGATGACCCGACTGTTTTTCGATGCCAACAAATCCATTCTAGGAGAAGGAAAAGAGGGACCACCCCATATTTTTTGGGGACCCGGGAGGCGCAATGCCGAAGCTCACGAAAATCTACACTCGAAAGGGAGATGACGGCAACACGGGGCTTGGCGGCGGCCAGCGGGTCCCGAAGGACGACGCCCGCGTCGTTGCCTACGGGACCGTCGACGAGCTGAATGCCCACCTCGGACACGCGCTGGCCTGCGGCCTTGCGCCGCGCCTGGCGGAAGTGCTGCCCGGAATCCAGAACACCCTTTTCCATTTGGGCGCCGATCTGAGCTTTCGGGAGGCGGACAAAGCGGCGCTCCCGCTGCCAAAGATCGAAACCCGGCATATTTCCGAGCTGGAGACGCTGATAGACGAACTCAACGCGATTACCGGACCGCTGGAGAACTTCATCCTCCCGGGCGGCTCCGAAGGCGCGGCGCGCCTGCACCTCGCGCGGACCGTCTGCCGGCGCGCGGAGCGGGATCTCGTCACACTTCAGCGCAGCGAACCGGTCGGAGAACATGCCCGGGCATATCTGAACCGACTTTCCGATGCCCTTTTCGTGATGGCACGCTATGAGAATGTCAGCAGGGGGGTTCCCGAACCGCTTTGGGATTCGAAAAAATAAACGGAAAAACCGAAACCGGGACCGGCGGCGGTCCCGGTTTCGGTTTTTCCCGTCTCAATTCGTCCAGAATGCCAGCGCCATAAAATACACCGGCAGGACAAACAGTGCCACCGCGGAAGCCGATAGGGCGTTCCAGTTGGGCTTGATCCCGCCGGCGATGCGCTGCATGTAATAAACCTCCAGCAGGCCAAGCGGGAGGGCCAGGATGGCGGGATAGAAAGCAAAGCGGGGAAAATCGAACAGGACGGCCACGGCCAGCAGGAAGAAGGCGACCAGGATCAGCAGGTTATGGGTCGTCATCGCACCCTCCCAACCCATTCGGATCACCAGGGTGCGGATCTCGTATTTGCGCTGGCGGGCGTAACCGGGCAGGTTGAGTGCGATCAGCATGGCGAGGTGCAGCGCACTTACCGGAAAAGCGATCATCGCCAGGTAGCGCTGGTACCCGCCATACTGGAGCATGAAAGCCAGCGCCGGCACCCCGGCGCCCATCATCGCGGAAGCCGCCAGCTCGCCGAAACCATTGCTCGCCCAGCGGGCCGGGGGAATCGAATAAAGACAGCCCCCGGCAACGCCGAGCAGCATCAGGAACCAGATCCCCTGGGTGATCGCACCGATCCGGAGCAGGAGGATGGTCGCCCAGGCGGCGGCCGTGGCCGCCAGGATTGCGCCGGTCAGCATCGCCGTGCGCCAGGGGAGCGCCCGGAACAGGCGGCGTCCGAGATGATCCGCGGCGGCGCGCATGTCGAAATACCGGTAGTTGCAATACGTGAACAGGACCAGTGCCGCGGCCCATATCAACCCGAGAAAGAAAACGTCCGTCCTCATGCGGGCGCCCAGGTATTGGGCGATCCCTGCGCCGAGGGCGTAAAGCAGGGCGGCCGAAATCAGGTTGCCCGCCCAGGCGAAGCGTTTGAGGAATCCCATCAAATCATATCGCACGGGTCAATCCATGTCGTCCAGGGTCCGGCGGATATCACGCCGGTGCAGCTGGGTGTGCCGGTAGAGCAGCTTGACCATTTCCTCGATCGGGGCGACGCCCAGGAAGGGATGGCGCCCCGTCCGTGCCAGGTCCTCCGGCGTCCGTTCGGCGACCCAGGCCACCGTGCGGGCGCGGGTCGCCGAGAACTCGGCCAGCAAGCCGGGGGTCGTCATCACCTCGATCTCGCGCACCTTGCGTTCGTTGTAGCCGTCGAGATCGAAATCCTCGGGGGCGCCCGGTGATCCGGCCAGGATCGACGCCATCAGCCGCTGGATGGCCTTTTCGGCCTGGACGAGGTGGCGAATAATCTGCGTGATCGACCAGTGATCGCCGTCGGTGTAAATTCGGGTGTCCAGGACGTCTTCCGGCAATCCGGTAAAGAAGGCGAGCGTGCTCTCTCCTTCTTCGGCGAGGCGCAGGCATAGTTTCTCTGGCGTCAGCGGCATTTTTTCCTCAATCCAGGTGACGGTCACCTCCGTACCAGGTTCGATAAGAAAAACAACAGGTTGGCTGGCCGCTCGGCCAGCCGGCGGACCATGTACGGATACCACTCACGGCCGAATGGGACGTATATGCGCACCGGGTAGCCGGCCTCCAGCAGTTCTTTCTGCAGATCGCGCCGGATACCGTTCAGCATCTGGAACTCGACCGCCTGCCGGGGCACCCCGGCGGCCTCAGCGGCTTCCCGTGCGTAATCCACCCGGAGGTCATCGTGCGAGGCGATCGCCAGGATCGGGGGACAGCGCCCGTCCCTCCGCCCAACCGGCATCCCGGCCCGACAGGTCGCCTCGATCAGGATGTCGGTGATGCGGTCGAACTCGGCGTCCACATCCGCCTTGTCCGGGAATGCGACCGTCTCCGGCTCCTGGTAGGCGCCTTTGACCAGCCGGATCCGGACCGCACCGGCCCCGAGTGCGACGGCATCCTCCCGAGCCCGGTAGAGATAGGACTGCAGCGCCACACCGACCGTCTCGACCCCGAAGCGCACCAGCATCCTCCCCAGCAGCGCCAGCGTCGCTTCGACGTGGGGGGAGTCCTCCATATCGATGCGGACGAAAATCCCGTGCGCATGCGCACCTGCCAGCACCTGCTCGAGGTTGCGCTCGCACAGGCCGGAGTCGATCGCCAGGCCGATCTGAGTCAGCTTGATGGACAGACCCGACCGCAGGCCGTCGGTCCGGATCCTTTCCAGGATTTCGACGGCGTCTGCGGCAGCTCGAATCGCTTCGGCTTCGTTGGTCGTGTTCTCCCCGAGATGGTCCAGCGTGACGTAATAACCATCGGCATTCAGCTGCTTGACGAGGGCGACCGCCTCGTCCAACGTCTCCCCGGCGATGAACCGGCCTGCAACACGCCAGGCCACCGACCAGCGGGTGACCACCCGGCGAGCCCAGGAGGCCCGTGAAAAGTAGAGCAGCAGCGCGCGCAGCATGACCGGTCAAATTCTAGCACATCCGCTCCCGGCGGCAGACCCGAACCCAACCCTGCCCGGTGATATAATTCCGCCCTCATGACCGATCTGCAATCTCTCAGCGATCGTGAGACCGAGATCCTCGAACTGCTCGCCACGGGGAGAAGCAACAAAGAAATCGCCCGCGTCCTGCACATCAGTACGAATACGGTCAAGGTTCACGTCCGGAACATCTTCGGGAAGCTCGATGTCAATTCGCGCACCGAGGCCAGCATGGTCGCATTACGGGCGGGGCTGATCGCACCCACCGACGGCGAGCCGGCCGGTTCACCCACCGTGGAGGCGGGGCCGGATCCGATCGCCGTGATCGAGGATCCCGTCTTAACCGGCAGCGCGGACGGCGCCGGGCAAACCGGGACCGGAGAACCGGCCGCCGCAGCGACAGGCGCCCTGCCGGCGCAGACCTGGATCCTCGCCGGCGTCCTGGTCGCTGTCACGCTGTTGGTCGTGATCGCGTACCGTCTCTTCAACCCGGCCCCTGCGGCCGAAGCGACACCCCCGGCCGATGCCTTTGCCATTGAAAGCCAGTGGCGTGACCGGCCGAACCTGCCGGCGGCGCGCACGCGGGCAGCGGGTGTCGCATTTGAAAACGCCGTCTACGTGATCGGCGGTTTGGTCGGTGGCGTACCCTCTCCCGAAGTGGCCCGGCTCGACCCGGAGACCGGCGCATGGACGGCCCTGGCTCCAAAACCGACCCCGGTCGCCGAGGTCCAGGCCGCAGTTTTGGGGGGCCTGGTCTACGTTCCAGGCGGCCGGCTGGCCTCGGACGGTATGAGCGCTGCGCTGGAAATCTACGACCCGCGTCTCGACGCCTGGTCCTCCGGACCGGATCTGCCGGCGCCTGTCGGCGCGTACGCGTTGACGGCCTTTGAGGGAAAGCTTTACCTTTTCGGGGGCCATGACGGGACCCGGTTTTCGGACCGGGTCTTCTCTTTCGACCCCGATGGCGTTGGCTGGACCGAACTGACCCCGATGCCGGCCGCCCTGAGTTTTGCCGGCGCCGCAGCGATCGGCAACTCGGTTTACGTGATTGGAGGCTTTGACGGCGAGAACCCCGCCAGCTCGACCTGGATCTATTCTCCCGCACTTGAAGGTGGAGCCGCAACCAATTTCCCCTGGCGCCCCGCGGCCCCCATGCCGGAAGGACGCTATGGGATGGGTCTCGTCAACATAGCGGACAAAATTTATTTGATCGGCGGCGCAGGCGGCGAGGGAAGGCATTTCACGCAAATGGATTACACTCCGCAGACCGATCTCTGGCAGGTGGTTTCCAATCCGCTGGCCGGGGAGTGGGCGCACGCCGCGACGATCGCGCTGGGCACCGATATCTTCGTGCTCGGGGGAGAACTCGACGACGTCCCGACCGACCGCAGCCTTTCGTACCAGGTCCTGTTTATCGTCGTCATCCCTTTAATCCGCTGAAACCCATGGAGTTCGTGAACTGCAATCACTGCGGGAATGCCGATTCAAAGGTCATCCAGTCGCTGCCGGATCTCCTGCTTGATCGGAAACAGGTCGTTACCACGCTGGTCCGTTGTCAGAATTGCGGACTGATTTACCAGAATCCGCGGCCTTCGATCGACCAGATGGGCGAGCATTACCCACCAGAGTATGATTCGTACGCACCGGACCCCGGCGCCCGCAGGGCAGGCCGACTGATGCGCCGCGTTTTGCGGTATGGAACGCGCAAACGCGCCCAGGCCGTGCTGAGTTACCAGGGGCGCGGCCGGATCCTCGATGTCGGCTGCTCAACCGGCGCTTTCCTGCTCGGGATGCGGGCCTATCCCGGATGGGAACTGCGCGGGGTGGAGATCAGCGACCATGCAGCAGCGATCGCCCGCGAGCAGGGTCTTGATGTTTTCACCGGCACCCTGGAGGAGGCAAGTTTCCAGGACGGCGAATTTGACGCGGTCACGCTCTGGGATGTTCTGGAGCATCTGCACGATCCGGCCGCAACCTTGCGTGAAATCCTCCGGATCCTGAAACCCGGCGGGGTCCTCGTGCTGCGCGTCCCGAACCATGACAGTTGGGACGCCCGGATCTTTGGAGCATATTGGGCCGGTCTGGATGCACCGCGGCACATGTTCGTCTTCGACCTCCGCAGCCTGAGAAATATGCTTTGCCAGGCCGGCTTCGAGGATATCAAAATGAGATCCAATATCGGCGGATATCCGACGTTCGTACTCAGCGTCAGGTTCTGGCTAACGGCTCGGAATTTCGACTCCGGGCAGCAGGCACGGGTCGTCAAATGGTTGTTGTCTCCGGCGGCCCGCATTCTGACCGCACCGCTCTTTTTCCTGACCGGATTGGGGCTTCGCGGACCACAAGTGACCGTTCGCTGCAGAAAGCAGGTCAGCTTTTGATGGAGGTGCGTTTTTGGAAGAGGAACGCGCAAGACCGTTGCGGAAAAAGATCATCGATCCACGGGGGATGTACAGGCGGCTCAGTGTCCTGGTCACATCGCTCCTGTTATCGCTGTTGATTTTCGAGGTATTCGCAGGGCTCGCGTTGGAGATTCGGGTGAACGCCGGAATCCGTCGCTGGCGGTCCGTCTCGTATTACGATTCCCAGCCCTGGTCGGATGATTTATGGGAAGAGAGCAGCCAAATATTTGAGGCCGACCCGGTCCGCTACCATCCCTTCGTCATATGGCGGAGAGTGCCGTTTGAAGGGGAAACGATCAATGTGAACGAACAGGGTATTCGAACCACCACCGGATCCGACTGCACTCCGGGTGCCTACAAGGTTTTCGCGTTCGGTGGGTCGACGATGTGGGGATTTGGATCGCCGGATTGGTTATCGATACCGTCCCTGCTGCAGACAGAGCTTGCCGGATCAACCGGCCGGACCATCTGCATCGTCAATTATGCAGAACCGGCATTCGTATCGACCCAGGGCGCGCTCCAGCTGCTGCTCGAACTGCAAAAGGGCAACCTGCCGGATCTCGTGATCTTTCTGGATGGTGTCAACGACGTGATTGCCGGTTACCAGAACGGCCGGCCAGGAGGACATCACAATGAGGATCGGATTCGAGCGCTGCTCAACAACAGCGACCACCTCGTCCGGACAGTACTCGAGTCATCCAACAGCTATGAATTGATCCATATCCTCACCAGCCGCAGATCCTCCGATCCGGTCCTGGCTGAGATCATAACCGACCCCCGGTTTGCCGTTGAAGTCGGTGAGGTTTATCTCTTCAACATCGCATTGGTTTCTCACATGGCGGAACGCTATGGTTTTGATTATCAGTTTTTCCTGCAACCCGTGCTGACCGTTGGCGATAAACCGCTGACCGAGGAGGAAGAAGCGTTTTCGACAGGATTGGACCCGGTCCTCGTCGATCTCATGTCTGCCGTTTATGAATATATCGAGCGGACGCAAGCGGACCAGGCCCATTTTACGAGCCTGTCGCCGATATTTGACCACGTCGATGGATTGGTGTGGATAGACGCATTTCATTTAACGGGGGATGCCAACCGGCTGGTCGCAGCAGCGATTGCCGAAAGTCTGTTGCGCTGACCGGCGAACGGGCAGCGAAGGCCGAGTATGGACAGGCTCAACAAGTTCTTCTCAAAACTGGTCAATCGGCTGGATCAGCTTACGCGGGTCAATTCGCGGCCGATCGTCATCGCAATGTGGCTCCTGACGGCCATTTTCTTCGGCTGGATCCTTTTCGAAAATTGGGGCCAGATACGGAGATACCTGGCCGATCCCAATCCGTGGAGCATGATCGGGACCGCCGTCGGATACGGGTTGTCGATTGTCACCGCGATGTTCGGCTGGTCGCTGATTATGGGCGCGCTGGCCCCCGGGATCCGGCGATCGGCCCACAACAGGATCTACGCGCTTACATTGGTGGCCCGACGCCTACCGGGCAGCCTGTGGTACGTCGGGGGGCGATTGGTGCTGTATCGAAAACTCGACGTCCCGGGCAGCTTCACGGCATTCGCCAGCGGATTGGAACTGACCGTCATCGTGATCACGGGCCTGATCCTGGGGCTCGTCCTCCTGCCGCAGCGAGGCGTGTCCGATGTGCTCGTATTGGGTCTGATCGGGATTGGGCTTGGGATCCTGTTCGTATCTTTATCCCCCAGGACGATCAAATGGCTCTCGATCCGGCGTGGGGTAGAGCTGACCGGCCCGATAAAATGGCACGTCCTGCTGGGTGTTATTGGGGCGTACCTGGCAACCTGGATCGCAGGCGGGATCCTCGTATTTTCCGTGATCGGCATATTTGTCGACCTGGATCGGGAAGCCTTCCCGTATGTGCTGGGCAGCTGGGGGCTCGCCGGGGCACTCGGCTCGCTGACGATCTTTCTTCCAACGACTTTCGGTGTGGCGGAAATCTCATTATCGCTGCTGCTGTCCGGGATTATGCCCCTGCCGCTGGCGGGGATCGTCGCAATTATGACGCGCCTGCTGACAACGATCTACGATTTTATCCTGGCGGCGGTCTTCTACGTTTTTATTCGAGATCCGGATCGGATCGGCGACCCCGGGTCCCAGGCGAATGAGGAGCGTTAGACGGCCTTTCCGTTCCGGGATCATGGTTCGAGCGGGGCCGGATCCAGGCGCACGGCGATGGTCCCCAGATCGGTCACTTCGTTTGCGGTGATATCCAGAACGACCGCTTCGCCGGAGGCTTCATCTTCCAGCAAAATCGGACCGAGCGGGGACATGAGCGCAAGCGCGTACTGGCCGACCGGGATTGATCCGATATGCAGCTGCCCCATGCTGTCCGTAAACCCGGACGGAGCGACCGTTTCATCCAGGACGGGGATGAAACCGCCCTCGATGTTGGGAACCGGTTTCATTTCGACCGCGTAAATCAGCTGTCCCAGGACCGGTCTTTCCTCTGTATTTGCGTAGGTCAGGAGAACGGAGAGCCCCCCAAACGATTCGGAGACCGCCGGCGTGGGGGCGACCGGGGTCAGGTTCGCCTGGAACACTTCCTCCTCCGAATAATCGGCCGGATAGGGGGGAACGAATTCAGTGATACCGGGTTCGGGATATCCGTTGGACACCTCGCCCGGCGTGGGGGTCGTCGTCAGTTCAGCGGTAGCGGCCCCATTGCAACCGGACAAAAAAAGCGCCAGGCAGATCGATGCAAGGCCGATGATCTTGGATTGAATTCTAGATGCCACGCAACCTCCTGTTCAACGAAAGAACTCTAGTCGGAGACTCCGGACTAGAGTTCTTTTCATGGACAATTGACTTTGAACCGATCCGAAGCCTTTGAGCGGGGTGATTTGAGCGGGAGGGCCCCGGGTATTCTCCCGGGGCGCCCCCGCCCTTTCCCGTAACGGTCGGAAAGGTGTTTGGTGAGCGGTAAACCTGCTCGGGTTAGTGGTTGTACCCGATGTAGGTGAAGAAGTTGTCGCCCTTCTTGATCGCCAACTCGTTCACCGTGGCAACGATCGAGCAGCCGGGGGCCGAGATCTGGGCAGAACCGATGTACTTGTTGGCGCCCCAGGTGTTGGCTCCGCCATTGCCTGGGGGAGATCCGGTCTGCAGAACGGAGTGCGATTCGCCGGCACCCAACGAGAAGACCTCGTTGACCGGGTTGAATGGGCCGCCGCTGTTCGGACCGTAGTCGATCGTGACGCTGGCGCAAGCGCCGCCGCCCACGTTCATCACCTGGATCCCGGTGAAGTAGCCGCTGTTGTTGGACATGATCAGCGGGGTGGCGATATTCGAGGTTGCCGTTGCAGGATTGAAGCCTTCATAGCTGGTCCCGTATGGTCCGGCGTTCGGGTTGCCAAGCGAGATCTGGTTGACCGTAGCCACGAGATTCTGAGAACCCGTGATAGTGGCCGAACCGATATACGTCTGGGTCCACTGGCCGCCGGCCTGGATGAGCGTGCAGGAATCGCCCGCGCCCAATCCGTTGCACGTTTCATTGGCCGGCTGGAAGCCGTTGGCGACCTGGTTCGGCGCGTAGACGATTGTGACATCAGTGGAGCTGCCATCCACATTCTGGATCTGGATCCCACTGAAGAAACCGCTGTTCTGCGCCATCACAAGGGGGACGACGACGGAGGTGGAACCAGCGGAAATGAAGCCGTTGTAGCCCAGCAGGGTCGCAAACGAAGTTGTATTCAACTGCATGACCGTCGCCACTACCGGATGGTTGCTTGTGACGCTCGCCGAGCCGATGAAAGTCGGGCCGAGGGTCGAGCAGTTCTTCGTGCTGCTGCCGGTGGCCTGATTAAAGGTCTTGGCCGCGCCCGGGGGGATGGAGGCATTTTCACTGCCGCCCACGCCGGATACGCCAGGCGCGTAGTTGATCGTGATATTGGCGTTCTCGGTCGGATGCGTGTTCTGGACGTTGAACCAGGTGTTGAAACCGCTGTTGTTGCACATGATCAGCGGCAGGTTGACCGTGGTTGCACCGGCGCTGAAGCTCGTGGTGGCCGCGCCGTATTTGAAGTCGGTCGTGACCGTGTTGGCGATCGCCGTGATCGGCTTGTTACTGGAGATGACCAGCGATCCGTTGAATCCAACGTCGGCCTGGATCGGGAAATAGGTCTTGGACCCATTTCCGGCAATCGTGTCGGGGAACGTGGTGGCAACCGAGCCGTCCTGGTTGTAATAGGTCAGCCCGATGCTGGCGGTGGTCGAGTCGAGGTTTACCACCTGCACGCCGCTGGTGTAGGCCAGCCCACCGGGGCTCTGCGCCATCACAGCAGCCGGGACAAGCAGGGCGAGAACCAACGCTGCAACCAGTAAAATCAGTTTCTTTTTCATATTACATTCCTCCAAAACAGGGATATTGATCGGGACTGAGCCCAAATTTATGTTACCAGCATAAGAATACCGCGCCACCGGCCCGGATACAATACTTCCTTTGGGGTAAATCGTGGTATTAGTCGTCTGAAACCGCAAAAATCCAGACCCGATCGGCGCGATAGACCAGTTCGAAGTTCTCGTCGTCGTCCAGCAGCGGGTCGATCTCGATGCGGGTCCCCTGCGAGTTCACGCCGCCCTGGCGCTGGCCCAGGTAGATATGAGTCACCCCGAACGCATCCAAACGATCCAGGAAGGCCGGATCTGCCGGTCCACCGGCCCGAAGCGCGGCCGCCAGGTCCAACAGATCAAGGCGCAAATCCGGGGATTTGGTCTTCTCCGAGATGAAGATGAACGGGGGAAGGACGCTCTCCCGGCGTGTGTAGAACGGCAGCCACCACCCTCCATCCGATCCCGCGACGGCGCCGGTCTCGGTCGGGAAAAAGTTGACCAGAAATACGGCATCCTCCGGGAGATTGTCATCGATCCAGGCAAACGCCGCCAGGTCAGGACGGGTGACCAGGGCATGCGCGTCCGGGTTTATTAAATCGACCTGCCCGGCAGCTCCCCAGGCACAGAGAAGTAAAAATGCGCTCACACCGGCGGGCAAGGCCCACCGCGCAGCCGGTGGCATATGGTCCCGGATGAGCGCGGCGAGCCATTTCGCACCGATTCCCAGCAGGATGGCCGCGGGGATATAAGCCGCGATCAGGACGGCGAAATTGTTGATCGCCCCCGCACCCGGCAGACCGAGCCAGTGCGGGTTTGCGACGGCAAACAGGAACAGGCTCCAGAGGGCAATCAAGCCTGTTTCCCGGTTCCGGCGCGCCATACCCCAGACCAGGACCAGGGGCAGCAATCCCCATATCGCAGCCGGCAGGTACCGGGTCAGATCACCGTCCAGCCTGCTGTAATTCCTGATGGGCTCCGCAACCGACTCTGCCGGCGTGCCTAGAAGCGTCCCGAGGATAAAGATCAATTCGCCTGCAAACACATTCCAGAACCAGGGCAGGCACAGCAGGGCCGCCCCGGATCCCGCCCGCCAGATGGATGCCGCCGCCTGGAAAAGCCCGTCCCGGCGGATATGAACCAGCCAGTATGCGGCGATGAACAGGATCGTATAGATCAACACGCGATAGTGTGTCAGCGCGAGACCCGCCAGCAGGATCCAGCCGGGGATTTCCCGGCGCCAATCCCGCCGCCCCGACCGGAACAGGTCCAGCGCCACCACCATCCAGACGACCATCAGGAACTGGCCCGCGACCTGGGTGTACCGGCCCCAGTTTGTGTAAAAAGCCGGCATCGGGGCCAGCAGACCTGCCGCCACCACCGCGACCAGGCCCGGCAGCCAGGCCGGGGACGCCTTCTCCGGTTCACGTTCCAGCAGCGCACCCACCAGGGGAGCCAGGGCGGCCACGGCCAGAAAATTGAAGATCTGGCCGGCCCAGAGCACGCTGCGCGCGGCGTCCAGCCCCAACACCCAGCTCATCACCGCCGCGGTGGTGTGAAACCCATAGTGATATGTAAAGGTGACGACCGGCGCATACGGCTCCCAGGACGAGAACAGCCCGCCGCGCTCGACGATCAGCTGCGTGATCAGCGTGTGATGGTACGAATCGCCCCACATCCCTGCCGGAAGGGTCTGCAGCGGAAGCAGCCGGGAGACCAGGACCGCCAGAAGGGCGGCTGCCGTCAGAACCGTCCAGAGATCGGGACGGCTGAACCGGAAGTCCGGTTTCCAAACCCCGCGCCGGTAGCGCAATAGAAAGGAAACGGCCGCTGCAAGCGGAACGGTCCAGGCCAGGGCCCGTCCAATGCCCACACCGACCAGCCAGGGCGGCAGCAGGAGGATCGGGTAGACGGCGACCCCGGCTCCCGTCGCCAGCATGACACGGGTGAACGCACCCTGCCGCGCCCAGGCGCTCCAAAAAGCGCTGAACAAAGCCCAGCCGGGCAGCGTGAACAGCCAGGCGAACCCCGCCAGTACCCCGAGCACAGGGAGGGTATCCCTCAGCATCCCTGCAGCCAACCGGACAGGATGGTACTTCAACCCGAATTCAAGCTGCCGGTCGAGCGGCCGCCCGTCCTGGTGCAGCGCACCGTCGAGATAAGCATGCCCCGGACCGGTCGAGAGGGCCAGCACCCGGTCCGATTCCGTCCGGAAAGTGATGAAATAGCCGTGGCCGGCCGATTCGGGCTGCATCTCGATCGGGATCCGGATCTCGGCCGGACCCTGGTCTGCCGGGAGGGGGATATCGCCGCCCCAGAGCGGTTTCCCGTCGTCGACGTCCACAAACAGCTCGACTCGCAGGATATCCGGAACCGGACCGTTCGGCGCCAGGTGCACGACGATCCCATTCAGCCCATCCCACCCGGCCACAAAGGTCTGCCCGATGGCCTGGTGAGATGAAATTTCGATCGTCGGGGAGAGGGTCTGTCCGTCTTCCGACGAGCTGCAGGCAGAGAGAAACAGCCCCAACAGCGCCAGGGCGGCCACACGTTTAATCACGAGGTCCCGGTCCCTTTTCTTTGAGCGCCAGCTTCCGGACCCGGTAATTGATCTCTTCCAGGATCCGGCGGTTGAAGCCGATCAGGTCGGCCACCAGGCCGATCAGGAGCACCTGGAACCCGACGATCAGCAGGACGGCAGCCAGGATGACCGATTGGACGTGTCCGAACCCCTGGCCGATGACGACGAAGTACAGATACCGCAGCCCCAGACCGGTGCCCGCCAGCAGCAGCAGCCCGCCGATCCAGCTGAACACGCGCAGGGACTGGTACATGGCGTACGCCCGGATGATCGTCACGGTGGAATGCGATAAATAATCCGGGATGCCCCGCATCAGGCGCGATGGCCGGGTGGGCGGGTTTGTCCGGACCGGGACAAAGACGGTGGGGATACGGCTGGCGCCGGCCTGGATCAGGGTCTCCAGGGTGTAGGAGTAGCGGCTGAGAACGAGCGTGCGCAGCGCCCCCTCCCGGCTGAGCGCCCGGAACCCGCTGGTGGCATCCGGCGTGCGGAAACCGGAGGCCCGGCCGATCACCCAGCTGCCGAAGCGCTGCAGCAGGCGTTTCAACGGTGAAAAACTTTCCACGGAAGCCACCCCACGGTCTCCGATCACGAGATCGGCCCGACCGTCCAGGATCGGAGCGACCAGCGCCGGGATATCCCCGGCAAAATACTGGTTGTCCGCATCGGTGTTGACGATCAGGTCGGCACCGAGCTGCAGGCAGGCCTCGAGCCCCGCGGTGAAAGCCCCTGCCAGACCCGGCTGCGGGACGTGGATGACGTGATGCGCCCCGGCCCGGCGGGCGACGGCGGCCGTGTCGTCCGTCGAGGCGTTGTCGATGATGAGCACGGCGATCTCGTCCAGGCCCGGGATCCGGTCCGGTAGGGCCGCGATCGTTTCCGCAATCGTCTCGGCTTCGTTGTGGCTGGGGATCTGGATGATCAGTTTCATTTTTTTCGGTTTCCATCCTACCGGATCGTGACCGGCAGATAGAGCACATCCGGGATCGGGAAAAGGTCCCAAAGACCGAAGGCAGCGACGTTCCCGGCTCGATCTGTTGCGACGGCCAGCAGCGCCGTCCCCGGATGCGGCGGGAGCGCATTCGTGTCCCAAACAGCCGACCAGCCGTTCGAACCGTCCTGGTCGACACCCAGGCTGATCCAGAGATCCTGTCCCCAATTGTATGAATGGTAAAAGAACTCGATGGACGCCAGCCCGGAATCGCTGTCGAAAGCCGAAGCGGTGAGCGTCACCAGCTGCGGAAGGTCCCAGGGATCGTCCAGCGGGACGGATGTGCTCAGCCCGGTGATCATCGGATCCACCGCGTCGGCCTCGAGACTCAGCGTGTAGGGGTACGCAGGTCCCCCTTCTTCTGGATGGTTGCCGGATCGGATCTTCACGTAATATACGCCCGTTTCCGGCAGCGTGTATTCGATCAGCGGGTCGAACAGGGCACCGGGAACTTCGTCGTCGCTTTCCGCGATCACCGACGCCCCATCCCCGGCGAGCAAGAAGGCGTGCGCATCGAGCTGCGAACCGGTGGATTGCGCATCGACATCCAGCCGGATCCGATCTCCAGCGTCCCCTGTGAAACTGTAAAAATCGATATCCCCCACCGGACAGATCTCGCCCTCGAACGGAACGCCCATCGGGAGCGGTGTCGCCGCCTCCGGCGTGCCGTTCGGCTCACCGGCTGCCTGGCAGACCGGCGGACCGTCCTGATCGATCGTGATCTGGTCCAGGACCCAACCCTGGAAATCGTTGAACTGGGCATCCATCGTTTCGAAGACGAACCGGATGCGAATCGATTCTCCGCTGTATGCGCTCAGGTCGAAAAACGGTGACCGGACCCAACCACCGGTCTGGTTTTCGGCCGGCCGGTATATCTCCGCAAACGGACCGCCATCCGCGGAGATCAGCACCCGCCTCCGGTCCCAATGAGGATCGCGTCCTTCTGTCTCAAGGATGGAGTGAAACCGCAGGAAGTACCCGTGAGCCGGGATGAAGATCGGCGGTGAGGTCAGGCTGCCGGCGTTCGGGGAGCCGGTCCGGTAATCCCCGCCGTCGTAGTCGCCGGCCGGCGTCCCGTACCACCATGAGAAGAGACCGTTAAAGGCCACGCCGGGATCATTCAGGCGGTTCCAGAGCCCCGTCCCGAACCAGCCGTTCTCCCCGTTCTCGAAATCCTCTGCAATGGGGGCGGTCAACCCGGGTGGAATCCCGGTCTGCTGGGCGGCGGCGATGGAAAAGAAGCCGGGCGCGCTCCAGCCGGACTCGCCGCTGTCGTTCCGGGCGCGCACCTCCCAGCTGTAATCGCCGGGGCTGAGCTGGCCGGGGTCCCAGAACGGCGCGGTGCTCCAGGCGGAGGTCAGGCTCCCGGACGGACCCGTGACTCGGGCCTCGAACTCCCGGCTGCCGCCGCCGTCGTGCCAGACCAGGCTGAAGCTGGATTCCAATGGAATCGACTCCCCGCCGGCCGGCCAGGCCGGTGTCGGGACGCCCGGCGGCTGGGCGCGCGGCAGCACCCGGACGGAGGCGTGCTGGTCGAGGCCGGTCCGGTCATCGCTGAGGTTGCGATCATCCGCGAAAAACGTCTGGCTGCGCGCCCGGAGCTGCGGTGAAAAATACAGCGTGACCGAAACATCCCCCCCGACCCGCAGCGAACGGGCGGTGAAATTCTCCACGTGGTCTCCGACGCCAAACAGCCGGCATGCTCCGGCGTAGTTCTCGAATTCGTAAACGGCGGCCTGGTCGGCGGCCGGCGTGCAGGCGGGCGGCGGCGGGGCGCATCCGGCGTCCAGGATCGCCGGCACGGCCAGGCCGCCCTGGCCGACGGAGCCGTCGCCGTCCTCCGCGATGATCCCGAGCGTCACCGGACCGTCCGGGACGCCTGCCGCACACAAGGCGACGGTTCCGCTGAAATAGACGGTGCCGGCGGACGGGCTGAAGCTGAAGGGCCCGCTGACGGGGAACCAGGCCCCGTCCGTCCGGGCGGCGAACCAGGCGGTTTCGACGCCGGTCTGGTAATCAAAGGCGTACCCATGGAGGTCGATCTCGCCTTCCGAGAAGGTCAGACCGTGGGGCAGGTCGAGCAGCCCGCCGCCGGGCGGATTGATGTTGCTTGGCGGCGCGGTGTTACCGGAGACGTACGTCGTCTGACCCAGGGCCCCGTATTCGGGGTAGTTCTCGGCCTCGATCGGGAGCCGCGGCCGCCCGCCGTTGATCGGGACGTCGACGAATCGGAGGTCGACCGAGCAGCCCCACCAGCTGACCTCGGTGTGCACCTGGTAGTGCAGATGGTGCCCGGTGCTGTAGCCGGTGTCGTCGGCCACGCCGATGAACTGACCTTGCTGGACCGGGGTACCCACGGTCTTGAGGGCGGCCGGGATGCTGCCCTGCGCCAGGTGCAGGTAGAGTTGGTAGGAGGTCGGGTTGGTCCCGGTGTCCTCCAAAACGATGTAGTTGCCGGGCGAAGTGGGGTCGTTGTTCGGCTGCTCGTCCCAGAAATACTTGACCGTCCCCGGCCGGGAGGCCCAGATATCGAATAACCCGCTCGGCGATGATGCAAAATCGAAGGCGTAGATCATCGAAAAGGTGGGGTTGTTTCCCCAACCGAGGGTGTGGTAAATGCTCTGTGTGAGCCAGATGGTCTTCCCGCCCTCCCAGGGAAGCTTGTAGCCGGTGAACGGGCCGATGGCGGAGGTATCGCAGGTCGCCCCGCGTCCATCCCCGAGGATCAGGCGCTCCTGCTCCGTGAACATCGCCTCCGGGGACCGGTCGAGAAGGTCGAGGAAATCCGGGTCGGAAGGCAGGCTGATCCGCCACGCGTCCTGCTCCTGCACCCCGATCCCGATCCAGGGCTCCATCGCAGCGACCTCCCTGGTCGCACGGTCAACGGCCGCGATCCAGACGACGGCCCAATCCCCGCCGGCGGTGATACGCAGATGATCGATCTTCACGTCGAATACGATGAAGGCCAGCCCCGTTTCCCGGCTGCGGGCAGCGGCGGCTTGCAGCGCAGCCTCGAGCGCTGCCCGGGTCTCCGGGTCGATCTCCTCGACATACCCCTCGCGCGGGATCGGCGGGTCCGGATGATCAAAAAACCGCGCGGCCCCCGGACGGTTTCCGCCCAGCCCGGCGCCCAGCCCCAGTAACAGCACGATTGGAAGGATTAATCGACGCATTTCAATATTTTACAATTAATTTTGCAAAAATAGTCATGATACCGGTCGGAAATGGACCGCCGGGCCCGGCGGTCCATTTCCGACCGGTATTTAGCGGTCTTTGCCGAGGGCGCCCTGCGGGCGGGCGGTCCGCCCGCCGCCCTCCGACCGCAGACCGAGCTCCCCGGCCGGGTCCGTTACGACGGTGAAACCGAGCCGGACGACTTCACCCGCCTCGGCGATCCCGGTGAAGACCTGCCGGCCGGTGATCAGCCCGCCGGAGAGGGTCTGGACGGTGAAGATGAACGCCTGTGGGCCCCCGGTCACGGAGCGGATTTCGACCGTGTACCGGCCGGCCGGGTCGAACTGGCTGACGACCTCCTCCCATTCCAGGTCGTAAAACCGCATCCCGGGGAGTTCTTGCTCCCCGAAAGAAGCGGCGCGGCCGCGCGAATCGACGAGCCGCATGAAGACGCCGCCCCCGCTAAGCGCCGTCTGGAGCATCCGAACCGCCGGCGGGTAGCCGAAGGAGACCGGCTCATAGGTCCCGTTCCAGCGGGCGTGGCCGCGGGCCGTGTCGGTGTGGAACGGCAGCCAGTCGAGTTCGGCGGCCAGGCCGGAAGGGTTCTGCAGGGTCACGCCGGTCGCATCGATCAGGGTCAGCGGTCTGCCGCCGGCGACCTCCGAGACCAGGGCGACGTGGTCGATCTCGCCGTCGCCGGTCCAGTCGAAGAAGACGATGTCGCCGGGCAGGTAATCGGCATCGGCCGGGAGCATCTGGCCGCTAAAATGGAAATAGCGCCACATATCGTGGGTGTTGCGGGCATCGCGCCAGCGGTAGAAGTGGGCCGGGTTCGCATAAGCGTCCTGTTCGAGGGCGTAGTTGATGTCGAACTCGAGGCCGAAGGTGTAAGCGTCCAGGATCAGGTCGGTGCAGAACCCGGCCGCAAAGCCGTGGAATGGTTTGTCGCAGCCCTCATCCGGGTGCTCGCAGCCGCGGTCGAAGCTGTAGGGCATCCCGATATCGAGGCGGGCTTCCTCGAGCAGCTTCTCCTGCGGGGAGGCGGTGAACAGGTAGCCGGCCGCGTCCCGGAAGACGGACAGGTTCCAGGCGACCGGGTCGAATTCAAAACCCTCCTTCTCGGGGGTCAGCGTGAGCGTACCGGCCGGATAGCCGCTCAGGTAGAAATAGCCGTCTGCGTCGGTGCGGCTGCTCCCGCCGCGGCCGTCGTTGACGGTGACCAGGCCGACCGGCAGCCCGCGCACATCGGTGACGCGCCCCGCCAGGTGGAAGGATTCCGGCTGCGGGGACAGCTCGCGGACGTAGACCTGGCTGTGCGGAGCGCCCGGTTCGAGCCCGGCGGCGGTGAACACGACGATCTCTCCGCCGGCCGAAAGGTCGAACCACGGCCCGACCGGGCCGGTCCATATCGCCGCCGGCGCGTCCCCCTCCGATTGAAAATACAGCCCGGCTCCATCCCCGCCTGAGACCCGGAAGACGACGGCGGTCGCATCCGCGGACAGCCGCAGCCCGCCCGGCCCGACCGGACCGGACAGGGTCCGGTCTCCGCCGGTCTCGCGGTCCAGCAGGCGGACGGCCGCGTCCCGGATGTAGGCCAGGTTGCGGCCGGTATGCGAGAGCGAGGGGGAGGCCGCGGCCGCGGCGATCTCCGTTGTCGTACCGATCACCCGGTGATAGAGCAGGAGCCTGCCTTCCAGGCCGGTGTATGCCACCAGCCGACCGTCGCCCGAGATGACCGGCGCCCGGCCGCCGGGGAGGCGGACGGTGTGGCCGGTCACCCGGTCGAAGATGAAGGCGTCCGTCCCGCTTTCATCGCCGAAGACCAGGTTGTCCGCATCCGATTCAAAGACCAGGTAGCGGCCGGCGTAGTCGATCGAGGGGGCCGAGGAGGCCCCGTCTCCGCCGGCCGTGACCGGCCGGATCAGGCCGGTCAGCCGGTCGAAGACCAGGATATCGCGCCTGCCGTTGACGTCTCCCGGAAACAGGTTGGCGGCTTCCGACTCGAAGACGACGATGCGGCCGTTCCCGGAAATCGCCGGGCGGGTCGAGGGTCCGTCCCCCTGGACCCCGACCGGAGAGGCCGAGACCAGGCGCGTCTCACCCGCCTGGCGGTCGTGGAGGAAGATATCGGTCTGGCTGTTGGAGTCGCCGGCCTGGAGGTTGGCGGCGGCGGATTGGAAGACGACCAACCGGCCGTCCGCGGAGATCGAGGGATGTTCGGCGGGGGCGTCGGCCAGCGCGCCGCCCGTTGCGACGGAGACGGGGAAGATGGCCTCTTCCTGGGCCACGGCGGTCCGGGCCGGTCCCAACAGGACCGGCAGCAGGATCAGGACGGTGAGGCTGCTTTTAACACCTATCCGGAAATTGGGGCGGCGGAATTGGGAGCGGCTCCGCCGGAGCCGCTCCCAATTCCGCCCGGTCTCAGAATTTTCGAACAGGTTCTTAATGCACCGCATGGAAAACATCATACAATAAAGTCGCACGGGGTGAAGGCGGAATTGGGGCGCCCTGGAGATACACCGGGCTGGTTCACCGATTGCGGGGACCCGCGCGTGTGAACCAGCCGGCCAACCAGCCGCGGAAAGTTTGGCCGGCCAGGTCCCCGTCACCCCGCAGCAAGTCCCCGGCGATGTGGTAAAGCGCCCGCAGCAGGGTGAATAGGAAATAAAACCCCCGGCCGGGGACGGAGGCGTAGCGCCGGTACACCCGGACCTGGTTGCGGATCCGCAGGAAACGGGCCGTGGGTTTATCCCGGTCCGTGCTGAGGGAGACCTTGTGCCGGACGCCGGCGCGCGGCGCGGCCGCGAGCTTGAAACCGGCTCGGGCCGCCCGCAGGCAGAAATCGACCTCTTCGGCAAACAGGAACAGCGACTCGTCGAATCCCCCAATCCGCTCGAAGACCTCCCGCCGGACCAGCATCGCGCAGCCGCTGATAAAATCAGCCCTGACGGCGAGCGGCGCATCCTCCGGCTCCAGGCGCGTCTCCGGTACGGGCCGCCCCAGCAGCGAACGCCCGATCCGCCGCTCCGCCAGGAACCAGACCCGTCCGGGGTCGGCATGGTAGACGATGCGCGGCCCCCAGACGGCGATCCCCGGAGCTGCGTGGACAGCGTCAGCAAAGCGCTCGAACAGGTCCGGCTCGACGATGGTATCGTTGTTGAGCAGGAAGACCCAATCCGTCTCGCCCGCCAGGACGGCCGGCAGCCCGGAGTTGATCCCCCCGGCAAGCCCGAGATTTTTCCCCGTCTCGATCAGGTCCAATTTACCGCCAAACTCCGCTCGGACCGCATCCACCGAGCCGTCCGTCGAGCCGTTGTCGACGACGACGACCCCGCCCGGGGGGACGCCGGCGGCGAAAAGCGAGCGCAGGCATTCGACCGTGTCGGCGCGGAGGTTCCAGTTGACGATGATGGTGCAAACTTCGGAGCGCATCTCGGTTTATTGTACCCATCGTGTGGTAGAAATACTGTAAAAACAAAGGGCGGGGTGGAGAAACCTCGCCCCGCCCTTTGTTTTTTATCCCGATGAAGATCACTTTTCTGCAATCTTCGCTTTGGCTTTCCGGCGGAGCCCGGGCGCATATCGAATTTGGAAACCGGCTTGCCCAGCGCGGTCATCGAACGGCGATCGTGATCCCGCGCGGGGCGATCGACCCGGAAATGGCGGCGGCGGTCGGTCCCGGGCTCGAGATCATCCAGGCCGGCTATCCGCTGCACAAACCCGCCGTCCGCCGGACGACGAACCTGGACCGGATCCGCCTGGCGCTGGCGATGTTCCGCGCGGTCCCGCCCGGCGATATCCTGATCGCCACGCACACCCCCACCACACTGGTCAGCCTGATGGCCGGCCGGTTTAGGAACGGCGGTCTGCCGGTCTGGTTCTACATGGACTATCCCGGGATGTTCGCCGGCCGGCGTGCCGAGGGCTGGCTGCTGCGCAACGCGATGCGCTGGCACGCCGGAGCGATGGTCATCTCGCGGCACTCGGCCGAGGAGCTGCGCCTCTTTGCCGGCGGGGACGTCCGGTTCGTCGGGCTGGCGCTGAACGACTACGAGGTCTTCACCGCCGCCCGGCGGGTGAATGTGGTCCGGGATGGGGGAGAAAAACGGGTCATGTACCTGGGTGATTTCCGGCCCCGAAAGGGGCTGGCCGATTTCCTGGCCGCAGCGGAGCGGGTCCACAAACTTCGGGGTGGCATCCGGCTCGTGCTGGTGTTGAAGGAAGCCGGGGAATTGGAGACGCCCGTCCCGCACGATGTCGTGATGCGCCCGGACACACCCGCCCTGGCAGAACTTTACGCCGGGAGCGACCTTTTCGTCTCGTCCTCCTGGCACGAGGGCTTCGGCCTGCCGCCGCTGGAGGCGATGGCCTGCGGGGCGCCGGTCGTGCTGACGGATTCGGGCGGTGTGCGCGACTTCGCCCGGGACGGGGAGAACTGCCTTGTCGTTCCGCCCAAATCCACGGACGCGTTGGCGGAGGCGATGCGCCGGGTCCTGGATGAGCCGGGCCTCGCCGAGAGGTTCCGAACGGCCGGCCCGCCTACCGCGGCGGAGTTCACCTGGGAGAAGGCGGTGGACCGGTTGGAGGAAGCGCTGGTGGAATTCAAATCAAAAAAGGGATAACCGGTAAAAAAAATCCTGCCGGTTATCCCTTTTTTGATGTCTCAATCATGCCTTCTATCAATTTTTTTAACTGAGGTGTTAGGACTTC
Source organism: Anaerolineales bacterium (assembly GCA_035512695.1). Taxonomy (GTDB): domain Bacteria; phylum Chloroflexota; class Anaerolineae; order Anaerolineales; family JABWBV01; genus DATDOR01. The sequence continues at coordinate 14,165 of DATKDL010000027.1, read as the reverse complement.
CAGGCTCGCATTCGCGCGGAACGTCGCTGCGGCGGCGGTTCCGAGGCGGTCCCGCAGATCGCCGTCATCCGCCAGCCGGTTTAGGGCAGCCGCCAGGGCGTCCGGGTCGCTGGGAGGGACGAACCAGGCGTCTTCCCCGTGGGTCAGCAGCTCGCGGTTGGCGCGCGTATCCCCGACGACGGTCGCCCGGCCCATGGCGAGGTCCTGGAAGGTTTTCCCGGCGATCACCCGCAGGGCCTTGTCGGAGGTGCCAAAATGGCCGCCCAGGCAGATATCCGCCCCGGCGATCACCTCCGGCAAAGTCTCCAGCGGGACGAAATCGCGGAACTCGATGTTCCGCAGACCCAGTTCGGCCGCCAGGGCCGTGATCCGCTCGTAGCCCATCCCCTTACCGACCAGCCGGAAGACGAGGTCGTCCCGGTGGTCCAGGCGGCTGGCGGCATGCAGGATGACGTCGATCCCGTGCAGGGGCAGGTACGAGCCGTGAAACAGGGCGACGACCCGCCCCTCCGAACCCGGCCGCGGGCGGGGGCGGAAGAGCCGCTCGTCGGCACCGATGTAGAGGCGGGTGAAACGCTCGGCCGGGATCTCAAATGCCCGGCTGAAAAATTCGATATTGGCCTGCGTGTCCATCAAGAGATGGTCTGCCAGGTAGCAGGCGGTCCGGTCCAACCGAAGGGCCAGGCGGGCCGGGAGTGAGCCGGGCCGGTAAGTCTCCCGGTCTTCGACCAGGGTCTCGTGCGCCGAGATGAAGGGGTGGAAAAGGACGGGGGACCGCCGGAGCAGCCCGGCCGGGAGCATGAGGAAGTGGCCGAAGAAGCCGACCAGCACCAGGTCGTACTTCCCGGAAAGCATCCGCGGGACGGCCTCGATTGCCAGCCGCAAGCTGCGCCGGACGATCGAATGACCCGGCCCGTCCTCGTCGATCACGTCCACCCGGGCAAAGGTCCGGGCGCTGTCGATCAGGAAGCGGTTGAGGGGATAAGCGGCCTCGCGGCCGCATAGGAAAAGGATGCGGGGCTTGTTGATATAATTCAATGATCGATGAGCGAACAAGACGACGATCGCATTGGGCTGATCCCCGCGGCCGGCCGGGGGATCCGGTTGGGCTTGCCGTATCCGAAGGAATTATATCCAATCATTCGTGACAACCGTTACAAGCCCGTCTCGCAGTTCGTGCTCGAGAACCTGGTCGCCGCAGGTGTCGGGCACATCGTCTTCGTCATCAACGACAGGAAGAGCCAGCTGATCGGCTATTTCGGGGACGGGAGCCGTTTCGGCTGCCGGTTGAGCTACGTCGTCCAGGAGCCGGCTCCGGAAGGGGAATCGACCTCGCCGGGGCTGGCGAACGCCCTCGATTCGGCCTACCATCTGACGAAGGGAAAGACGGTCCTTTTCGGAATGGCCGACACGATCATGCAGCCCGCCGACGTGTTTACCCGGGCGCTGGCGAGCCTGTCGCCGGGCGACGCAGGGGTCCTGTGCCTTTTCCCGACCGGCTCGCCCCACAAATTCGGCATGGTCCGGCTGGACGGCGCGCGCGTGGTCGAGATCGTAGACAAACCCAGGGGGACCGATTTGACCCATATGTGGGGCTGCATCGTCTGGCAGCCCGAGTTCACCGAGCATCTGCACCGCTGCCAGGAGGAAAGGGTCGGCGATTTCGCCGATATCCTGAACCGGGCCGTACGGGGTGGACAGATCTTTCGCGGTCTGGCGCTGGACGAAGGGGAATATCTCGATCTCGGCACGTACGAAGAGATCATGGAGCTGGATAAACGCCTGAGGGACTGAGGAGCGGTCCGATCATGGATCCGTTCAACCCCTATCTTTCCATCGACCGGCGGTTTGCCCTGGCATCCGGCCGCGATCTGCCGGCGCGGGCGCGCGGCGGGGTCCTCTTCGCCGACATCCGCGGTTTCACGACCGTGACCGAGCTGCTCGCCGGCGAACTCGGCCCGAGCCGCGGTGCAGACGAACTGGCCGCCTGGCTTGAGCGGCTCTACGATGCCATCATCGCCCCGGTCGACCGGTATGCGGGCAGCGTCATCTCCCTGAGCGGGGATGCAATCCTGTGCTGGTTCGACGACCGCCCACCGGTCATCCCGGAAGGCCTCCAGAGCGGCGCCCGCCGGGCAACGGCCTGCGCCCTGGAGATTCGAGAGAAGGTGGGCGCACTCAGCGCCTTCCGGACTCCGTCCGGGCAGGAAGTGCGGCTCGGGATCAAGATCACGGTCACGGCCGGGGATGCCCGCCGCTTGCTGGTCGGGGATCCGGCGATCCAGGTCTTCGACACGTTGGCCGGGCAGCTGCTGGCCCGGTCGGCCGGCGTGGACCATCTTCTCAAGGAAAGCGAGGTGGCGGTGGGGGCCGAGGTGATCGGGCATTTCGGCGACGAGATCCGGACCGCAGAGTGGCGCATCGGGGATGGAGGGGAGCATTACCGCATCGTCTCCGGTCTCAACCGAGAGATACCCGAAACGCCGTGGCCGGAGGCGCCGGTCGTGCCCGAGGAGGTCGCCCGCCCGTTCATCCTGCGGCCGGTATACGAGCGGATCCGAACCGGGCAGCAGGGCTTCCTGGCCGATCTGCGACCGGCCACTGCGATGTTCATCAGTTTCACCGGGATCGATTACGACCTGGACGAAGCGGCCGGGCAAAAGCTGGACTCGCTGGTCCGCTGGGTCCAGTCCGTCCTGATCCGCTACGAGGCCTACCCGCTACAGATCACGATCGGGGATAAGGGCAGCTACCTTTACGCCGTGTTCGGGGCCCCGGCTTCGCACGAGGACGACTCACTGCGCGCCGCCCGGGCCGCCTGCGATCTGCAGTCTCCGCCAGCCCAGCTCGACTTCATGCGTGACATCCGGATCGGGATCAGCAACGGGATCGTTTACGCCGGGGCCTACGGCAGCCGGCTGCGGCGTTCCTTCGGTGTGCAGGGCAGCGAGGTCAACATTTCCGCACGGCTGATGTCGATGGCCGACTCGGGACAGATCCTGATCACCCGGAACGTGGCGGATGGGCTTCGGGGCCGCTTCGACACCGAACCGCTCGGAAAATATGCGCTCAAGGGCGTGTCCAAATCGATCCCAGTTTTCGAATTGAAAGGTTACCGCGGCTACACGCCCCGGAGCAGCGGCGACCGCTCGGACCTGGTCGGGCGGGAAAGGGAGCTCGCGGCGCTTCGCAGCCTGGTCGATGATACCGTTGCAGGGCAGACGAGGACGGTCGTGCTCGAAGGGGATCCGGGGATCGGCAAGTCGATCCTGCTGGAGACCTGGGCGGCCGAGCTGCGATCGAGCGGGGTCGAGGTGTATGAAGGCAGCGGCAGCGCGATCGAAGTGTCGACGGCCTATTTTGTCTGGCAGCCTGTGTTCCGGAGATTGTTGGGGATCCGCGAGCACATGTCGCTGGCCGAGGCGCAGGAGGTCGTCCTGCAGCGGCTGGCGCGTTCCGGGGCGGAGGCGCTGGCGCCGCTGCTTAACCGGGTCCTGACGCTCAATTTCCCGGAGACCGAGGCGATCCGTCAGATGGACAACGAGGGCCGGGGGCTCTCCACAGTTCAGCTGCTGATCGGTCTGCTGGAGACCGCCCTTGGAGACCGGCCGGCCGTCATCGCACTGGACGACTGCCAGTACCTGGATTCGGCTTCCTGGGTATTGATCCTTCGCACCCGGGTCGAATTCGACCGGATGATGCTGGTCCTGTCCGGCCGTCCGTTCGAATCCGAACAGCGTCCGCCGGAATTCAGGCAGCTGCTCGACCGGCCGGAGACCCATTTGATCGTGCTCGGCAGTTTGGACCGGGAGCATACGGCCGCGCTGATCCGGAACCGCCTCGATGTCGAGGAGGCCCCCTCGCGGCTGGTCGACATGATCATGGGTGCTGCAGAGGGCCATCCGTTTTTCAGCGAGGAGATCGTCTATGCCCTGCGCGATACCGGGATCCTCCGGATCGCGGACGGGCGCTGCGTGCTCGAGGAAGGCATCACAAACCTGGCCGACCTGAACTTTCCACTCACCGTCCAGGGCGTTGTAACGAGCCGCATCGACCGGCTCGACGGGGACAGGCAGCTGACACTCAAGACGGCCTCGGTCATCGGCCGCGTCTTCGCCGTCCAGACGCTGCGGGATATCCATCCGGCCGAAAGGGGCACGCCTGAGCTCGTACCGGATCAGCTTGAGGCCTTGAACCGGCTCAACCTGGTCCTGCCGGAAGAGCTGGAACCCAGCCTGCGCTATATCTTCAAACACAGCATCACGCACGGGGTCGTCTACCAGATGATGACGCTCGCGCAGCGCCAGACGCTGCATCGCCGCGCCGCGGAATGGTATGAATCGCGCTTTGCGGACAACCTGGCCCCACACTACCCGCTGCTGGCTTATCACTGGGCTCGCACCGATGACGGCGAGAAGGCGATCGATACCCTCGAAGCCGCCGGCGAGGAGGCTTTTCGGAATTTCGCCAACGCGGAAGCGGTCCGCTTTTTCCGGGAGGCGCTCGACCGCGACACCGCCGCCGGCTTTCCCAACCCGGTCGGCCGGCGGGCCCGTTGGGAGCTCCTGTGCGGGGAGGCCTTCGTACATTGGACCCGCTACCGGGACGCCCGCGCACATATCGAAAGGGGATTGGAATTGCTCGAGGTGCGGGTCCCGCGGACTCCCGCGGGCCAGGTGTTTTCGATCCTCAAAGGGTTGTCTCGCCAGACCTTGCACCGGTTTTTTCCAACCGTTTTCCTGGCTTCAAAAGAGATCGACCGCGATCGACTTCTGGCAGCCAGCCGGGCCAGCCAGCGCCTGGTCGAGGTCTACTACCATTCGGGCGAACTGCTGGGCGCAACCTATCTTACGTTCCAGGCGCTCAACCTGGCCGAACTGGCGGAGGAATCGGCGGAACTGGTGGAGGCGTACGCCGGCGCAGCCCCGTTCTTTTATTTCATAGGAATGAAAGGCCTTTCCGAGGCGCATTTCCGCCGCGCGCGGCGGGCACATGAGGCGGTCAACGTCCTGCGGGCCTACGCCTTTTACCTGGTCGTCTGGGCCGGCGTCCGGATCGGTGAAGGGGACTGGGACCAGGCCCGGTCTGCCTCCCTCGAATTGATCGCAGCCGGAGAGCAACTCGGATCCGTACGGCGCGAAAACGACGGCCGCCAGCACCAGATGCTCCTGGAGTTGATCAAAGGCAGTTTCCACGCCGGATCGAGCGCCGCCGCCGAACTCCTCCCGGCGGCGCGCCGGATCCAGGACGCACGATTTGAAGGGTACGCCCTCTTTGGCCAGGCTTACTGCGCATTTTTCCACGGCGATCTCGATTTCTGCCTCGCCGTCCTGGACCAGCTCGCGCGTTTGTATATCGATGAGGGCGCTTTCACCGACGAGCAGCTGGCATTGAATATGTACGGTTTGAGGAGCCTGTTCGACGCCCGCCGGGGCGAGGTCGAGGCCGCCATGAAGAATGCCGCCGAGGCCGAAAAATTGATGGCCGGCGCGTTCCAGGCGAGCTGGTTCACGCTGCCCGGCTATCTGACGACGGCGGAAGCGTATTTCCACTTATGGGAGGCCGGCGAGGGCGGCGCGGATCTGCCGGGCCGAGTCCGCCCGGTGGTGGCTGCGTTGGGCCGCTATGCGCGCACCTTCCCGATCGGCAAACCGGCGCACGCCCTGTATTCCGGTCTGATGCAGTATCTCTCCGGGAAGCCCCTCCGGGCGAGGAAGACCTGGTTGGGAGCGCTGGAGAAATGGGAGGACCTGATGCCCTACGAAGCCGGACGGCTGCACCTGGAACTCGCCCGCCGGGAACTGGGTCTGGATCCCGCTGCGCGCAGCCGGCACCGCCGGGCGGCGGAGGCCAGCTCTAAATTTTCCAGGGATTAACCCCCTCCGCTCGCGATCTCCGGTACAACAACACCACATAAGCCACATTGATCCCCAAACTCGGGATGGCCAGCAAATGCAGCAGGGGGATCAGGCGGCCGCCGGTGGCGGTCAGGTCGAAAAAGTAAGCGCCCAGGTTTCCAAGGAACATGAACAGGGCGATCAGAAAGGATTGGCCGCGCAGGTCCCCGCGGGAAAAGAACATGGCTATAAACAGGATCCCCATCATCAGCGCCAACCCCCAGCCGGTGTAGAGACCGCCTTGAAGTCCGGCCTGCAGATATTCCGGGATGACCCCATCGACCGGCGCCTGGTAGACGTTCAGGGTGTACATCTCGCTCATCACGCCGTAGTTCAGCGCAAAACCCAGGGCGACCCCGCCGAGCACGAGCGGGGTGAAATACTTGCGGATCGCGGGGAAGCGGAACTGGTCGCGGCCAAAGCGGAGGATCGTATACAGGATCACGACGTCCAGCAATGCGGCGCCCAACGTGGCGGGTCGCATGATGAAATCGGGGCAGTCGGCCCAGTAGACCGGGCAGGGGGGAAACAGGTCCAGCCCCAGGATAAACTCCCAGCCGATATTCCCGCACATCGCCGCGACGGGCATAAAGTGGATCCGCTCCCGGAACGACCCGCGAACGATCAGGACATAAGCCCCGATCCAGAAGACGGCTTCCATGATGAAGCTGGCCAGAATCAATGGATCACCCATGGTTCCTCCGTGGAAGTGAGAGTCAGCGAATGGGCGAATGGGCGAATCAGCTGATTCGCCCATTCGCCCATTCGCCGATTTCGCTCAGATCGGCGCCCGCAGGCTTTCCGGGATCGCAAACGGGGTCCGCTCCCCGCCGCGGTCCAGGTCGATCAGGGCCTGGATGACGGATGTGCTGATCCAGTCCAGCAGCAGGTTGACCCGGCGGCGGCGCAGACCCAGGCGCTCCAGCATGCCGGCGGTCCCGGCGCCGAGCGTGACGAGAATGCGGGTCCAGTCCGCCGGGGGGATTTCCAGCATATCGGCAATGTCCGGATCGACGCAGCGGCGGATGAGCGTGGCGGGCAAACCGCGAAGGAGGCGCAGGGGCATTTTCTGCCGCATGAAATGGACCAGTGCAGCCGCCAGCGCGCTGCCGGCCTCGCTGGGCCCTTTCTGGTGGTCGAGGATCGCGTACGCCAGGGTGTATCCATCCGCGACGTCGACCGGCAGCAGGTCGGGATGCACGCCCATCTGGTGCCCGATCACTTTCCAGACGTGGAGATAGGCCTCCTGCTCATCCGTGGAGACGGGCACGTTGAACCGGCGGAACCCGTCCAGGATCTGGACTGAAAAGGTCATCAGGGTACCGGCCAGGTCCTCCTGGTTGATGGGATTGCCCCATTCCATGTCCCAATGCCGGCGCCATTTTTCTTCGTTGAGGATCAAATGGCGGATCGTGGCGTGCATCAGCCGGACCTTTTGCGCAGAGCGGATCCCGCGCCCCGAACCGCTCAGGCCGCCCGGCGCCATCACATCCAGGACGAACTGGGCGGTTTCGAAGATTCGGCGCTCAACATGGGTTTCCAGCCGCGCGGTCAGCGCCAGCACCTGGGCTCCACGATGCGCGGCGTAGGCATTTGGGAGCGAGGCGCAGAAGAGAAAGGTGATCACCAGCGGCCAGTGCCGGTCGAAAAAATCCTCTCCCTTCAGGATCAGGTCAGGGTCGGCCCATTCCGGGAGGGCGGCCGTTTTTTCAAGGAAGTCGTGCACCGCCGAAGGGAGATGTTCGGGGATGAACCCGTCGTTCTCCACAAGACTCCGGAGAATGCCGTTCAACTTGCCGACGCCGTGTTCTAGGAACACGGCGGAGATGACATCATCCGCAGCCGGGTCGGTCTGGTGGCGGTGACGGTTAAGGAATGGGATCGTCCAGCGTGTGGGGACCAAGGAGTCCTCCCCCGGAGGAATGAAATTTGATGGATTTAAAGTGGATTATAATCCACGTAACAGTTGGACCTTAAAACCAGATAACCGACCAACAGGAGAAACCTGATGACCAGATCCAAATTCAATTCCACCGAATGGCAGTTAATCCGTGACGGTCCCGAATGGGTGATGGCAGCCCTGGCCGCGGCCGACGGGAATGTGGCGCTGATGACCCGCGCCAAAGAATCGGGAGACTACAAAAACGCCCTCAAGGAATACTCCACGACCAGCAGCTTCGTACGGGAAGTCCTCGCGGACAAAGGCAAACCGGCGAAGGAGCTCAAAGACGCCACGCTCTCCGATGCCGAACAGGCGATTTCGGAGATCAACGCGCTGCTGGGAAGCAAGCTGACCCTTGAGGAGGCGAACCCGTACCGGGACCTTCTGATCGGCATCGCAGACACTGTCGCCGGCGCGGCCGGAGAAGGGTTTTTAGGTCTCGGCGAGAAGGTCAGCAAGAAGGAAGCGAAAGCGGTTGAGAAAATCAAGAAAGCGCTCAAGCCGCCGGTCACCGCCAAGCCGGCCGCCAAGCCGGGCACCAAACCGATGCAGAAAACTGCCGCTCGGCCGCCGACCCGGACTACGGCAGTTCCGGGCAAAATCCAGCGATCCCTTCAGCCCAGGACGAAAGGCACAACCGGCGCACGCCCCCTCGGATCGGCTTCCCGGGCGGCCACTGAGTACATGGCGGAGCACACGGTAGTCAGCGGTGAAACGCTGAGCCATATCTCGCTCAAGTACTACAACTCCGCCATCAAGCCCAAGTACATGGTGATCTACGAGGAGAATAAGGACGTAATCGGCGACGATCCGAACCGCATCATCCCCGGGATGGTGCTCAAAATCCCCAAACTCTAAGGCTGGACCCAAACGGAGGATGTGATGAATCTGTCTGCACCGAAAAATACAACGTTCTACCTCGCAATGGTGGTGGGCGTCCTCGGAGTGCTCGGGACGTTCATCCAGCTGTCTGCGATCAGCGACTTTGCCCCCTGGCTGGTGATCATCGGTTTTGTCATCCTGGCCCTGGGCGTCATGCTGGAAAATTTTTAGATCCACAGTAGCGATTTGAGCCGCCGTTGAAATTCCGGCAAAAACCAGGCGTGCGAGCAGGCTTCGGCCGTTCGCACGGCTGGTTTTTTACCGGGATTTCACGCGTCCCGATCTGTACCCGGAAAGAGGAGCCGGTTGTATTTTCGCCGGGCGGCCTCGAGCGCTTGCCGGATCAGGTCCCCGTCCCCGTCCGCCAGGATCTGTTCGAGGACAACCAGTTCCGATTTCAACCCGGCAAGCGCCGCCCGCACTTCGGTCCGGTTGGTCAGCAGGACATCGGCCATCATGTCGGGATCGCTCCCGGCCAACCGGACCGTGCTGCGAAAACCGGGCCCGATCAGGGCGCGCACGTCTTCCGGCGTGGCGGCTGCGAGGGCGGCCGCGAGCAGGTATGGGAGATGGCTCGTCGAGGCGACCCAGGCATCGTGCAATTCAGGGGACATCCGGAGCGGGGTCGATCGCACCACCGCCGCGATCTCCTCGCCGAGATCGAGCGCGGCGGGGCTGGTGCGTTCGAGGGGGGTGAAGACCAGGACCGCGCCGGAAAACAATTCGGGGGTTGCGTTCGCCAGACCGCCGGTCTCTTTCCCGCACATCGGGTGGGCCGGGAGCAGGTCGAACCGGTCCGGAAGCCGTTCGAGCGCCCGGACGATCTCGACCTTGGTGGACGCCAGGTCCATCACGACCGGGGCCCCTGGGTGCAGATCGGGGAGACGCTCGATCAGCCTCAGGCACTGGACAACGGGTGCCGCCAGGATGACGAGGTCTGCTTCTGCAAGCAAGTCCTCCGGTGATGCGGCAATCACGTCGACGACGCCCCGCTCGATTGCCAGCTTCCGGACCCCGACATCCGGGTCCACTGCGAGCAGGCGTTTGCAGCGGTCGCGCAGCGCGAGCGCCAGGGAGCCTCCCATCAGACCGAGGCCGGCAAAGGCGACCGTCCTGCCGGCCAGCCCGGCCGGATCCGTCAGGGATCCCCCTCGCGATCGATATTCAGATCGGGCCGGAGGGCGGCGGCGGCGCCAAGATATACGTGGTGGATTTCGGTCTGTGAGCGGCCGGTATTCCAGTGCAGCAGGACGCGGATAACCCGCTCCAACCCGCCCGGCACATCGATCTCCACGGCGCAAAGCAAGGGCGTATCCACCCAGCCGAGCTGCCGGGCCGCCAGGGCCGGATAGGCCGAGGTCAGATCGGAGGTCATCGTGAAAAAGATGCTGGCGATATCGTCCGCCGCCAGGCTCGGGTTGCGAGCGTAGATCGCGGTCAGCAAATCGCGCGCCGCGGTGTAAATCGCTTCAGGTGTGTCGGCCGTCGCCTGGACGGCGCCTCGGAGTCCGCGGGTGGGCATGGGGCCTGGTTGGCTGGTTGGCTGGTTGGCTGGTTGGCTGAAGGATTATACGCGTAATGATTGAACTGGGTGCAAATTGTAGCCCGGTGTGCTCCTACGATTCTCCGCGTGTTATAGTTCAATTCTGATTTAATTTCCTGGTAGAGAGGTAAATTCATGAACGCGATGTCTTTGGGCGATGATCTCGCCCTGATCCAGGGGGGGCTGCCGCACACCGGGGCGCCGCAGAAGGTCATCATCGTCGGCGCCGGGATGGCCGGGCTGGTGGCGGCCGATTTGCTGCTGAAAGCGGGGCATGACCCGATCGTGCTGGAGGCGCAGCAGCGAGTGGGCGGGCGGATCTACACGATGCGAGAGCCGTTTACACATGGTCTGCACGCAGAGGCGGGCGCGATGCGGATCCCACGCGCCCACGCGCTCACCATGGCCTATATCGAAAAGTTCGGCCTCCCGACCGCCGATTTCACGATGGGAAACCCGAACAACTTCGTCCATTTCGATGGGGTCAAAAGGCGGATGGCGGAAGTGGCGGCGAATCCGCACCTGCTCCCGTTTGATGTGTCCTTAAATGAAAGCGGTAAGACGGCTGCACAGTTGTGGGATGAAGCGCTGAGACCGGTTACCGATATGATCGAGCGCGGGGGCTGGGCTGATGTCTATGCATATTATGACCAGTACTCGGTGCGCGAGTTCCTGGAGGACGTCAACGGCTGGTCCGAAGGCGCGATCGAGATGTTCGGGCTGCTGTTCAACCAGGAATCGCTGATGAACTCGTCGTTCCTCGAGCTCCTGCGCGAAGAGGCCGGCGGGTATTACACCAACATGGTCTATTTGACCCAGGGGACCGACAGCCTGCCGCGCGCCTTCATGCCCGCCCTGTGCGATCGGATCCGTTTCGGTGCGAAGATGACGGCGATCGATCAGGACCCCGCTTCGGTCACCGTTCATTACCAGACCCTGGCCGGCCGCCGGTCGATCACCGGCGATCGGGCCATCCTGACGGTCCCCTTCCCGGTGCTGCGCCACGTCGAAGTGCTCAAGCCGTTCACGCGCGCCAAGCAGCGCGCCATCCGCCAGCTCAAATATGACGCCTCCGCCAAGATCTTCCTGCAGTGCCGCCGGCGGTTCTGGGAGCAGGACGAAGACATCACCGGCGGTGGGACGACGACCGACCTGGCGGTGCGCAACCTCTACTACCCTGAACACGGCCGCGAGACCGGCCGAGGCGTCCTGCTCGCCAGCTACACCTGGTCGGAGGACGCCCAGCGCTGGGGGTCGCTCACGGAGCATGACCGGCTCTCCCAGGCGATCGAAAACGTCGCCCAGATCCACCCGCAGATCCTGGAAGAGTTTGAAGTCGGGGCCTCCTGGATGTGGCACGACGACGAGTTCGCCGGCGGTGCTTTCGCCCTGTTCGACCCCGGGCAGCAAACCCAACTGCACGATCACATCATCGCACCGGAAGGGCGCATTCATTTCGCCGGGGAGCACGCCTCGCTCAGTCACGCCTGGATCCAGGGGGCGATTGAATCCGGTTTGCGTTCGGCGCGGGAAGTCCACCGAGCCTGATCGGCCGGCGGACCGGGACCTCGAACACATCCGAACCGAGTCGGGGACCCTTATCATCCGGCCGTCGTTTTCGGAGTGTACCCTTACATTTAGAAATTTTCATATGGCAGTACTTATTAGTGATTTTCAATTGGTTTCCGATCGGTTATTATATTAGAGATGAAGTAATCAAGCTACTGCTAAATTCACTGAAAGAAGGGGGCCTGCGGTGGGGGACCACCGCAAGGCCATCATCTTTCCCGAATTCTCAGCAGCTATCTGAGTAGCTACAAAGAACGCCGATAACGGCAAACCCGGCGAAAGCCGGGGACGCAAAGCCATGGATCTAAAGCGAGGCAACTCGCCATGATTGCCAGGCCGCCGAAGCGACTCCATAAGAGCATGATTCTGCGGGCCTGGCTGATGACCAGGCCTTTTGCGTCTCAATCAGGAGATGCAAAATGAAAACCAGAATCATCCTCTCGATCGCAGGTGCAGTCCTCGCCCTGACCGCCGGGATGGCTCTTTTACCCCCCAGCGCCGGCTACGCCTCCTCACCCGCCACCCTGACCCTCGGCCGCACCGTTGTCCCGGAAGGAGATGACTTTGCCACCAAAGTCCTCGGCCAGCCCTGGAATATGCAATCGGAGCCTTACCCTGATTACTTCACGGTCATCAAAAACTTCGACCGCCCCAGTTTCGAAGTAACCGGCGATGGTCAATGGAAGCTCCTCTCCACCAACAACGACCCGGTTCTCTACCTGCACTGGCCGGGGATCCCAACCACGCAATCCGTGCTCCGGATGGGCGATACCCGGCCGATCGACGCCAGTCGATACAAATTGCTTTCCTACTACATGTGCCTGGACACCGCTCCGAGCTCCACGAACGGCCTGGATGAGGACTGGGCGGCGAAAGTCTACTGGATGTACGACCGTTCCAACTTCGAAGAACCGGCAAACGGCAGCACTGCTTATGTCTTTCTCAAGCAGCAGAAGCTTTTCGAGAATAACGGCGACTGCGAGCTGATGACGATCGACCTTTCCAAGCCTTCCTCATGGGTCCACGGCAGCTGGAACAACGACCCCAATATGATCACGACCTTCCGCATCGATCCGCTCAACAAGGGTGGCAAGTCCATGCGGATCGATTGGGTCCGCCTGACCTCGATCGACACGTCCAATACCGTACCGCTTTCCTGGGAAGGCGCTCCGGTCGGGGAACTCAAATTCTATCTCAGCCAACAGGCCTGCGGATCGGATGGGATCCTGGTCGGGACCTCCGCCAACCCGTCCGGCTCAGGGACCTTCCAGTGGGGCGCACAGCTGCAGCCGGGTTACTCGGCGGCCTATCCGCTGCCGATTCCTGAATCGTTCGAACCCGGTGACTACCAGGTTTACCTTAAAGATATCAACGGGGAGATCGCTTGCTCAGCCACCCCCCTGACCATCCACCGCGCCCCGATCCTCGCGTTCCAGGGTCCGAGCGGTTACAGCGGGCTGGATTACGCCAGCACGGTCCTGAACGATCCCTGGGGGATGAGCAACTCAGGGGACATCAAGGCGTCGGTGCAAATCGCGAACATGGTTTTTTCCAACGGGATCCTCACCGGCGTCACAACAGATTGGGATCCGCGGTTGACCCTGAAGGTCGGTCCACCGATCGACGCCGCCAAATATCGCTACGCGACGTTCAGAATGAAGGTGGACGGCACAGGCAGCGCCGGTACCGGCTGGGTGCAGCGGTTTCTCTGGTGGTTTGCGGGAGAAGGTGTCGACGCGGTGACGACCCAGGACCTGGTCCTGTACGAAGGCTGGCACACCTATACCATCGATCTTTCAAAGGCCCTGATCGAAAGCTGCCCGACCCAAATCGGCCCGAACTGCTGGTCAGGTTTCCCCACCGGTTTCCGGTTCGACCCGGTCGAAACGCCTGGGAACACGACTTTCCACCTGGATTTCGTGACCCTGACCTCGATCGAATCGGTGCAGCAGGGACAGGGTCTCAAAGTCTATTACACCCTGCCGAACGCACCGGAGGCCGTTGTTTCGATGTATCTCGACTCTGACACGAACCCCAACAACGGACGGATCTCGGCACCGCAGCTTTCAGGGCAGATTTTGAACCCACAAAACGGTCCATTTGAAATCTTTATTCCACTCGCCACCCGGGCCGGCGCCCCGGCGAACACGGAGCTCAACTTCTTTGACGGGTCGCTCGTTTACACAATCGACACGAACGGTATTTCCCCCGCCACCTACTACATCTCCGCCGATATTTTCGACGGCGTGATGACGACGACCTGGTACAGCGACACGCCGGTGATCATCGAATAATAACCGATCAAAAATAAAGAGGTGCGGATATACAGGGC
>DATKDL010000026.1:0-51791 GCA_035512695.1 Anaerolineales bacterium | reverse complement strand
CTCCACCCGGACGATCTCGGACGGCTGGCCGAGCTGGACGTGATCGCCTCCATGCAGCCGATCCACGCCACCAGCGACATGCGCGCCGCCGATAAGTTCTGGGGCGAACGATCTGAATTTGCCTACGCCTGGCGGACGTTGTTGGAATTGGGGACGCGAGTGGCCTTCGGCTCCGACGCCCCCGTCGAATCCCCCAATCCTTTCCACGGCCTCCACGCCGCAGTGACGCGTCGCAGGTCGGACGGCGAGCCCGGGCCGGACGGCTGGTATCCCGCCCAACGCCTCGCACTCGAAGAAGCGCTCCATGGATTTACATCCGGCGCTGCCTACGCCTGCGGAACAGAAAACCACCTCGGGAAATTGAAACCCGGCTATGCGGCCGATCTGATCGTCATGGATCGGGACATTTTTTCGATCGAGCCGGAGGAGATCAAAGATTTAAGACCGGTCCGCACAATGGTCGCAGGCCGTTGGGTGCTGTAGGGGCCGCCCTTGTCACCGCTCGTGTCGCCGCCCGCCCTTGTGACCGCAAAGGCCGCCCCTATATCAGGTTTTCAGGCGCCGGACATCCCCATCCCGAACTGTAAGGCCGATCGCGTCGAAATGCTCCAGGACGGCAAGGGCGTATTTCCGGCTGGTCCCGAACCGGTCGCGGAACCCGGCCACGGTCAGCGCACCGGCGTCGGCGATCATCTCCCGGACGGCGGCGACCATCTCCTCATAATCCGCTTTTCGAAACGCCATCTCCCGTTCGACCAGGACCAGGTCGCCGCGGTCGATCAGCGCTCCCACCAGGTCGTCTCCCACCTCAGCCTTGAGCTCGGCAAGCACCGGCGGCGAGAAACGATCGGCGGCGAGACGGTGATCGAGCGCTTCGGCCCGCCGGGCCTGTTCCGATGAGAACCGGACGGAGAAACCCGCCCGGGCCAATGTCGAACCGGCCGCCATGATCTCACCTGATCCCGCGAGCGAATTTACGGCGGCATTGAACAGTCCGACTTCGATCCGCAGCCGCGACCGCAGTTCCTCGCGCGGCATCCCGGTCCGCAGCGGGTAGCCGCCATGGAAGCTTTCCAGCGCCGTCAGGATCTTCCCGGACAGGTCCTGCCAGCGTTCTCGGCTCGCCAACAGGGTCTCACCGGTCAGGTTCGCAGGATCACCGGAGAGGACGATGACCTCCCCATGCTCGATCAGCCCCCGGAGGACCGGCTCGAACTCGGCTGCATCGAGTGACGCCGCAGCCCGCATTTGATCCAGGCGGGCTTCGCCGCGGCTTCGCAGCGCCTCGGCGGCGACCTGGGCCGAGGAACCGCCGGACAGCGATTCCAGCCGTGCGATCAGCCGCGCATTGAAACGCCGGTGCCGGAATTTGGGGGCAGGGTCCAGGACCGCCCCGCCGCCGATCGTCTCGGCGGGCGACGGGCGGCGCAGGATGAACCGGTCGCCGCGGCGGGCGATCACCGGTTCGGCCAGCTCGAGCTGGAGCCAACCGGTGGAGCCCGGGTCAATCTGTTCGACGCCCAGCACGCGGGTGCGGGCCACGACCTCCGCCGCTCCGGTAAAGAACTTGACCTGGGTGTTGTGTTTGAGCGGCCTGGCCGCTTCGGGCAGCAATTTGAGTTCGACATCCAGCCGGCGCGTGGCGGTGTAAGTCCCCGGGCGCACGAGCCAGCTGCCGCGTGGCGCCTGCTCTAACCGGACCCCTGACAGGTTCACGGCTGCCCGGCTGCCCGGCGCGATCGATTCCTCGCTCTCGTTGTGGCTCTGCAGGCCTCGGATTCGGGCGCGCAGTCCGGCGGGCATGATCTCGACCTCGTCACCGACGCGCAGGTGGCCGTCCACCAGCGTGCCGGTCACCACCGTGCCGAAACCGGCGATTGTGAAGGCCCGGTCGACCGGTAGTCGCGGCAGGCCCAGATCGGGACGTCTCGGTCGTTCGGACAGGATTTCCGCGAGCGCTGAAACGAACTCAGGCATGCCGGCCCCGGTCCGGGCGGAAACGCGCCGGATCGGGGCGCGAGCCAGCACCGTTTCGCGGAACGCCGTCCGAAGTTCCTCCTCGACCAGGTCCAGCCATTCCGGGTCGCGAACCAGGTCCGTTTTGGTGAGTGCGATCAGGCCGCCCGGGATCTGCAGCAGATCGAGGATGGCGAGATGCTCGCGGGTCTGCGGCATGACCCCCTCGTCCGCCGCGACGACAAAAAGCGCCGCATCGATACCGCCGACCCCGGCGAGCATGTTTTCGATAAAGTCCCGATGCCCGGGGACATCCACGATCCCGACCTCCTCGCCGTCCGGTAAATCAAAAAACGCAAACCCGAGATCGATCGTCATCTCGCGTTCGCGCTCCTCCTTCAGCCGGTCCGGGTGGGTCCCGGTCAGGGCCTGGACGAGGGTGGATTTTCCGTGGTCGACGTGGCCGGCAGTGCCGATTACCCGCATGGATCAGCGTGAATTGGCGCCAAAGACCTGTTCGTATTCGGCGGTCCATTCTCGGACGACGGCCAGGAGACGCTGAAGCCGCAGCTCGGTCTGCTCTGTGATCTGGTCGACCACGTCTTCAGCGTGCTGGATCCGGTCCTCGATGGACGTCAGACGCTCGGTCATCCGGGTTTGGGTGCGGCTGGCTTCACGGACCTGCTCTTCCTGGGTCAGGGTGTAATTTGTCCAACGCTTCTGGTCGTCCGCTTTGAAGGTCGTCCATTCTTGCCGGAAGCGGTCCTCTGCCAAGCGCTGCAGTTCGGTGATCTCGCTGATCCGGCGTTCGACTTTCTCCGCGATGCTTTCGACCGTATCTTTGGCCTTCCGCACATCGCGCTGGGTGGTGTGCAGCTCCTGGACACGGGACTCGAACTCCATGGCTTGCTTTTCGATCGTTTCGAACCGGGACTGCCACTCGTTCCATTTACGGTCGCGATCCACCTGCGCCAGCGTCTGTTTCTCGACGAACTGGTTGTAAGCTTCCCGGCGCTCGGCTTCAACGGTCGAGATCTCGGCGACCCGGTTCTCTACCTTGCGCAGGCTATCGACTGCCAGGTCCACTTTGCCGCGCTGTTCGTCGGCTCTTTTCCTGAGCGCCAGGGCCTCCCCTTGAAGATCGGTGAGGCGTTTTTCATCGCGGCGGCGGGCTTCTTCCATCAGCCGGATGGAGCGGGTAACGTCTTCGTCATCGCGTGCGACTTCGGAAAGAGTGACTTTGAGTTCGTCGATTTTGCGATTCAAGCGGGCATCTTCATCGCTGCGGGCAGCCAGTTTATCGTGAATAGCCGGAAAGACTTCCAGTTCTTTGCGGAGGTCGTTCAGCTGTTTGTGGACGGAATCGAACTGGATTTTGCGTAAATCTTCGAGCTCGCTCTCCCGGTCCTTGCGAATTTTCTCCATCTCCTCGTTCGCCCGCCTGGTTTCCGTCCGCAGTTGGGTCAGGGAGTCCTCGAAAGTGTCGATTTTCGCGATGACGGTGCGGACATGCGTCAGCTCCCCCGAAAGCTCCTGCACCAGTTTATTGGCCACGTTCAAGCTGTTCTCGAGGTTTTTAACGCGCTCGTCGAGCGAGGCGATCTCGGTTTTGTCCTTGCGCCGCTCTTCATCGAGCCAATCCATGCGTTTCTGGATTTGTGAATCTGCCATGAGGTTGCTCCGTTCTGGGAAGAACCGGTCGCTCGTTTGGACCGGACGGTATCCACCGGTTCCCCGTCCTGCCGGTTAACGAGGGAATTATAGCATGCGGGCGACGATCGCACAGCGCCTCCCAACTACCGCATCATAGCGTTCTCAAAGGCGCGGAAAACGGCAAAAATGGGGGGCGTGGAGAACGCCCTTCCTACCGCATGAGATTGGCGAAAGCAGGCGACATTGTGGCAGAGAGCCACTCAATCCAGCCGGGAAATAAACCGAAAAAGAGGAGGAGAAGACAGCCGGTGGCGAGCAAAATCGGAAGCAGTCGCTTGCGAGGGACCGGGTCAGCGATCGGCGGGGGATCAGGCGGATCATCCGGCCCGGCAACGCCGGCAGCCGGGGCAGCCATGGCCGCCAGGGTCAACGCACCGGCAATCGCCATCCCCGCCATGCCCAGCCAGGTCGCAAACACAGCTGTCGGCTCGAGCGGTGCGAGTATCGCCGCCAGGTTCAGTTTCACCGGGAACCCGGCAAACAGCGGGAACCCGGCGGTCGAGAACACCCCAACCAGCACGGCTGCACTGCTTACCGGATGACTTCGCAAGGTTCCGCGGAGATCAGAAAAATGGAGCGAATTACCCTCCTTCGATAGCGCCGCCAGCCCGGCCGACCAGAGCAGGAACGAGGCGCTGCGGACGGCGAGAATTGGAAAAAGCAGGCGTGGGCCACCACCCGGACCCGCGCCGATCGCGAGCAGCAGCATCCCCGTCTCGATCGAGGCCGCATAACCCAGGACGCGTCCTGCCTGCCGCTGGACGAGGACCAGGCTGCTCCCGGCGACAACGCTGAGCATTCCCACCGCCCGGGCAAGCGCAAAGAATTCGGCGGAGCCCCGCAGGAACAGGTAGCGATCGATCAACTGCAACCCGAGAACTCCAATAAATCCGGGCAGCAGCACCAGGATGAAGCTCGACAAAAACGGATCCTCATCCGTAATCAGCGCCGGTATCCAGCCGTGAAACGGAAAGATCGCCAGAAGGAAAACGAAGCTTAAACCCAGGAAGATCCCGGGGCGAAGCGTGAGAGCCAGACCAGGTGGAATCGACTCGAAACCTTCCATCAGCGTTCCGGCTGCAATCAGGAACGGAACTCCGATCGCCTGAAAGGCGACGAACTTCAAAACCCCGCCGCCCCGAGTAGATCCCGCCGGGGAAAGCACCGGAACCAGCACGAGGACCGCCAGGAGGATGAATATCCCGGCGAACTGCCAGAGCTGCACCGCCAGACCGGCACATAGCAACGCGGTCGCCAGTAAACTGCCCGGGATGAACACCCGGTTCGACTTCAAAACCAGGGCGACGAGTCCCCAAAGAGTCAACGCGCCGTAGGAAGCGCCGATGATCCGGAGCAGGGACGGACCGATGACGAATGCCCGCCCGAGTACGATCTGACCGGAAGCGATCAGCAGGCGAAAGGGACCGACCGGCAGGACCTCATCGAGCGGTAAGAAAAGACCCAGCAGCGCCAAACCCGCCGCGGTCGCGAGCCCGACCGCCGGGGACCATGGATACCGGTTCCTTACTCCAACCAGCAAGAAACCCATGACCGCCGGCAGTCCGATCCAGATGAGCGGCGCCGTCATCCGGTATTTTCGATCCCTGCCGGATCGATGTGCGTACCAAGATATGCGCCGACCATGGCGAGCCCCAGGTTGGATACGGCCAGCATCGCGGCCATCAAAGCGGACGCGTCGATCGCCGAAAATAGCAATTCGAAACCGGAGAAGGCCGATAGCAGGCTGAGGACCACCTGCATCGGTCCCCGGACGAGACCTGTGCGGATCAAACCACAAAACAGCAGGAGCGCGCCGGTCACGGCGCCTTCATAAGCTGCTCCGGGGATCCATTGCATCGTCCCGCCGGAAATGGACCAGCTGACCAGAAAGATCAGACAGAACAGAAAAATACGGAAAATAAAGCCGGCATCCTCTTCGACCGTTTCCCTCGCTCCCCGTGAGGATGTCGCACCGAGTACGGCAAGCGCCATCCAGCCGCCAACCAGACGGATCGCCGCAAGCTCGGCCGGGTTGGAACCTGCCGCGGACTGCTCGAGCAGGACCAGAAAAACCCCCAGGTACACTACGCCCTGGGCTGCGAGACAACGAAGCCAGCTGCGGCTTGTGAAAAGGGCAATCGCGCCGGCGATACCCAGCAGCATCCCGAACACGGCGAACGGCATCCTATGCTCCGAGACCCAATTGGACGAAAAACGAAACGATCAAAGAAAGGAGCACGAGCGCCCAGAGCATCGCTGCCTCGCCTTCCAGCAGCCGTGCAAGGATGGTCAAAACAAACCCGGCAGCCGTCGCACCGCGCCGCCAGGGCCGGTGCAGCCACCGGTATGGCAGCCCGATTCGTCGATCCCGAAAAAACCCCGGGAGCACGCGGGTGTTCACCGACTTCAACCGGAACCAGCCATACACAAACAGGATGACCAACCCGCCGCCCCACCAGTTTTCCGGATCCCGACCGGACGAGAGCATTGCCCCCCAGCCGGCGATGACGAGGCCTGCTGCCAGAAGGATAAGCCCGGTGGTATGGACCGATCGAACCCCGGGCACGATTGATAACGCCCGGTCCTCACTCTCCTGATTATCCAGTACCAAACCGGCCAGAAGCCCGCTGTATACGATCGAGAAGACAAGGGTCCAGAACCAGGGTGGCCCCCAGACTAACCCTGCGATCTCCCACGTAGGCGAAAAAGGGACTCCGGAACCCAGACCCGCCGCGAGAAAGACCAGCCAGCGGTAGCGCATCACACCGTTTCCGGCAGCTGAGACCAACCCGCCGCATAGCAAAAGCACCGCACCCGCCGCGGATACCGCTCCCGGCAGCTCCAGCGCAGCGGCCGCAACAGCCAGGGAGAACATACCGCCCATCCAGAATGGAAGGCGCGCCTGCCGATCTCCCTCCCTCAACCAGCGCAGCGCCGAATTGAGCCCTACAGCGGCAGAAATCAATAGGAGAAGGAACGGTGTGATACCGCCTGCGCCTGAAGCCGCCGCGCGGGCCAGGACGGAGATGCCGGCGGCGGCCTGTACGGCGATGATCAGAAATCCAAGCCCCGGTCCGGCTCCGCCTGGATCGCCGATCATCGGTCGCCGTGCAACCGCCGCCCCACGCATTCCCACGGCAAGCAATACGATACCGGCGCTTTCCGCTGGGATCTCCGCCAGATCCAAAGGCGTCTCCCCCCATGCTGAAAGGGCAAAACCGAGGGTAGCGATCCCGAGGAAGTTCAGGGCCAGAGTCGGAAGCTCCTGCTTCATCGCGTCGCCGGCAGAGACTTCTTTCACCAGAAAGATGATCGTTATCACGTCCAGCGCCGCCCAGGCGATCATTACTGCCGGGAGCGTTCCGGCAATCACGCAGAAAAGCCCCAGCGCGGCGAAGATGAAGATCCATACCAGGTGCCGCCAGCCATGATCACCCAGGCGGGACAACGAAGTCAGAATTAAGACGCTCGTCAGGGTGAGAAAGGCCGCACCAACCGGCCAGGTGAAGCTGTCGATCGACAGCCACGGCGCCTCGACCTCGAACCCCGGG
Source organism: Anaerolineales bacterium (assembly GCA_035512695.1). GTDB lineage: Bacteria > Chloroflexota > Anaerolineae > Anaerolineales > JABWBV01 > DATDOR01. Next base: position 44,571 of record DATKDL010000026.1, on the reverse strand, counting down.
ATCGCCTGCCAGACCGTCCACATGGTCCATAGCGGAAGGCGGCTCGCCAGCGACACGTAGTAAACCCAGATGCCCATGGCAGCCGCCGCAGCCGCCGCCCAGATCAGGGCGACACGTATCCCGACCCGCATCAAAACCACGAGTCCGACGGACGCCGCCGCGATGGCAAGCAGCAGCGCGGCGGGGATCAGGGAATCCATTTGAAGCAGCAGGCACCGGTCCCCAGCAGAAGCCTCATCGAATAGACCGGGCCAAAGCCCGCGGGGACGTACAGGAGCCGACTATCTGAAAACACGATCGCCCCCGAGAGATCCGGCAACCAGACCAGTTCTTCCACCAGGACAAGCGGTAAGAAATTGACCCGTTCGAGCGCACCGCTGTTCGGATCAAGCAAATACAAACCGTTTACATCGGCATCGTTCCCGTCGCGCAGATTAACGAGGCTGAGCCCGATCCGCCCATCCGGCAGCGCGACCGGGGCGCCTGGGCGAACGTCGTGGTTTGCGGAAAGTATGAACTCGGCCGATATCGCAAACAGGCTGTCCGGGTTTCCGGGGGTCAGCGCCCAGATTTCAGCTGCCGGGAGGATATCCAGCCCGACGATTCCCGGTCTTGCGATCAACAGGGCATCGCCGGGGAGCCAGGTCAAGGCGGTCCCGTCTCCGGTGTACACGCCGGTTCCGGGGAGGTTCTCGCTCCGACCGGAATTCCTGTCCAATACGGCCAGGATAGAACCGGTCGTGATCCCTTTACGCACCAGGATAAACCGGCCCGATGGAGAGACGGAAATCGGGAGAAAGCTTCCGGTGGTCTGCAAACCGGCCGAGACGCCTTCGACGAAGGGTTCGAGCAGCAGTTCCGGCTCCGCCGAGGCGGCCGCCGCAACTCCCCAGAGACCGTCCGACTGGCCCCAGATGATAAAATCGCTCCCGGGGGCCCATGTGATCCGGGTGCAAAGCCCGTCGCAAACACCCATAAACTCCGGCGGAGCGCTGCCGGTCAGGTCGACGAGAAAGATCGATCGCGTCGCTTTGGACCCGTTGGACTCGGCCGGAACCGGCGAGGCCGTGGGGGTGGGAGTTTCTCCGGTCTCCGGCGTGGCGGTCCCGGTACCGGTGGCCTGCGGCGTCGCGGTCGGCTGAGGTGGGATCACCTCAACGCTCGTGATAAACGCCAGGCGGAGACCGTTCGGCGAGAGCGCCAGATCGAACAGCTCATCGCCGTCCGGCTCGATCATTCGGACGATCTCGCCGGTGATGCGATTGTAAACGGTGATAAAGATCCGGTTTTCGGCCCGGAAGGTTCCTGCAAAATAGCTCCCGCCCGTGGATAAACTGATCCGGTCGAAATCGCCGGGCAGCGCTTCCGAGCCGACCGGCAGGATCTCACCCGTGCCCGAATCCCAGATACGCACCTGGCCCCCGGCGACGAACAGGAGACGCGCAGATACGAGCGGAGAATCGCCGGAGGTGGCCGTCAGGATCTCAACCAGCGGTGTCGGAGATGGTTCAAGCGTTGGACCGAGCGTGACGGTTGGGACCGGGGTCCGGCTGGGTCCGGGGGTGTGCGTGCCCGTGGGTTGACCGGTCGGACCCGGCGTAAAGGTCGAGGGGAAGAGAAACGGCGTGACGGTCGCGGCCGGCGACGAGATAGATACAGGCGTCGCGGTCTCGGTCTGAGCCGGGATACAGCCCGCCAACGATGTCCAGAGCAGGCCAAGGAGGGCGGACCGGACCGGGGAATGGTGCCGCCCTGGCAAGCGATTGTTCAGCCGGTGCAGAACAATTCCCATCACAGCGTCTCTCCCAGGCCGCGCAGCTGGTAACGCCCCATTCCCGCCGCGCCAAGCCAACGACCGTCATCGACAATCAGATTGCCACGCAGGTAGACCTTCTCCGGGCAGCCGGTAAGCTCCCAGCCTTCGAAGAGATTGTAATCCGTCCGGTGGTGGGCCGCAGCCAGTCCGTAACGCATGCTTTTATCCGGGTCCCAGACTACGATATCCGCATCCGAGCCGGGCTCCAGGGCGCCTTTCCGGGGATAGAGGCCGAAAATGCGCGCGGGGTTGGCGCTGGTCAGGGCAACAAACTGCTCCGGCGAAATCAACCCGGCCCGAACCCCGCAGGTCCAGAGCACGACCATCCGATCACCAACCGCCGGGACCCCGTTCGGAATCCTGGTGAAATCCGACCGGCCGAGTTCCTTGCCCGGGATGCGAACGGCCTGCCCCTCGTATTCAATCGGGCGTGAACCGTCCAGAAAAAACGGGCAGTGGTCCGTGCCGACGACCTGGAGCGCGCCGGACTGCAGCCCTTGCCAGAGCCGATCGTTATCCCCGGCTTTGCGCAGCGGCGGCGAGCAGACCCAGGCCGCCGCGTTCGGACCTTCCAGCTCGGCGTCGGTGAACAGCAGGTATTGCGGGCAGGTCTCTCCCATTGCGTGGACACCGTGATCGCGGGCGTATGCCAGCATATCGACCTCACCGGCCGTGTTCATGTGGACGATGTACAGCCGCGCGCCCGATTGGGCGGCAAGCGCGCAGCCGCGCAGCACCGCATCAACCGCTCCCCAGGCCGGGCGCGTCCGGGCGTGCCATTCCGGACCGGTCCGGCCGTGCGCCCGGGCTTCCTCGGTCAGGACCTCGATCACATCACCGTTTTCGGCGTGGAGCATGACGAGCATCCCCAGCTCATTGGCTATGCGCATTACCCGGAAGATCTCCCCGTCCCCCAGGCGCAGCCGCCCGTTGTACGCCATAAATACTTTGACCGTCGTGATCCCCATTTCCGGAAGCGACACAAGTTCTTTCGCAATTTGCGCGTCAAACCGCGTCACGTTCATGTGGAACCCGTAATCGATCGCCGCTTTCTCCGCCTTCGCCCGCCAGCCCGTGATATTCGCCGCCAACGTCCCGGCATCCTGCGGGACGAAATCCAGAACGGTCGTCGTCCCACCAAAGGCGGCGGCCTTGTGCCCGGTGTAATGGTCATCCGACGAAACGGTGCCGAACATCGGCAGGTCAAAATGGGTGTGCGGATCCACCCCGCCCGGGAGAACCAACCGGCCGGCACAGTCGACGACGTCCGCCCCTTCCCGGTCAAGATCCGGCCCAACGCCTGCGATCTGTTCCCCCTCGACCAATAAGTCGGCCCGGCCGCTGCCGCGGTCCGAGACGAGAACCCCGTTGGCAAACAGGATCCGCCCGCTCACGAAAGCCTTCCCCGCCGACAACGATCAATTTTCCCGTTCACCATGTACCTATTGTAAATCGGGAAGGCTCAAAAATTGTTGTGCAAAATGATGGAAATCAAACAGCCTGCCCGGCAAATCCGGGCAGGCTGTTTGATTTCCAATTTTCCGACTTACAACTGATGCGGCGTCTCGACGAGTTCGAGCAGCGCTTCCAAAAGATCGGGGGCCGGTTCGGGGGGCCAGTCTGCCGGGAAATAGACGCTGCCGGCAATGGCACGCTCGCGTAGGGCCGTCCAGACCTCCCTGCGGTCGTCCGATCGAACGATGAGATCGCCGATCGTTTCCGAAGCGCGCAGGTATTCTCCGGTGGTGTAAAAAAAGGCAAACCGTTTCCAACTGCCGGCCCGGATCGGCCTGCGAAGCGGGATCAAGGAGCCCAGCTGGAGTTTGAAATATTCCTCCTGGGCGCGCGGATGATCCGGTTCCTGGTGCAAAAGCTCGGCGCGGGTCACCAGTTCATGACCGATCACGGGGGCGAGATAGGCGATCTGCCCACCCTGGTCCCCAAACGACCCGGGCTGGTAGAACGCCAGGTAGTCGACGCCGAGCAGCTTGGGCGCCGTCCGAAGCGGGATCCGATACCAGCCCAACAACCTGGCGATCTCAAGATCGCGCGGCCCCGGCAGAACGGCGACGAGTATGATGGCCCCCGGTGAAATTTCGGTCATGCGGAGAGTGTACTGGAAAAATCGGGGGGGAGGTCGAGGAGTGACGGGGGACGGGGGACGGGGGACGGGCAAGGTGCAAGGTGCAGGGTGCAGGGTGCAGGGTGCAGGGTGCAGGGTGCAGGGTGCAATAAGTATTGTACTTTGCGCGTCGCAAGGTCAGCTGAACAGCTCGCGCACGCCCTCCTTCGTCAGGTCTTTGAAGATCGATGTCTCGGTGGTGATCAGCTGTTCGACAAGTGCCTTCTTGTGCTCCTGGAGACGCAGGATTTTCTCTTCAACGGTATCGCGGGTGATCAGTTTGTAGACGAAAACCGGTTTTTCCTGTCCGATCCGGTGCGTACGGTCAGCGGCCTGGGTCTCGACTGCCGGGTTCCACCAGGGGTCGACGTGGATGACATAATCCGCCGCCGTCAGGTTCAGACCGACCCCGCCGGCCTTGAGGCTGATCAGAAAGAACGGGATATCCGGATCGGACTGAAAACGGTCCACCACAGACTTGCGATCGGTCGTCCTGCCGTCCAGATAAACGTACGGGATCCTGGCCGCATCCAGCTCTTTGCGAATCAGCGTCAGCATCTGGACGAATTGGGAGAACACCAGGGCTTTATGCCCTTCGGCGTGCAGCGTGTTCAGGTGTTCGAGCAAAAGGGACATTTTGGCGGATTTACCCTTGAAATCCGGGTCGACGAGAACCGGGTGGTTGCTGATCTGCCGCAGTCGCAGAAGACCTTCGAGGATCTTCATTCTGGCGTCATCGATGCCGTCGTCTTCGATCATCCCGAGGACGATCCCGCGGTAATAATCGCGCATCCGGGTGTACTGCTTGCGCTGGGCGGGCTCCATCTCGGCGTAGACGATCCGCTCGGTCCTGGGCGGCAGCTCGGGCGCCACCTGGTCCTTCGTCCGCCGCAAGATAAACGGGTAGACGAGCCTGCGGAGCAGCTGGGCAGCTTCTTCGTCATCGCGCCGTTCGATCGGGTTGGCAAACTCTTTTTTGAAGTATTCCAGTCCACCGAGCATCCCGGGGTTCAGAAAAGCGAACTGCGACCAGAGCTCTGTGGTCGAGTTCTCGACCGGCGTTCCGGTCATCACAAGCCGGTGTTCGGCATCCAGCAGGCGGACGGCCTTGGAAACCTGGGAGTTTGGGTTTTTGATGGCCTGGGATTCATCGAGTATGGCGTACCGGAACGGGTAGGACCGGAGCAGCTGGATGTCCCGGCGCATGGTGCCATAGGTCGTGATCACCAGGTCGTAACGACTGAACCGGGACGTGTCCCCATCCCGGCCCTGGCCGAAATGCTCCAGGATGCGCAGACCGGGTGTGAATTTCTCGGCCTCTCGCTGCCAGTTGAACAGCAGCGAGCGCGGCATCACGATCAGGCTGGCTCGGCCGGCGGCGCCGTTCTCGTGCTGCGACTGAAGAAACACAAGCGCCTGGACCGTCTTACCGAGCCCCATATCATCCGCCAGGCAGCCGCCGAAACCGTAAGCGCTGAGAAAGTGCAGCCAGTCGTAGCCGGCTTTCTGATATGGGCGCAATTCTCCGCGGAACCCGCTTGGAAGCGGTGTGCCCGCGATCCCATTGAAGCTGCGCAGCCTATCAAGGCTGCGCTCATAACCGACGTCCACGCCGGTTTGGTCCGCCTTTTGGAGCAGGTCATCCACCAGCGTGATTTGCTGCCGGGTCAACCTGACCCCGTTTTCCGTCTGTTCGCCCAACCCGAACAGGTGTTTATACCGATCAACCCATGCTTCGGGCAGTTCCCCGATCGTGCCGTCGGCGAGTTTGACGTATTTCTTACGCTTGCGCAGCGCCCGGCGCACCTCTTTCAATGATGCCTCGACGTCCCCGAAACGGACGACGGCGGAAAGATCGAACCAATCGATCCCGGATGAGACCGACAGCATGATCGTCGGTTCGTTTCGGTTCACCCGTGCGCTTGCCAGCGCTTCCTCGCCGTAAATCTCAAACCCGTCTGCGATCAGCGCCGGGATTTTCTTAAGCAGGAAATCGATGACATCGACCGTGGCTCGAAGGCAGAAGGCGGACGGGATCTCCTCATTGCGGATGTGCTTGAGGCCCGAACGAGCGCCGGAGATCGAACCGTGGATTTCACCCTCGGCGGCCAGATCGCGGTGGACGCACTGCAGGGTCCAGGTCCCATCGCGTTTGTGCCGGGTCGCCATCCGGGGCGCATTTTCATCGTACGGGACCTCGACCTCTCCATACCCGAACCGGAGCTGCACGACGAGCCTGCCTTCGACCTCCGTCAGGAGCAGTCGTTTGACGGGGGGCTCGTAGACGTCCTCCCAGGTGATCTGTTCGCCTTCGATCCGAAAGGCATCGGCCAACGGGACCAGGTAGCTTTCCAGGAACTCTGTCTCCCGGTCATCGGGGATCGTAATGGCCGGGTGCGCCAGGAATGGTGAGATCGCGTTCGAATCGACCGAATTGGAAAACCGTAACAGGTCGTTCCCGACGCGCACCCAGAGCGGAGCGCTCGAGATTCTGACCGGGACGTCGGCGTCCAGCCGGATCATTTTACCGGGCAGGGCGGCCCGGGCGCTCAGAACGACCTCGCCCCGGGCGCCGCGCTCGATGTGGAGCCGGAATTCGGCCGAATCCGGATGCAGCGCCAACGGGACGACCAGCGGGTTGGACGTGTCTCCGGAAAACACCTGGCCGCCTGAGCTCGCCAGCAGGTCGAGATAGTCCTCGATCGGGCGGGTGTAGCCATAGTATTGGGAGCCCCGCCCAAACTCCTCCGACCGTCGGATCACGTTTGCCACCGACACGATCGCAGGAGACCCGTTGAGAAAGTCCGACGGGGATACCGCCCGGCGGACCGGTTTCGCCTGCGATCCCAGCCACGGATTTTGGCGGATCAGTTCGTAAATCGTGCGCGGCTCGATGTCGTCGATCCCCCTGCCGGTCACCTCCAGGATCTTCGAAGCGTCGAGGGTGTGGGGGCGCAGGGTCCAATTCCCGTACTCCCGCACCAGGCTGAAAAGCAGGAAGCTGTGCGGTGGGCGGGCGTCCGGACGGGCTTTCTTTAAACCCGCAAGGGCTTTGCCGAGCGGTTCGCTCCAGTCGCCGCCTGCGGCCTCGATGCGGCCGCGCAGGAATAGACCGGCCGCGACCATGTGTTCGCAAAACCGGTTCCCGGCCGCGATCGGGCATGTGCAGGTCCCCGAAAGATGGCCGTTTGAAGGGAACAGGACGACACTGTGCGCGTTCGGGTCGAACACCAGGAAGCTTGCAGTGTCCGCGCCCCGGCTGAGGAGGTCGACCCGGTCGGCCGCGAAATGGTCCTTGCCGGACAGGTAGCGGATCGCACCGGCCCGCCCGAGCAGATGATCATCGGAGAGGATACGAGGGTTGAACGCGGCCATGAATCAGTCTTTCAGCACCCCGGTGCGCTCGTTGAATTCTCGGATCAGGCCGTCGATCTCCGGCGCCAGCCGTTGCACGGATGTCCAATAATCCGGATGCTGCCACTGGGCCACGATCTCTTCATAGGTCTTCCCTTGCTGCTCGACCCAGGTGTAATACTTCAGGTTGTGGATTCGGCGTCGGTCCGTGTAGCGCAGTTCGAGCAGGTGGTCCACCGATATTCCCCGGATCCAGCGAGCGAAGTCCGCTGCAGCGGATGGGCCGGTGTACTCCCCATTTTCGGAGCGGAGCTCGACCAGTCGGCTGCCGTAGAGCTGCATCGAATCCGTCAGCACGGTGACGACGACATCTTCCGGTCCCATTTCGTAATACCGCGCGAACTTGATCGCCGAGAGCAGGTTGCCGATCCCGGAGAAGCCCAATAAATCCAGGTTCTCGATCACATCCTCCGGGACGCGTTGGGCTGCCAGGTGGGCCCGGCCGGCGGGTTCGTTGAACAACCGGGAGACCTGCACGACCGCCTCGTCATCGATTGCGACAACGAGGTCGGTATTTTTGACGTTATGGATCCAGGGGATATGCTTGTCGCCGATGCCTTCTATCCGGTGGGAGCCGAAACCGTTCTCAAGCATGGTCGGGCATTGAAGGGCCTCGCTGGCGACGATCTTGCTGCCGGGGTAGACCTGCTTCAGATAATCCCCGGCCGCGATCGTCCCGGCCGAACCGGTGGCGCTGACAAATCCCCGGTACGTATCACCGCGCCGCAGGGCAGTTTGGAGCAATTCCTCGACCGCTTTTCCGGTCACTTCATAGTGCCAGAGATAGTTTCCGAACTCGTCGAACTGGTTGAAAATCATCAGGTCCTGACCGGAGGCGCGCAGCTCCCAGCATTTATCGAAGATCTCCTTGACGTTCGACTCGGTCCCCGGCGTTTTGATCACTTCGCCGGCGATGCCCGCCAGCCAGTCGAAACGCTCCTGGCTCATCCCCTCCGGCAGGATGGCGATCGACTCGCAGCCGAGCAGGGCCGAGTCGTATGCCCCGCCGCGACAGTAATTCCCGGTAGACGGCCAGACGGCTTTCTGAGTGGACGGGTCGAACTGGCCGGTGATCAGCCGCGGCACCAGGCAGGAAAAAGCCGCTCCAACCTTGTGCGCCCCGGTCGGGAACCATTTCCCCACCAGGCCGATGATGCGGGCCGGCACCCCGGTCAACGCGCTCGGGAACTCGAGGTGATTGACGCCGCCGAACCCGCCGCCGTGATCGATCGGTTCGTTTTTCCAGGTGATCCGGAACAGGTTCTCCGGTTGAATGTCCCACAGTCCGATCCCTGCCAGCTTCTCGCGGATCGCCCGCGGCGCCCGTTCCGGACGGCGCATTTCCTCATAGGTCGGGATCACGATCCCGCGCGCGCGCGCGGTTTGAATCCCGCGTGCCAGGCGGGTCTCGTCGATCGTCAGATCAATCATCCTTGTCCTCCGGGGCCGTCCGCACGATGTAAAGCGGGCGCCCTTTGGCCTGGTCGTACAACCGGCCGAGATATTCACCGAGGATCCCCAGCGAGATCAGCTGGACGCCGCCCAAAAACAGGACGGCGATCAGCGTGGTAGCTTGCCCGAAAAATGCCTCCGAACCGGAAATGCGCAGATAAATGACGACGGGGATGGCGAGGATGCTGACGCCCGCCGAAATAAAACCAATATAGGTGGCGATCTGCAGCGGTAAATACGAGAACCCGGTGATCGCATCACTGGCGAATTTCATCATCTTACGGAGCGGATATTTGGTCTGTCCGGCAAAACGCGCCGCCCGGCGATATTCGACCCCGGTCTGGCGGAAACCGATCCAGGACGACATCCCGCGCAGGAAGCGGTGCCGCTCGCGCATCTGGTTCATCACGTCGACGACCTTACGGTCCAGCAAGCGAAAGTCGCCCGTGTCCAGCGGGATATTCACATCCGTGATCCGGTAGATGATCCTGTAAAACAGCGAGGCGGTCACGAGCTTGAACCAGGATTCCCCCTCCCGGTCGGTCCGGACGCCGTAAACGACTTCGTAGCCCTCCCGCCATTTATCGATCATGCTCAGGATGACTTCCGGGGGGTCCTGCAGATCCGAATCGATGATGACGACGGCTTGCCCGCGACTGTAATCCAGACCCGCGGTGACGGCGATCTGGTGGCCGAAATTCCGGGCAAAAACGACCGGACGGACGCGTGGGTCTCGCAACGACAGCTCCACGATGATCGCGCCGGAATCGTCCAGCGAGCCGTCATCGACCAGTACCAGTTCCCAGGTGCTCTCCGCCCGTTCCATGACCTCGCAGACGCGCTGATAGAGCCTGGGGAGCGTCTCGGCTTCGTTATAGACTGGGGCGACGATGGTGATCTCTGGTGGCAGCATCATTGATAAACCGGCATGGCGCCCGAAATTGCGCTTTTCTCCGGACGCACAAACAAGACATTACATATTACCAGAAACTGCGGAATGGGCAAGAGAAAATGATCTTTTTACGAGCCCTGGCCCCCCTCCACTTCCTTTCCGATGGCGGTTTCCAGCGGGAAAGGCTCCTCCCCCAGTATCCGCTGCCAGATGTACCGGCCGATGACAGCCCCCGACGCCAGGACCGGGATCACGACCAGTGCACCGAGCACTCCCTGGATGACCACCGCCGCCACAATCGCGATAAAAACGATCCCATCGTGCATGTGCACCGACCGTCCGAATATGCGAGGGCGGATCAAAATGTTCTTGACGTTTATCAGCACCAGGTAGACCGCCAGTACGATGACGGTGAACACCAGGTTGGAAACCGGCAGATAGGTCGATCCCTCAACCAGGGCGACCAGGACGGCCAAAAGCGCCGCGATCGCGGGACCGAGGTCCGGGATGATCGTCAGCAGGCCGGCGATGATACCGAGGACGATCGCACCGGGCACGCCGATGGCGATCCAGGCGATCGTGAAGAGGACGCCGGTGACCGTCATCAGGGTCAGATTGCCTCGCAGATAGCCGCGCCAGACTTCTTTGATCGCCGCGTAAATCCGCTTCACGTCATCCCGGGAGCCGGCCGGGGCGATCGAAAACATCCAATCCCGCAGCTTGTCCCAATCCTGCAGCAGGTAATAAGTCGCGGCCAGTATCACCAACAGCCAGAGCAGGTTCTTTGTGATCGATTCGATAAAATGGAAGGCATCGACCGTGATCCCGGCGAAGGCCCCTGAAAACAGCTCCGGGATATCCGGGATGAACTGATCCGGACTGATCAGTTGACCGAGGAGGATGAAATCCTGGGCCAGGAACTCCTCGAGATGGACCAGCAATGCATCCAGGTCGGCGATCAACGTTTGGGCCTGTGAAAAGATGACGGGCAGGAAAAGCGCCGGGGATGCCAGGATCAGCAGCAACGCCGCCCAAAAAACGACGGCTACGGCGGCGCGGCGGCTCCAGCGGGTCCGATCCGCCAGCCAATCTGCGACCGGATTGAGTACGTAGGCGATCAGCGCTGAAATGACCAGCGGTGTGACTGCCACGCGGACATACCACAAGAACAGGATCAGCACGATCACCATGAAGGTGAACATCAGGTATCGAAAACGGGTGCTCCAGGTATATTGCATATTTCCCTCAGCCGGTATCCAATGTTACGGTTTTGGCCAGATTTCGTTTCAAATCCTCCAGATCCGGTTCGATCACCGGTGGGGCTTCAACCGCCATCTGCGCGGCAGCGATGTCCTTCAGCCCGCTCCCGGTGTTGAAGACCAGCACATCCTCATCCGGGGAGACCAACCCCCGGTGGACGGCGACCTTCAATCCAGAAAAAGCTGCGGCACCGGCCGGTTCGGCGAAGACCCCTGCGCTCCCCAGATCCCGGATCGCCGCCAGGATCTCGGTGTCGGTCACGGTGATGTAAGCTCCGCCGCTCTCAATGGCGGCCTGCAGCGCTCTTCGCCCATCGCGCGGCAGATCGACCCGAATGCTGTCGGCCAGCGTGTCCGCCCGGACGGGCCGGATTTCGCTGCTCCCGCTTTGGAAGGCCTCGGCGACCGCCGCGGCCCCTTCCGCCTGGACCCCAAAAAGCCGCGGGATCCGCTCGATCCAACCAAGGGCGGCCAGGTCTTGAAAGCCTTTGTGGATCCCGGAAATGATATTGCCGTCTCCGACCGAGACGAAGACGTTCAGGGGGCGGCCCCCCGCATCGAATGAACCCGGCGCTTGCTCCCAGATTTCGAAAGCGGCCGTTTTCTTGCCCTCGCGCGTGAGCGGATTGTAGCCTGTGTTGCGGTTGTACCAGCCGAAGGCCGCGGACGCTTCCAATGCCAAGTCGAAAGCATCGTCGTAGGAGCCGTCGACCAGGAACACCCGGGCGCCGAACACGACCAACTGGGCAACCTTGGCCGCCGGGGCGTTCTTCGGAACCAGGATGACCGCTTCGACCCCGGCTGCCGCAGCCATCCCGGCCAGGGCCGCTCCGGCATTCCCGGAAGAGGCGGTCACCATCGTCCGTACGCCGGCCTCGAGGGCGTGGGCCACGACGACGGCGCTGGCACGATCCTTGAAGGATGCGGTCGGGTTGCGGCTTTCGTCTTTCACCATCAGCTGCTCCCTGCCGGTCCGCGCCGCCAACTGCGGAAGATCGTATACCGGAGTCCAACCGACCTGGTGGATCGGAGAACAGGTCCCGGCAGGCCGCTCCGCCGGCAAGAGCGCAGCATAGCGCCAGATCGAGAAATCCGGGGATCCGGTGATCCGCCCCGGGTCCAGACTCCGCGCGAGGGCACGATAATCGAACAGTACGTCCAGGTTTTCAGCGCAGTAGGGGCAATTGTATTGGTGTTCGGCCGGGTCGAAGGTTTCGGCGCACGGATCGCAGCGCAAAATATAACGGTTCATGAGAAGTAAATATACCTGATTTGTAAAGCAGGTACAATTTCTTCCGCACACCGCTATGTACGAGTTTCACATCTCCCGTTTCGCCCGCGATCGCTACGAATTCGACCGGGCCATCTACCAGCTCAGCGGCAACGTCATCCTGGCCGATTTCTCCGCCGCGCGGACTTTCTCGGACAGGATGAACACCCGTCGCGACCTGGTGCGGTTCCCCGAGACCGCCGTCAGTCCCGGGGAAATCCACGCGATGGGATTGATCGATGAGATCCTACACGTCCTGGTTGCCGATTTCCGCAACAGGATCGAGCCCGGTCTCATGACGGCTGCAGCCGATGCGCTGCGGGAAGAACTGGGCGTAAAACGGTTCGAACAGGTACTGGCGGCGTTCACCGGTCTTTTCCCTCCGGTCGCCGTTTACCGGGGAGAACAAACGGCGGAAGAATACCTGGCAGGTGAGAACGGCGGCATCCCGAACTTCGAAATCGCCCTGGAGGAACTCCTGATGCTCCGGCTGTCGAATGATAACCCGGCCTTCGCCAGGCACGCCGAGCTGTTCGACGACCGGACCCTCGAGAAACAGACCGCGTACCGGCGCATGGCTGCCGGACTCGAGCGCTTCTTCGAGGACCGGCCCGGTCCGAACGGCGGCAAGGAGACCCTGCTCGATCTGCTGCGCGCTCCGGCGCGCAAACACCCCGAGTCGCTGACCGCACAGCTCGAGTACCTCCTCCGGACCTTCCCCACGCTGTTGGAGAAATACCAGGTCCGGATCCTGCGGAGCCTCGACCTGATGCGCGAGGAGAGCCGGCCGGCTTTCGTCGGACCCGGACCGGTCCGGGTCATGGATTTTGCCCGCCTGGGTCCGAGCCTGGAGATCGAAAATTTTTCTCCGGATCGGGACTGGATGCCCCGGCTGATCCTGATCGCCAAAAACGCCCACGTCTGGCTGGATCAGCTGTCGAAAGCCCATGGCCGGGAGATCCGGCGCCTAGACCAGGTCCCACAGGAGGAGCTCGACGAGATCGCGAGGCGCGGTTTCACCGGTCTCTGGCTGATCGGCCTCTGGGAGCGCAGCCCGGCCTCGAAAACGATCAAACATCTGACGGGCAACCCCGACGCGGTCTCGTCGGCCTATTCGCTTTACGATTACACCATCGCCGCCGACCTGGGGGGAGACGCAGCCTACGAAACGCTCCGGGACCGGGCCGCGGATGCCGGGATCCGGCTGGCGGCCGACATGGTCCCCAATCACACCGGGATCTACTCAAAGTGGATCCTGGAACGTCCGGACTGGTTCGTCTCGGTCGATCATCCCCCGTATCCTGCTTACTCGTTTGACGGGCCGGATCTCTCCTCGCATCCGGATGTGGGCATCTATCTGGAAGACCACTACTACTCTCGGACGGACGCCGCCGTCGTCTTCAAACGGCTCGACCGGCGTTCTGGGCGCACCCTTTACATTTACCACGGCAACGACGGCACCTCGATGCCCTGGAATGACACTGCCCAGCTTGATTACACAAACTCGGAAGTGCGCGAAACCGTCATCGGCACGATCCTCGGCGTAGCCCGTAAATTTTCCGTCATCCGCTTCGATGCAGCCATGACACTGGCGAAGAAACATATCCAGCGCCTGTGGTTCCCTGAGCCCGGGCAGGGCGGTGCGATCCCCTCTCGCGCAGAACACGGTCTGACCGCCGGCGCATTCGAGGAGCGGATCCCGAATGAATTCTGGCGCGAAGTCGTCGACCGGGTGGCAGCGGAAGTCCCCGACACGCTCCTGCTGGCCGAAGCATTCTGGCTGATGGAGGGCTATTTCGTCCGGACGCTCGGGATGCACCGCGTTTACAACAGCGCTTTTATGCACATGCTGCGGGACGAGAAAAACGCCGAATACCGGCGGGCGATCAAGAACACGCTTGAATTCGATCCTCAAATCCTGAGGCGCTATGTCAACTTCATGAACAATCCGGACGAGGAAACCGCCGTCTCCCAGTTCGGGAAGGGCGGAAAATATTTCGGGGTCTGCGTCCTGATGGCGACTTTACCGGGTCTGCCGATGTTCGGGCACGGACAGGTGGAGGGGTTTCACGAAAAATATGGCATGGAATACCAGCGCGCCTATTACGATGAGACCCCGGATACGCACCTCATCGAGCGCCACCGGCGCGAAATTTTCCCGCTGCTTCACCGGCGGGCCATGTTTGCCGAAGTGGACCGCTTCCGGCTGTACGATTTTCGGACCGGGGACGGGGAAGTGGATGAGAACGTGTTCGCCTACAGCAACGTCGGGCCTGGGGGGGCTTCGCTCGTCCTATGCCACAATCGCTGGGGCGATACTCGCGGACGGATCCGCCGTTCGACCGCGTTCGCTGAAAAAACAGACACCGGCGCACCTCGCCTGCAGACCGGCGAACTGGCCGCCGCCCTGGATCTACCGGACGATCCGGCCGCCTACGTCATCTTCCGCGAGTCGATCTCGGGGATGGAATTCATCCGATCGTGCGCCGACTTGCATGCCGAAGGTTTCACCGCCGAACTCGCTGCGTACGATTACCGCGTCTTCCTGGATTTCAAGCTCGTGGCGGAGAACGAATGGAGCCACTACCGGCTCCTGACGGATTATCTCGACGGCAGAGGGGTGACGGACATCGAAACCGTCAAACAGGAGATCGTCCTGGAGCCGGTCCTGGCACCATGGAAGAGACTGTTTGCCGGCGATCTCTTTGATTCTTTCATCACGGCTTCCGAAGCGCGGATATCCGTACAGGGTAAGCCGGATCCGTCCGGCGACTTTTTGCGCGCACTGCGCGAACCGGTCGAGTCCCTGCTTGAAGCTGCGGCCGGCTTCCTGGAACGTCCCGGCGAAATCGAACCCATCGCAGGCGAGATCCTGGCCGGTTTTGAAACCGCCCTGGCAGCCGGATCGGCCGCGGAGGCGGTGCAGGCGCAAAGGCGCGGCGATCAGGCCATATTGTACTGCTGGCTGGCAGCGGCCCGGTTCGGCCGGCTCGTTTCGGACCGCGCGGATTACCCGTCCGTCGTCCGCGGCTGGCTGGACGACTGGCTGCTGGGCCGCGCGGCCAGGGAATTCCTGGCCCGCCATCACCCGGAACCGGACGTGGCGTATCCGCTGACCGCCCTCCTGGCCGGTCGCCGTCCGGAGGACTGGTTCCTGCCGGGAGCCCCGGATACGGCCCGATTGTGGCTGGGCGATGCCGAGACCGCCCGTTTTCTGAATGTCAACCGCTACCAGGAAATCGTCTGGTTCGATTCGGACCGGCTCGAGCTGCTGTGCACGTGGATCGAAACTCTCAACGCCCTTTTGGAAAACGAAAACGCTGCGGAGCTCCATTCGGCCGTCCTCGCCAGGATCCGCACCGCAACACAGATTGCGGCACACCAGGTCGAAGCCCTGCTCGCCGCGCTGGAAGAAAATTGACCGGTTCCGGGCCGGCCTCGTTCGCCCGGCAATCGCTTCTATACCTGGATGCACCATGCAAAAACCAATCCACCTGATTCTCATCCCGGCCGTTCTGCTCCTGGCGGCCGCGTGCACGGGCGCCGCACCACCATCTCCCTCGGACGAAACAAGTACACCGGTCCCGACCGGCACGGCCTTCCCGGAGGACGGCTATCCCGGTTATCCGGTCCTCACCGAACCTTCCTACCCGATCGCGACCGACCAGCCCTACCCGCTCGAGGAGCCGCCGGTCGACGTCGACCCGGCCTATCCCGCTCCGGAAGCCCCGGGGGACGCCTACCCCGCTCCGGACGATCCGGGATGCGGCCTCGAACCACCGGAACCACAGCGCCGGGAGTTGGTCTCGGCGGATGGGATCGCGCTGGTCGGGATGTACTATCCCGCGGCCGGCTGTGATGCGCCGGTGGTCCTCCTTTTCCACCAGTTCGGCTCGGAAAAATCCTCCTGGACGGACCTGGCCCGCTGGCTCCAGAACCGGGCCGGAGAAACCGCACAGACCGGCGGCGTCTCAGCCTCCCCGTTCAGACAGCTGGACTGGTTTCCCTCCCTGCCGGCGGACCTCTCGTTTGCCGTTTTCGCCCTGGATTTCCGCAATCACGGCGAAAGCCAATCGGTGACCGGCAGCCTGGATCTCGCCGGCCTCCTTCTCGATGCCCAGGCTGCCATGGATTTCGTAAAAACGCTGCCGGGCGTAGACGCCTCCCGGATCATCACCATGGGCGCCAGCATCGGGGCGGATGCCAGCGTGGACGTTTGTCTCAACCTGGACGGGACCGCGATCGCCGCAGACCAGGACGACAAGGGTTGCATCGGCGCGCTGCCGCTCTCTCCCGGGAGTTTCCTGGAGGTGCCTTACATCGAAGTCGTGACCCGGCTCGGAGCGGAACCGTTCAACATCAACATACATTGTATCGCCGCCGAAGGGGACGGAAACGCACCGGATCTTTGCTCAGCCGAGGTCCCCGGAAGGCACCAGGCAACGGTGTACACGGGTAGGAGCGAGCACGGGATCGCACTGCTGGCAGAGGGTTTTGTGCCGGATATCGGTCAGGTGATCCTGGATTTCCTCCTGGAGACGCTCGAGATCGAAGCATGAGGCGTTTTTTTCTTTCGCTTGGGAGCAACATTCAGCCGGAGCGCAACCTGCCGGCTGCAGTGCGGCTGCTGCAGACGCACGGCGATCTGGTCGCGGTGTCGTCCGTCTACGCCAGCCCGCCGTTCGGCGCGGCCGAGCCGCAGCCGGATTACCTGAATGCCGTGCTGATCCTGGCGTCGGAACTGGAACCGGAGGATTTCCAACGGCGCGTCGTGCGGGGCGTCGAGGCGCAGCTTGGCCGCAAAAGGACCGCCGACCGTTTTGCGCCGCGCCCCATCGACATCGACATCCTGCTGATCGACGACGAGATCCTTGAGATCGATCATCGCCGCATCCCGAGCCGCGAGATCCTGGAGCGCAGCTTTGTCGCGATTCCGCTGGCCGAGGTGGCACCGGATTTCATCCACCCGATCGACGGACGCACCTTGGCGGAAATCGCAGCCGAGACCGCTCCGGAAATTAAACCTCACCCCCTCGATCTGTCTATCGTTTAGAACCTATCCGAAAACTCAGAGGTCGGGCGATTTGGGGGGCGGTTTGCACAAACCTATCCGGCGTTCAGAGACGGCGCAGCCAGCCGGAAGACCGCCTCCGCATAGGCCAGCAGACGCTCTTCCGCTCGCGGATCGCCGGCCAGCCGGCGGAGCGGCAGGATCGTGCCCTGCCAGGATCCGTCCATCCAGGCCGCACCATCGGGCAGCGGATGGGTTTTTAGCGCCGGATCGAATGGCCACGGATTCGAGTAGAAATACGGCTCCGGGTGTTCGCCGTCTCCGGGGCTCCAACCCAGGTTGAGCTGGGCAGGAAAAATCGTCGTTTCCCCATCCTTCACAATCTCGATCATTCGGCTTCCGAACCAGTCAAAAGCCAGGTCGAAGTTGTGCGGCCAGAGTTGGACCGGGCCCGGACCTCCTTCCATCTCCCTGCGGCGTTTTTGGAAGATCGCTTCGGTCGCATCCAGGAGCTTGAAATAACCCTGCACGCGGTCGACATCGTAAACCCGGTCAGAATCTTCGGGAAAAGAGTCCGGGTCCAGGCCGCTCATCCCTATTCGGGCCACTTCGGAAAAAACCAGGCGGGCCAGCATGCGCGGATTCTTTCCGTCTTTGAGATCCCAGGCATTCCGCTCCCGGCCGCCGGTTTTCAAGACCGCCTTGTGGTCCGCCGGGCGGATCCCGATTTCCAGCGCGGAACCATCCGGCAGCGGGAAGGGGTCCAGCCACCATCCGGTTTCGCGCCGTTTGAAGCTGATCTGCGACCACCGCGGGTGAGGCGGTGCGAAGGCGCGCGGCACCGCCGAGAGCACCCTGGTAATATCATGCAGCAGCGTTCGGGTGGACTTCCATGAACCCGGATCCGGAAAAACGAATGCGTCTGAATATGTCATCTTTGACCGCCTTGAACCAAAAACTTAAATTTCTCACGAGTGCCGAGCAGCTACAATTAATCTGACTGTAAAGAAAGCGTGCTAAACTTAAAACGATCAGAAAATTCGCTGGCTCAAACTTTCTAGGCGTTGGTGCCTGAATGACCTCGAAAATCCTTGTAATCGATGACGATCGTAAAACGGTTGAACTCGTCAAACTGTACCTTGAAAACGAAGGATACTTCGTTTTCTCGGCGCATGACGGCCAGTCGGCCGTCCAGATCGCAAAAAAACATGTGCCGGACCTGATCGTCCTGGACCTGATGATCCCCAAACTCGACGGGATCGAAGTCTGCCGCGCGATCCGAACCGATTCCGAAGTTCCGATCATCATGCTCACGGCTCGGACGACCGAGGAGGACAAACTCATCGGGCTCAATCTCGGCGCCGATGATTATATTACCAAGCCGTTCAGCCCGCGCGAAATGCTTGCCCGGGTTAAAGCC
This sequence comes from Anaerolineales bacterium, assembly GCA_035512695.1. Lineage (GTDB taxonomy): Bacteria > Chloroflexota > Anaerolineae > Anaerolineales > JABWBV01 > DATDOR01. The sequence continues at coordinate 25,915 of DATKDL010000026.1, read as the reverse complement.
GTCTTGCGGCGTTCCCGGTCCACAGAGCGGAATGGTCACACGACCATCCAAATAATCCAGCTCCAGGACCTCGTCATCGACCCCGCCCGGCACGAGGCAACTGTCGATGGCCGGCCGCTTGCGCTGACCCCTAAGGAGTTTCAACTGCTCGAGCTGTTCGCCCGCCATCCAGGGCGAGCTTTCAACCGGTTGGAACTGATGGTCCAGGCTTTCGGAAAGGATTACGAAGGTCTCGAACGGACCATCGACGTGCATGTGATGAACCTGCGTAAAAAGCTCGAGTCCATTCCCAATTCCAAAACCGGCATAAAGACCGTCTACGGGATCGGATATAAACTTACCGAGAAATGAGATGTTCGGCAGCATCCGGTTACGCATCCTGCTCGGATTGAGCATCGTCGTCGTCCTGCTCTTCGGTTTGCTCGGATATTTTTTTAGCCGGGCCACGACGAATGAGTTCCAGCGGTTCGCCGAAAGGGATTTCCTCGATTACGAAAGCCTGGTCACCCCGTATATTCTGCTGAAGCTGCAGGGCTACCTCGCCTTCAGCCGGTTGGACTGCGATCAGTCGCTCGACACGCTGTTGGAATGCCAGCGGGAAGCGATCCCATACACCTCCACCTCACTGACGGAACTCGAATCCCTGGTCAAAGAGCTGGCCACCTACACCGGCACGCGGATCGTCGTTGAAGACCGGGTCGGCCGGATGATCGCAAACTCCGAGTGGGGCCAGGTTGCAAATGAAGAATCGGAGCGGGTGCGCGGCGCGGTCGGCGGGGTCTTTATGATCGAGGGGGATCCGTTCCTCGTCTACATCGAATCGACCGAGCAAACCGGTCTCGGTGCGAGCCAGGTGGCCTTCCTTAACTCGGTCAATCGGGCGCTCACGATCGCCGTCATCTCTGCGACCGCTGCCGCCGTGCTCCTGACCATCCTGCTCTCGCGCCGGGTCCTTCGGCCGATCGAGAGCCTGCAAATCGCCGCCCGCAGTGTGGGCCAGGGCAATCTGGACTACCGCGTCCCGGTCCTTTCCAACGATGAGATCGGCGATCTGGCAATTGCGTTCAACACCATGGCGGAAGCCCTGGCGCAACAAGAACTGGGGAAACGACAGATGGTTTCCGACGTGGCGCATGAACTCCGGACCCCCCTGTCCAACATTCGCGGCTACCTGGAAGCGATCCAGGACGGCCTGGCCAGGGCGGATGAAAAAACGATCGATTCTCTTCACGAAGAGGTCCTGCTCCTGACGCGACTCGTCGAGGATCTGCAGGATCTGGCCCTGGCGGAGTCCGGCCAGCTCAACCTGAAGCCAAAACCGGTCAGCCTGACCGGGGTCGTCGAGCGCACCGTGACCGCCCTTTTCCCCCGGATCAACGAAAAAAGCTTGAAAGTCAACGCGACCATCCCGCCCGATTTGCCGGAAATCGTCGTCGATCCGGAAAGGATCGGCCAGGTGTTGCGCAACCTGCTCACGAATGCGATCGCATACTCACCAGCCGGAGGGGAGATCGATGTCGAGATCGTTCCAAATGGCAGATCGATCGAGGTGCGCGTCCGCGATACCGGACCGGGGATCGAGGCCGAGCATATCCCGCGGGTGTTCGAGCGCTTTTACCGGGTGGATACCTCCCGAACCCGGCTGACGGGCGGCGCCGGATTGGGCCTGGCGATCGTCAAGCAGTTGGTCCAGGCGCACGGCGGGGAGGTCGGGGTATTTTCGACGCGTGGCCAGGGGTCGACGTTCTGGTTCAGTATCCCGGCGCAGGCATGAAAAAAAATCGAGAATCGGGAATCAGACCGCCATCGATACTGTCCGAAACTGACCCCCAGCTGACCGAACCCGATATTTTGGCCGCATTGGAGACGGTGATGGACCCGGAGATCCCGGTCGTCTCGCTGGTGGAGATGGGGATCGTGCGGCGTATTGATGTGGACGAGGAGAAAGTGACCGTCACGATCACGCCGACGTTTTCCGGCTGCCCGGCGCTGGCGGTGATGCAGCGCGATATCCTGCGGCGGCTCGAGGAGATCGGGGCACAGGAGCCGCGGGTCGAGCTGAGCCTGTCCCCGCCGTGGTCGACGGATTGGATCACCCCGTCTGCGCGCCGCAAGCTGGCTGATTTCGGGATCAGGCCTCCGGCGGCACACGGAGGGAATATCGACCTGGTCCTGTTCGATCCGGTCGCCTGCACAAACTGCGGCTCGGAAAACACTTCGCTGCGCAACAGCTTTGGCTCGACTCCCTGCCGGATGATCTACGTCTGCAACAACTGCCGTGAGCCCTTCGAGCGGATGAAGCCCCTGTAAAGATTTCGAGAAAAATGAAACAGCCCGCAGGCCCGCGTCCTGCGGGCTGTTTCATTTTTCTCTATAATTCAAACGTGCAGCAGGAAAACCTGACAAAATCCCGGATCTGGCTCCTCGCCGCCCGGCCCAAGACCCTCCCGGCGGCGGCCGCGCCGGTCCTGCTCGGCATCGCCCTGGCGTATCGGGATAGCGTCTTCGCCTTTCTCCCGGCGCTGGCTTCCCTGGCCGGCGCCATGCTGATCCAGATCGGAACCAACTTCGCCAACGATTACTACGATTTCAAAAAAGGAGCGGACACGACCGAGCGGCTCGGACCGCTGCGCGTCACCCAGGCCGGACTGCTCAAGCCGGAGGAGACCCGGCTGGGGATGTGGCTCGTCTTCGGGGCCGCGGCGCTGATCGGGCTCTACCTGGTTTGGGTGGCCGGGTGGCCGGTGGTCGTGATCGGGCTGGCCTCGATCGCAGCCGGGATCGCCTACACGGGCGGTCCGTTCCCGCTCGGCTACAACGGGCTCGGAGATCTGTTCGTCTTCATCTTCTTCGGTCTGGTGGCCGTCGGGGGGACCTATTTCGTCCAGGCCGGGGGAGTCACACGGGAGGTGCTGCTCTCGGCCGCCCCGATCGGGCTGCTGGCAACGGCGATCCTGGTGGTGAATAACCTGCGGGATATCGAGACCGACCGCAAAGCCGGAAAGCGCACCCTGGCGGTGCGGCTGGGCGTAGAAGGGACCCGGACGGAGTTTGTTGCCCTCGTGGCAGGCGCATACGTTACAACGTTTATCCTGGCGCTGACCGGCGTCTCGCCGCCGGGAGGCCTGTTGACGTGGCTCTCGCTGCCGATAGCGGTGCCATTGGTTCGGTCGGTGCGGAAGGTGCGAGGCAAAGCGCTGAACGAGGCGCTGGCGCGCACGGGGAGGTTGGAACTGGTCTTTGCGTTGTTGTTTTCCCTCGGTCTCATTATTTCAAATTTCGATTAAAAACCTGAAGCCGGGCGCGGTGCAGCGTTGTTGCACCGCGCCCGGCTTCGGGTTTTTAAATCAATCTCTCAGCGATTTAAAATGCCTCCCATCCTTCCCGTCCTCCGAGGCACGGAAATGCTCCTCCAACGCCTGCCGGACATGATCGGGGACCATGCTGCTCACATCGCCCCCCAGGGAGGCGATCTCGCGCACGATCGACGAGGATAGGAACGTGTGCTCCTCGGCCGTGATCAGGGTCATGTACTCGATCTCTTCGGCCAGGCGCTTGTTGGCGTGCGCCATCCGGAACTCGTGCTCGAAATCCGAGAACACCCGCAGTCCTCGAATGATGACCCGCGCCCCGATCTGGCGGCAGTATTCGACGGTCAACCCGGAGTATGGTGCTACGGTGATGCCAACCGCGCCTTCAAAAGCCTTCCGCACCATCCTCAGCCGATCATCGGTCGAAAAGATGATATTCTTCAGCGGCAGGTCGTACACGGCCACGACGAGTCCGTCAAACAAACCGGCGGCTCGCATGGCGATGTCGATGTGCCCATAGTGGATCGGGTCAAAAGTCCCGGGGAAAATGGCTTTCGTCATCGCTCAGCTCACATCTCCCTCGCCGGGATCCCAGATCATGGCGATCTGTTCCCCGAGCAGCGCATGGTCCGGATGGCTCAGATCCGGATCCCGCTCGAAGACCTCCTGCGCGAACCGGCGCGCCTTCTCGATCAGCCGCACATCGGTGATGCTGGCCAGCTTGAGCCCGGAATACCCGGACTGCCGGACCCCGAGGAACTCCCCCGGTCCGCGCTGTGCCAGATCGCGCTCGGCCAGGACAAAGCCATCGTTCGTCTCGACCATCGCCTGCAGCCGCTCGTTCTCCAGGGCGTCGTCCTCGTCCGGGATCAACAGGCAGTAAGATTTTTCGGCGCCCCGGCCGATCCGGCCGCGGAACTGGTGCAGCTGCGCCAGCCCGAACCGGTTGGCGCCTTCGACGACCATGACGGTCGCATTCGGAATGTCCACGCCAACCTCAACGACCGAGGTGGATACCAGCACATCGACCTCCCCGTCCCGGAACCGCCGCATCGTATCCTCTTTTTCGTCCCCACCGAGCCGGCCGTGGAGCAGGCCCAGGGTCAGGTTCGGAAAGATCTCTTTCCGCAGTCGGGCGTGCTCCTCGACGGCCGCCATCGCATCGCCGTTTGCACCTTCCTCGACCAGCGGGTAGATGATGAAAGACTGCCGCCCGGAAGCGACCTGGCGCTTGATCAACGTATACGCCCGCTCGCGTTCGACCGGGCGCAAAATATAGGTCCCGATTTCCTGGCGGCCCGGCGGCATTTCGTCCATCACCGAGAGGTCGAGATCGCCGTAGACGGTCAGGGCGAGCGAGCGCGGGATCGGCGTGGCGGTCATCACCAGCAGGTGTGTGTCCCTGCCCTTCTCCCGGAGCACGGCGCGCTGCCGGACGCCGAAACGATGCTGCTCGTCGATCACGATCATCTGCAGGTCCCGGAAAAGGATATTGGGTTCGAGCAGGGCGTGCGTCCCGATGACGAGTTTGAGCCAACCGCTGTCGAGCCCCTCCCGAATGGCGGCCTTTTCGGTTTCCGGCGTCGACCCGACCAGCAGCCGCACCTGCTCCGGCTGGAGCAGCCCGCCTTCGCTGGCCAGGAGGCGTTTCAGGTTGTGATAATGCTGTTCGGCCAGGATCCCGGTCGGAGCCATGACGGCTGTTTGTGCGCCCGCCGCGACGACGATCCCCAACGCCAGCGCGGCGACGACCGTCTTCCCCGAGCCGACGTCGCCCTGAAGCAGTCGATTCATCGGACGCCTGGAGTCCAGGTCGACGCGCAGATCCGACACAGCGGCTTGCTGCGCGCCGGTCAGTTCGAATGGTAAGCCTGCCAACCAGGATTCGAGCAGCTCGTCGGAAATTTCGAAGCGTTGGGCCGCCCGATCGGTCCACTCACGGCGCTGAAGATGGAGCTTGAGTTGCAGCGCAAAGACCTCGTCGAAAGCCAGCCGGTGCCGGGCTGCCCGCAAGTCCTCATCCGAATCGGGGTAGTGGATTTGCCGCAGGGCGGTCGAGATCGGCATCAACGACGCGGCCTCCAGCAGGATTTCCGGGAGCGGTTCGCGGACCCGCCCGGCCCAGTAATCGACGATCTCCTTGATTTTGCCGCGCAGCCATTTCTGCGAAATCTGGCCGGTCAACGGGTAGATCGGAACGATCCGCTGGGTGTGCAGGTTGCGGCTGTCGACCGCCTCCCATTCGGGGCCGTTCATCACCAACCGGCCGAGGTACTGTTCGATCTTGCCGGAAAGTGAGATCGTCTCCGCCGAGCGCAGTTGGTCGGCCAACCAGGGCTGGTTGAACCACGTCGCCCGGATTGCGCCGCTCCCGTCGCTGATCAACGCTTCGACGAGCTTGCGCCCGCCGCGCACCGGCCGGACGAGGGCGCTTTCCACCGTCCCGATCACGGTGACGACTTGCCCGTAGCGCAGGCGGTTGATCGGTTCGAGGCGGGAGTAATCCTCATAACGCCTGGGGAAGAAATACAGGGCGTCCCCCAGCGTGTGGATCCCCAGGCCTTCCAGCCGTTCGGCGATCTTCGGGCCGATCCCGGAGATGACCTGCAGCGAGGCGGACAGCGCGGCGGCTTCCTCCGGGGAGACGATCGGCGGGATCGGATACGATTTTGCGGACGATGCCCTCCTCCCGGATGAAGGCCTGGTTTCGGGTTCCGGAGAGACCGGCGGGGCGGGAGGTGGAACGGGCGCTGTTTCACCAGCGGGCGCTGTTTCACCAGCGGGCGCTGTTTCACCAGCGGGCGCTGTTTCACCAGCGGGCGCTGTTTCAACAGCGGGCGCTGTTTCCACCGCGGGCGCCGTTTCCACCGCGGGTGCTGTTTCAACATCGGAGAGCATCTCCGCAGACGCTGGGGGAGAAGCCGGGGGATCGGGTTGATCCCAGGCGGCTTCCCAGGCTGGCTTGGATGGGTCGGTTGTTTCCGGTAACGTTGCCGGTAACGTTTCCGGCGGCGTTTCGCTCTTCCGGATCAATTCCGGGACGGGTTCGCCGGCGCTGCGCTGTACCCGTTTCCACAGGCCGGCCAGGATCTCCTCACGCGAAGCCGGGGTCAGTTGGTGGTAATCGCGCAGGCGGGCGGTGACTGCCTGGACGAGGACGTTCGGGAGTTCGGCCGCCCGGGCCTCCGCCTCCCAGGAAGGGAGAATGGTTCGCAGACCGCCGTGAACCGCGCGGTCATCGAACCCGCGTTCCACTTCGAGCTTGAGAAATTTGTACAATTTTTCGATCGGTGGTTTCATGAGATGGCAAGGACGATCATTTTCTGAGAACGGCGGCAAATCCGAGCGCTCCGGGCCCAACGTGCGTGCCGATCACCGTATTCACATTGACCAGTAAAGCCCCCATCGGCAAATCCGGCATCAGCCGCTGGAGCAGGCGTTTGGCGTCCTCCTCGGCGTTGGCGTGCAGGACGGCGAATCGCTCCACCTGCCCGAGCGAGACAACGAGTTCCCATAATCTTCCCAGCGCTTTGGTCCGCGTCCGGACCTGCTCGAGCATGCTGACCTTCCCTTCGTGCAGCTCGATGAAGAACCGCATTCGCAGCACCGCTCCGAGCCCAGCCTTCAACAGCGAGACCCGGCCGCCGCGCCGGAGATACTCAAGCGTGTCCAGCATCGCCACGACCTGGATCCGCCGCCGGGTTCCTTCGACCGCAGCCAGGACGTCGTCAAGGTAGCCGCCGGCTGCGGCTGCTTCCGCGGCGGCAATGACCTGGAACCCGAGGCCCAGGCTCAGCTGGCCGCTGTCGATCACCGTCACGCGGTCGCCGAACGGCTTGGCGGCGATGCGCGCCGCGGCGTAAATCCCGCTCAGCGAGGCAGCCACATGCAGGGAAACGACGCTTTCGACGCCGCCGGCCAGCAGATCCTGATAGACCGCCTGGATCGAACCGCTCGATGGGGCTGCCGTGGTAGGTGGCGTTTGCAGACCGGGGAGCAGGCTGTAGAACTCCTCTCGGCTCAGTCCGACGCCGTCCTCGAACGGCACGCCCTCGACGATCAGGATGGCGGGGATGACCCGGATCCCGTACTCCGATGCCATCTCCGGCGGGATATCCGACGTGCTGTCGGTAACGATTGCGATCAAATTACCACCTCCCATAAGAACAAACCCAGCGACTCCGGGCCGAACAGGGCGGCCAGCGGCAGGGTCAGCGCCAGCTCGTTGATCCCGACCTCCGGATATTCCTGGAGCAGCCGCTCTCGGATCGTCCTGGCTTCCTGCTGGTAGCCGGTCGCCGCCTGCTGAAGGGCGACCCGCTGCGGATCGTTGAACTCGGCAACGAATTCGAGCATGCTCTCGACCAGGTGCCGGGAGTTTCGAACCTTCTGCACCGGAATCAAAGTCCCGGCGTTGAGGTAAAACAACTGCTGAACACCCAGCATCTCCCCAATATAGGCCTGGGAGGTGCTGATCAACCCGAGACGCACGAGATAGGCCATGTTCTTCAGGCAGAAAACCGAGTACACCTTTTCGGAGACGCCGAGCAGGTATTTCTTGAGCCGGCCACCGTCCATCCCTGATGCGGATTGGACCGCTGCAGCAGCCACCAGGATGCCCTGTCCGACCCCGACGGTGCCGGTATCGATCACCTCAACCCGGCAGCGGCCCCGGGTCTGTTCGGCCGCGGCGGCCGCGTTGTGGTAGCTTTCCGTCAGGCCACCACAGGAGGCGACGACGACGATTTCATCATGCGTCAAAGCCAGGTTGAGGTAAACCCTGGCGAAGTCTTCGACCGACGGCGCTCTCAGACCCGGCGCAACGGCGCCGGAGCGGGCATGCGGGAGGAGGTTCGGACGCAGCTCTTCGTCTCCGGCGCCATTTGCACCGGCGATGTCGACCTGCATCGGCATCAACTGGACCAGCTCCTGCCCACTGAATTCCAGATCGAGAAACTGCGCCATACCATCGGTGAGGATACAAACCGGTTTCATGCGTCGTTCACTCCACCGAGAAGATGAACTGGTAATGCGACTGTCCACCGTCCTGGACCTCAATTTCGTGGTCCGGATAGATCTCCTGGATCCGGGCGGCGATATCGTCCGCCTCTGAGCGAGTCACGTCCTTTCCGAAAAACATGGTGATCAGTTCGTAATCGCCCGCCTCGGCGTGCTCGAGGAAGGCCAGGCAGCCTTCGACCAGGTCTTCCGAGGCGAGCACGAGCTTGCCGTTGTGCAGGGCGATGATTTGCCCCTCCTCGACGCGGATCCCGTCGATTTCAACGGAGCGCACGGCGGTTGTGATCTCACCGGTCTGGACTTCTTCGATCGCTTCTTTCATCGCGGCCACGATCTCATCGAAGTCGCCTTCGGCGTCGAATAAGAGCATGGCAGCCAGCCCCTGTGGGATCGTCCGACTGGGGATGACGGCCAGGTTTTTAACCGTCAGTTCTCGAGCGGCCTCCGCGGCCATGATGATGTTCTTGTTGTTCGGGAGCACGATCACCCGGTCTGTGGGCAGGTCTTCAAAAGCCTCGACGATCTCCTTGGTGCTCGGATTCATCGTCTGCCCGCCGCCGACAACGGCGTTTGCGCCCAGGCTGGCGAATACTTTTGAAATCCCGCTGCCCGGCGAGACGGTCACGACGGCGATCTGACCGAGTCCGACAGGCGCCACGCTGAATTTTTCTTTCGCCCTGGCCTCGATCTCTTCCATCTGCGCCATCAGGTTTTCGATGTGGACCTTGGTGATCGTCCCGATTTCCATGGCGTAATCGATCGGCAGATAGCGGTTCTCGGTCGGGACGTGGATATGCATCCGGTACATCCTGCTGCCTTCCCCGACCTGGATCGAGGTGCCCATCTTTTCGAGGTCGGCGTAGAACTTCTGGAGATCGAACCCGCCGTGGGGTCTGAAATCGACGATGATCTCATAATCCTGGCCTTCCTCGACCTCACCCATCACGCTTTCAAAATCCATGTCGGCAAGCGAGCGGACCTCGAACTCCGGTTCGTCAAGCGGTTCGCCGTGCAGATGGCGGAGCGCGCCGTCGAAAATGTAATACAGCCCCTTCCCGCCCGAATCGACTACGCCTGCGTCCTTCAGAACGGGGAGCAGTTCCGGTGTCCGCTGAACAGAGGCGTCCGCCGCCTCGACGATGTGTTCGAGGAATTGGACGATATCCTCGGTCTCACCTGACAACTTCTCAGCCGTCTCCGCCATGTCCTTGGTGACCGTCAGGATCGTGCCTTCCACGGGACGCACCACCCCACGGTATGCGGTGTCGCGCGCCTCGGAAAACGCCCTGGCCAGCAAGGGGACGGAAAGTTCGGTGTGCCCCTCCATCGCCCGGGCGAACCCGCGCCAGATCTGTGACAGGATGACGCCCGAATTGCCGCGCGCCCCCATCAAAGCCCCCTGCGCGAAAGCCTGTGCATGCACGCCCAGGGCGCTTCCATCCGCCTGCCCGGCCTCGAACACGGCCGCCTGCATGGTGAGCAGCATGTTCGTGCCGGTATCTCCATCGGGCACCGGAAATACGTTCAGACTGTTGACGAGGTCGACATTGGTTTTCAGCCAGGTCAGGCCGGCGGACATCCACGCGATAAAAACCCGGCCGTCAACCGGCTGCCCCCCGGGATGAGCGCCCTCCCGCGCCGCCTGGTCCGGATCAGCCATTGGCGGCCCCCGAATTGAACCGCAAGCCCTGGACGTGGACGTTGATCGTGTTCACCGGCAGCCCGACCGCTTTTTCCACGCGATACTGGACGGTCTTGGCCACATTGGCTGCCACGGACTTAATCCGCGTCCCGTATTCGACGATGATGTAGAGGTCGATGTTAAAGCGGTCCTCGTCGAAGTGGACGTCGATTCCGTGAGTCGGGTCATTGACGATCACGTTCGCCAGGCCGTCCAGCAGGTTCTTCGAAGCCAGACCGACGACGCCGTAAGATTCCATCGTCGCGTTGAACGCGATCGTGGCGATCGCACGGGGGGAGATATGTGTGCTGCCGTATGGGAGGGGTTCTTTGGACATTGGGTTGGTATTCCTTTCTCCGGCCCGGATGTGGATGGGGCAGTTGAAGGTATTTTAACTCACGTTGGGTGTATTCAATATAACCTGGGCAACTTTTGAATGCACCCCTCATGTTATTTTCCTTGATAACAACCATGTGTTGTGGTAGGATTCGCCGGCTATACGCTGGAGTCCATCCGAAACGTGGGAAGGTTGTCGGATAGGTTCCAAGAAAATCTACACAGGAAGTGACGACATGGCAAAATGTGACAGCTGCGGAAAAAAGACGACCTTCGGGCGCAGTGTGCCCTGGTCGAAGAAATCGACCCTCCGGACGTTCAAACCGAACCTCCAGAAAATCGCCGTCTGGGAAAGCGGGCGCAAGATCCAGAAAACGTATTGCACCCGCTGCATCCGCACCTTGGTGAAGACGGCTGCGTAACCGATCGCCTCGGCGCTTTCAGGAGGCGGCCGGCCGGCCGCCTCTTTTTGATTCCGATCTTCACAGCGGAGAGTTCGAGAAAAATCGGGGGCAGGCGGTGACGACGTCACCGCCTGCCCCCGATTTTTCTCGAACTCAGGCCTCCATCTTTGCGGGCGCGTCATCGAGGGCCAGACGCAGGCCGGCCAGGCCGGCGGCGGGACCCTCGGGGTGACCGAAAACGGCGCTCCCGGCGACGAAAACCTGCGCACCGGCCTGTGCAGCCGCCCCGATTGTATCCGCTGCAACCCCACCGTCCACCTCCACCAGGCAATCCGGATGCTCGCCTGCCAGCTCTCGCCGGATCTGCCTCACTTTGGATAGGGTGGCGGGGATAAACGCCTGGCCCGAAAAACCCGGGTTGACGCTCATCACCAGGACGAGGTCGACAAATGGATAAAGCGGCCGCACCAGATCGACCGGGGTGCCCGGGTTGAGGGCGATCCCAGGCCGGCAGCCGCTGGACCGGATAAGTTCCAGGGTGCTGTGCAAATGCGGATCGGCTTCGACGTGGACCGTCAGCCGGTCCGCTCCGGCTGCCGCGAATGCTTCGACGAACCGGGCCGGCCGGTGCACCATGAGATGGACATCCAGCGGGAGTTCGGTCGCGCGGCGGCAGGCGGATACGACGACGGGGCCCATCGTCAGGTTCGGCACGAAACGGCCGTCCATGACGTCGATGTGGATCCAGTCCGCTCCGGCAGCCTCGACGGTGGCGATCTCTTCCGCCAACCGGCCGAAATCCGCCGAAAGGATCGAGGGGGCCAGGTAGAAGCCCGTATCAGGATGGTCCATACAACACAAAATAAACCCAGATCCAGAACGGGATCAGCCCGCCCACCGCAATGATCGCGATCAGACCGACGAAGACGTTGACCCAGTCGATCCCCAATCCGTTCACGGGATCGCGTTCAGGCGATTGGATCCCGGTGTCCTCGGGATTCGGAGTAAAGATGCGGCGTGTGACGGTTGCGCGTTGGGGGACCGGCTCCTGGACGATCGTCGCTCCCTCCGGCGAGGCCCAATCCGGAGCCCTGTCCAACGCTTCCGATCTGCCAGTGTCCCGGTCGGATAAGGAATTCAGCACCCGGCCGAGCTGATCGGCTGTCCGGTAACGAGCTGCCGGCTCTTTTGAAAGCACTTTGAGAAGGAGGTCGTTTATCGCAGGCGGGATCTCCGGGTTTATCTCGACCGGCGGGACGGGTTGGAGATCCCGGTGCATCCGGGCCAGTTCGACGCTGTCGGCGGCTTTGAACGGCAGCCTGCCGGTCAGCATCTGGTAGAAAATCACGCCGATCCCGTACACATCCGAGGCCGGCGACGGCGCCAGGCCGCGCGCCTGCTCCGGTGAAAAATACTGCGGGCTCCCCCACACAATCTCCGATCGCTCGTCGGGCTGGATCGATGAGAGCGCCCGGGCGATCCCGAAATCGGTCACCTTGACCCGCCGGTCCGGGGTGACCAGCACGTTGTGGGGTTTCACATCGCAGTGGACCAGGCCCGCCCGGTGGGCATACCCGACCCCGGCGCAAATTTGGACGATGATCGGGACGGCCGCGGCTACACTGAAGATTCCCTCCCGCTCGATGATCGTCTTAAGAGTCTCACCAGGGACATGCTCCATCACGATAAACAGGCGTTTTTCATCGTAACCGAAATCGTGCACGGTGACGATATTGGGATGCGAAAGGTTGGCCGCCGCCCGGGCTTCCTGGCGGAAGCGCTCGCGGAAAGCCGGATCGCGCGAATACCGCTCCCGCAGCACTTTGATCGCCACGGGCCGCTCGAGCATTCGGTCCTGCGCCTGGTAAACGACCGCCATCCCACCGGATCCCAGAATCTGGACCAGGTGGTAGCGGTTGTTGAGGAGGGTCGGGTCGGTCATCGAGGTCATTCTAACATTTCCGGGAGATCGACGCACGAAGAAAAGAGTCCGGGGCAGGCGCGCCGGTCCTCTTTCTTCGTGTAAAATCCCACCATGCCGCGCGCGCTCCTGATCTACAACCCGAATGCCGGACGCTTTCCACCGGAAACGGCGGCCCGCCGGGCGGCGGAACGGCTGCGAGCGCACGGCTGGGAGATCGACATCGAACCGACGCGCGATGCCGGCCACGTCACAGAATTGGCCACTTGCGCCGCGTCCGAAGGACTGGATGCCCTCATCCTCGCCGGTGGGGACGGCTCGATCGGCCGCGCGCTGCGCGGTCTTATCGGCACCTCCACCGCCCTCGGCGTACTGCCGACCGGGACTGCCAATGTGTGGGCCCGGGAACTCGGCCTCCCCCGCATCGGGCCCGGCGGGCAGAAAGCGGTGATCGAGAACGCCGAAATGCTGGCGAGCGCCCGGGTTAAGTCGGTGGATGCGGGCCTGTGCAACGGAGTTCCGTTCCTGCTCTGGACCGGGATCGGGCTGGACGCCATCGTCGTCCGCGGCGCGGAACGCCACCGGTCTCATCTGAAAAAGCGCCTGGCGCTGCCGGAATACACCCTGCGCACCTTGCTCGCGGCTGCCCATTGGCCCGGGGCGGAAGCGCGCATCACCGGCCACCGCGCCGGTGGGACCGGGCAAGTCGATTTTTCCGGCGCGCTCCAGCTGGCGGTCGTCACCAACATTTCACGTTACGCCGGCGGTTACGCCGTCCTTTCTCCTCAAGCCGTCCTCGACGACGGCGAAATGGACCTCTGGATATTCAAAGGCCGCGGGGCCGGCGCCGCGCTGAGACATGCCCGAAACTTGTTGCGCGGCAATCACGTCAATGATAAAGATACGCTCAGAATTCCTTTCACCCGGATCGAAATCGAGTTCGAGCGGCCGGTTGCCGCGCACAGGGACGGGGAGACGGTCCCGGATGCTGGCCGGATCGCTATCACCGTCTGCAAGCAGGCATTGAAAATCCTTTGCCCGGAAACAACGGAAATGCGAACGGCTCCATTCGCCTGATACCATGTCAATGATCCGCAAGATTTTCACCCCGTGGACCGTGCTCGGTGCGCTGATCGTCGGTCTCCTGCTGATCGGATTGGCCGCCTGGTACCTGTCCTACACCGCGCCGGACCCGGTCTCGCCCGGCATCCCGACTGCCGAGGTCGCCATCATTCTGGCGCCGACCGCGACCCCACCTGTCCCGACCGCGGTACCGGTGACCCCGACTCAGGCGATTGAGATCCCACCATCCCCGCTCCCTGGAATCTTCACGATCGGCGCCGTGGTGCAAATCGCCGGCACGGACGGGAATGGGCTGAACCTGCGGGGCGAACCGGGTCTGGACAGCGGGATCCAATACCTGGGGTTCGAAGCCGAGGTCTTCACGATCCAGGAAGGGCCGGTGGAAAACAACGGGATGACCTGGTGGTTCGTCGTCGGTTTTTCCGACCCCGATCGCTCCGGTTGGGCGGCGGCCAACTTCCTGGAACTGGTCCAGTCCCCAGATTAAAAATAATTGACAGCAACTCATTTCCGTGCTATTTTTTTGTCTGCTTCGGGAGCTTCAAATTCAAAGTAAGCCAGTTCTGAAATGGTTTTGAACTCCGAGAAATTCTTTAAAGGAGGATTACCATGGCAGAACGAGAAACCGGGGTCGTCAAGTGGTTTAATGCCACCAAAGGTTACGGCTTTATTCAGCGGACCGAAGGTAAGGATGTCTTTGTCCACTTCACGGCAATCAACACGACCGGCTATCGGACCCTGGAAGAAGGCCAGCAGGTGGAATTCGAAGTCATCCAGGGCGAGAAAGGTCCCCAAGCGCAAGAAGTCGTTATCCTTTCTTGACCGGTGAAATCGCTGTGGGGGCAGCGATTTCACCTCTACGCATGACCAGCCCATGTCACTCCCCGACCCAATCATCGTCCTTGGCGCCGGTCATAACGGCCTGACTGCGGCCGCATACCTGGCGAAAAACGGTCGGCAGGTGCTCGTGCTGGAACGGCGGGAAACGGCCGGCGGGATCGCCGCCACTGAAACCCTCCTCCCGGGCTACCAATTCAATACCGGATTCCCCAACGCTGCGAACTTACGGCCCGCGATCATTCAAGAGCTCGGCCTGGCAGCGCGCGGGTTCGATGTGCTGCACCCGCAGACGGCGGTGACCGCGATCGGACCGCGCGGTCCGATCGCGATCGATGGCCGCGGTCGGATCACGGCCGGCGCCGAGCGGCTCAACGATCCGTCGGAAGCAGGCCGGCTGGAGGCCTGGGTCGAGTACCTGGAGAAATCCGCTGCCGTGATCGCCGGGCTGATGGACTTGATCCCGCCGAACGTCAAAGGCCGGATCGGATCCGCCGAGGTCCTGCCGTGGACCGGTTTGGGCTTTTCCGTCCGGCGCCGTGGCGGGCGCGAGATGACGGATCTTCTCCGCATCCTGCCGTCGAGCGCCAGGGAATACCTGGACGAAAACCTCGGCGATCCGACCCTGAAAGGTGCGCTGGCCGTCTTCTCGACGCTCGGGGCATTCCTGGGGCCGTACGGGGCAGGGACCACGCTGAACCTGCTCTACCAATTCGCCGGCGGATTCTCCCCGGTTTTCATCCGCGGCGGAGCGGGCCGGTTCTCGGCGGCCTTGATCGCGGCGATCGAGGCTGCGGGCGGCGAAGTTCGGATGGGGACGGATGTGCGAACCGTTGCAGTCGAGAACGGGCGTGCGGTCGGCGTCGTCACCGCAAGCGGTGAGCATATCCCGGGAACGGCCGTGGTCTCATCGCTCGATCCGCGGACGACGCTGGAGAGTCTGCTCCCGGCGGGACGGCTGCCGGTCAAATTCACCCGGCGGCTCAGCCGCATCCGGCTAAAGGGCAGCACGGCGACCTTGCATTTTGCGCTGGACCGGCTGCCCGATTTCGGCGTCCCCCCGGAAAACCTGGACGGATGGATCGTTTACTGCCCGTCCATGGAACATCTCGAGCGCGCTTACGATGACGCAAAATACGGCCGGGCATCCGAACGCCCCGCGCTCCTCGGCGCCATCCCGTCTATCCTCGATCCGGCCCTGGCGGAGCCGGGCCGGCACACGCTGAGTGTGATCGTCCGATACGCGCCTTACCATCTGCGTACAGACGGTTACGAACGCCTGCCTGAGGCGGTGATCGCGGGCCTGTCCGAATGCGCCCCGAATTTCAAGCACGCCGTGGTCGATTACCGCATGATCGCGCCCGCCGATTACGAAACCCGGTTCGGACTGGCGGAAGGCGCCTGGACCCATGGTCAGCCGGCGCTGGATCAGCAACTCATCATGCGCCCCATACCGGGGTGGTCAGATTACCGCACACCGGTCGCCGGGCTGTGGCTTTGCGGGAGCGGCTCGCATCCCGGCGGTGGGCTCACCGGCGCACCCGGCAGAAACGCGGCCCGCCAGATACTCAAATACGGTTAGCAGGGCGCAATCGATGCGGTTATCCCACCCCGCCGCGTTCCGAAGCCAGGCCCGGAAAGTCCTGGCCGTGGCCGGATGCTTGCTGGCGGTCTCGGCCTGCCGTGCAGAACCGGCGGGACCCACACCGGATGCTGTGCTCAGCGACCTGGAGCGGCAGGGCCAGGCCGTGTTCACCCTGCACTGCGCTCCCTGCCACGCTCTCGCACCGGGAACGATGATCGCCGGACCATCGCTGGCGGGGATCGCGAACCTCGCCGGTGAGCGCGTTCCGGGCATGACGGCGGAAAGCTACATCCGCCGGTCGATCCTTTCACCGTATGATTACCTGGTCGAAGGCTTTCTCGAAACCATGCCGCCCGACCTCGGGAAGCGGTTGACCGGCGAAGAGTTCGACGCCGTCGTCGCCTTTCTCCTGACATTGGATTAGGAACCACCCATGAAAAAAATTCTGCGTATTCTCGGTCTCCTTGTGGCCCTGGCCGGACTGGTGCTGCTATCGCTCGGTTTTTTCCCCGCTGCTTTCGACGAAAAATTCGCGCCGGAGGACTACGGCGTCGGCGCGTCCAGCGTGATCCCTTCAACCAGCGGGCTGCTGCGTGAATTCCCCGTGATCCGAGGGGAGACGAGCCCTGCGCAGGCCGAGCTGGGACGGCAGCTGTTTTTTGACCCGGTCCTGTCGGAGAAAAACGATCTCTCCTGTGCGCACTGCCACCATCCGGATTTTGGATTTGCGGACAGTTTGCGAATCGCGATCGGCGCGGGAGGTTCCGGCGCCGGTCCCGAGCGCTCCGGAGGAGTCACCTTGCTCCGCAGCACGCCAGGACTCTGGAATGTTGGCTATGCGCAGTTTTTGTTTTGGGATGGGCGTGAGACTCGGCTCGAGGACCAGGTCCATATCCCGCTGCTGCAGTCCGACGAAATGGGCGCAACGGACCCCACCCTCCTCGCCGCCGAACTGGCCGCCATCCCGAGCTACGGCCCGCTTTTCTCCGCCGCATTCGGCGACGACGATATCACCTTCGACCGCATCACCATCGCCCTGGCCGCTTTCCAGCGCACCCTCATCAGCCGCGACTCGCCCTTCGACCGCTACGCTGCCGGCGCTTTCGATAGCCTCACCGCCTCCCAGCGCCGCGGCCTCAACCTCTTCCGTTCCGCCGCCCTGCGCTGCTTCGAATGCCACCAAAACCCGACATTCGCCAGCGACACGCTGCGCGTCGTCGGCGTGCCCTCCATGCTGCCGGACCTCGGCGCCGGAAACGATAACTTCAAGGTGCCCAGCCTGCGGAACATCGCCCTGACCGCCCCCTACATGCACAACGGCGCTTTCGACACCCTGGAAGAAGTGGTCGAGTTTTACTCGAAAGGCGGCGGAATCCGGAACGGATTCGACAACATCGATCCGTTCGTGCAGGGTTTCGAACTGACCGACCAGGAGGTCACCGACCTGGTCGCCTTTCTGTACGCCCTGACCGATGAGAGCGGGCTGCCCAACATCCCGACGGCCGTCCCATCCGGGCTGCCCGTCGTCCCCCGCATGGATAACCCGGCTCGGACCCTGGTCGCACAGATCAACGTAGCCGGCGGCGGGGCTCCCGAACCCGCCGGAGCGCCGCGGGTGATCCGGGTCGAGGCGGGTGAGACGATCCAATCCGCCGTGGACCGGGCGAAGCCCGGAGATGTGATCGAGATCCCATATGGGGTCTACCATGAGACCGTCGTCGTCGATATCAGCGACCTGACCCTGCGCGGGATCCCCAATGAAGCCGGAGAATACCCGCACTTCGATGGAGAGAATGAACGGGTCGACGGGGTGATCTCGTCGGGAAACAATTTCGAGATCAGCCACCTGCGGTTTTCCGATTACCGCAGCAACGCCGTTATCGTCGAAGGGGTGACCGGGGTTTACATGCACCACATCATCGCTGAAAACACCGGCGTTTATGGGCTGTATCCGGTCCAGTGCACCGATGTCCTGATCGAACACAGCGTCGTCTCCGGGGTCAATGACGCCGGGATCTACGCCGGACAGAGCGAACGGGTCGTGATCCGCTACAATGAGGTCTTTGGCAACGTGTTGGGGATCGAGGCTGAGAACACGGTCGACGTCGAGATCTACGGCAACCGCGCGCACGGCAATACGCTAGGCATCCTCGTCGTGCTGCTGCCGAACCTGACCTCGAAGGTCAGCCTGGACACGCGGGTCTATGACAACGTCGTTGAGGACAACAACCTGTCGAACTTCGCCCGGGCAGGGACGGCGGCCGCCCTCGTACCGGCCGGTTCGGGGATCGCCGTGATCGGTTCCGACGGTACCGAGATCTTCGATAACACGATTACCGGCAACAAGACGGCCGGTATCGGAGTTTTCCATCTCAACGTCGCCTACTCGCCGGAAGAGATCAACGTCCCGGCCACACCGGAGGGCAACTGGGTTCACGACAACGTCTTCGAAAACAACGGCTTCGACGCCGACGCGTTCGTCACCGACCTAGGCATCCCGGGAGCGGATATCCTCTGGGACGTCTCCGGCGCCGGGAACCGGTTCGACCAACCGGGCGTCTCGACGTTCCCACCTGCGCTCCCGACCAGCCGGTGGCCGGCTTTCCTGTACAATCTTTACTGGCAGCTGCTCAATATCTTGATCGGGCTCTTGTAAAAACAATATGGTAACTGCCCGGGTGTTCACTGGATATTCGGAAAAATTGGGGTGTATGCGGGGGGGAGGCCCCCGCATACACCCCAATTTTTCCGGAAATTTATCCGAGGCATCAGCAGTCACAGAAAATGACAAAAAGCGTTTGCAGTAACTGCGGTCGCGAAGCGGATCCGGGCGGATTCGATTACAGGTGTCCGGTTTGCGGCGGTTTCTTCGACCTGCAGCCATTCCCAGCTTTCGATCCGTCCCAGGTGGAGGAGGATCTGCCCGGCCTGTGGCGCTACCGGCATGCCTTCGGATTGCCGGAGGGCTCACGGTCGGTTTATCTCGGCGAAGGGGACACGCCGCTCGTAACCCGCGAGACCGAACTCGGCGAGGTCGCTTTCAAACTGGAATATCTCAACCCGACCGGGTCGCACAAGGACCGCGGGACCGCCGTCCTGGCCGCGCTCCTGAAAGCGCGCGGCGTGCAGGAGGTCGTCGAGGATTCCTCCGGAAACGCCGGGGCATCGCTGGCAGCGTACGCGGCCGCGGCCGGGTTCAATGCCCGCATCTTCATCCCGGACTACGCCTCGGGACCAAAGCGCGACCAGATCGAAGCCTATGGCGCACAGGTCACACGAATATTGGGCGCCCGGTCCGACGTCGCCGAAGCGGTGCGGCGGGCGGCCGAGGCCGGGACCGTCTATGCAAGCCACGCCCATCTACCCCAATTCCAAACCGGCTTCGCCACAATCGCCTACGAATTGTGCGAACAGCTCGGCAAAGCGCCGGGCAGCGTCGTCATGCCGGTCGGACAGGGCGGGCTGCTGCTCGGGATCGCACACGGTTTTACGAACCTTCACCATGCCGGGCTGATCGACCGCGTTCCGTCCCTCGTCGGGGTCCAGGCGATGGCCTGCGCGCCGCTTTGGGCGGTATTTACGATGGGCGCTGCCGGGCTGCAGTGGGTCACAGAAGGCGTTACGGCAGCCGAGGGTGTCCGCATCCGCAACCCGGTGCGCGGTGACCAGGTCCTCCGGGCTGTGGTGGATTCGGGAGGGTCTTTTGCATCCGTCGAAGAGGATCGCATCCCGCCGGCGCGTGCAGCGCTCGCGCAGATGGGGTTATATGTCGAACCGACTTCAGCCATCGTCTGGGACGCGCTCCGGCAGCTGCACCAGACCGGTGCGCTCGCCTCCGCCGGCGGACCGGTCGTCGCCGTGCTGACCGGGTCGGGGTTGAAAAGACCTTAATGCCTATCCGAAATTTTGGAGGACGGGCGAACATGGGGCGGCTACGGCGCAGGCGCCCCATGTTTGCCCGTCCTCCAAAATTAAAGTCCATGAACCAGAACGTTCGACTATAATCGGGCCGGAGGAAAGCTTCATGCACGAAAAGGTCGTGATCACCGGGCGCGGGACGATCAACCCGCTTGGCCACAACTTCCAGCAGACCTGGAAAAACCTGATCGAGGGCGTCTCCGGGGTCGGCCCGCTGACCCGATTTGACACCTCGGATTTCCTGATTAAGATCGCCTGCGAGGTCAAGAATTTCGACCCGGAGGATTTCATCGCACCGCGCGACGCGCGCCGAATGGACCGCTTCGAGCATTTTGCGGTGATCGCGGCGCGAGAAGCCGTCGCTTCCTCCGGGATCGAGATCACCGAGGAGAACGCCGGGCGGGTCAGCGTGATCGTCTCCGCCTCGATCGGGGGGTTCGAGACGATGCAGGAATCGGCGTACGTGGTCCGCGACGAAGGCCCGCGAAAGATGAGCCCATTCTTCATCCCGATGGTGATGCCCAATGGAGGCGCCGGGATGATCGGGATCGAAACAGGTGCGAAAGGCCCGACGTTTTCAGTCGCCTCGGCCTGCGCCTCGGGGTCTGACGCCATCGGAACCGCCTGGAACATGATCCGCGCCGGTACCATCGACGTCGCCATCGCGGGGGCCTCGGATGCAACGATCATCGAGATCGCCGTCGGCTCGTTCGACCGGCTGCGCGCCATGTCCCGCAAGACCGACAACACGCCGCAGCCTTTCGACCGTGATCGGGACGGGCTGGTGATGGGCGAAGGCGCAGCCGTGATGGTCCTTGAGAGCGAAGGGCATGCGCGCGCGCGCGGCGCGGATATCCTGGGGGAGCTGGCCGGGTACGCCTCCACCGCCGATGCCTATCACGTGACGGCTCCGGCCGAGAACGGCACGGGAGGCGCCGCCGCGATGCGCTACGCGCTGGCCGCCGCCCGGATCCCCCCGGACGCGATCGGCTACATCAACGCCCACGGCACAGCCACCCCGCTCAACGACCAGGCCGAGACCAACGCCATTAAATCCGCCTTCGGGGAGCTGGCTTACAAGATCCCGGTCTCCTCGACCAAATCCATGACCGGTCACATGATGGGGACCACCGGCGCATTGGAAGCGATGTTCTGCATCGAAGCGGTCAGGTCGGGGATCCTACCGCCCACGATCAATTACCAAACGCCCGATCCGGATTGCGACCTCGATTACATCCCGAACGAAGCGCGTGAAACCAGGATCGAGACAGCGCTCAGCAACGCCTTCGGTTTCGGCGGGCACAACGCCGTCCTCTGCATCCGGGCTTACAATTCAAAATCCTGACCGGTATCCGCCCGGCGCGCTCCGCGGTACCCATCCATTTCACGCCGCATTCCGGGCTGACAAGCGTCCGCCTGAAAAGGACATAATGACGACCGAATTTCAACCGGAATATCCACCCACCGAAACCCCCGAGGCACTTGCAGCACGTCTGAACCTGCCTTTTAGAGACCCACGCCTGGTCGCCCGCTCTCTGACGCACCGTTCATTTATCAATGAGAATCCGGATGCCCTCGAGGACAACGAACGGCTGGAATTCCTGGGTGACGCCGTACTCGATTTTCTCGTCGGCGCCTGGTTGTACCACCGATATCCGGAAATGGCCGAGGGCAAGCTCACCCGCCTGCGGTCGGCGCTGGTTGGGACGCGGCAGCTGGCGGAGTTCGCCCGCACCATCGACCTGGGCCGCGCCATGCGCCTGGGGCGCGGGGAGGTCGACGGCGGCGGCCGCAACCGGGACAACCTCTTATGCGGTACATTCGAGGCCCTGGTCGGCGCCCTTTTCATCGACTCGGGTTTCGAACCGGTCCGGACATTTGTAGAACCGCTGCTTGCGGATGTCATCGAGGACATTATCGAACAGCGCGATGACGTCGACGCCAAAAGCAGTCTGCAGGAATGGGCGCAGAGCAAAGGGCTGGGCGTGCCGCATTACCACCAGGTGGAAGTCTCGGGTCCAGACCACGAGCGTATCTTCACATACGTCGTCGTGATCAACGGTGAGACATATGCAGCCGGGCAGGGCAACAGCAAGCAGGAAGCAAGTAAGAACGCCGCGGCCGAAACGCTCCGCGGGCTGGGGGTCGATTGACCGCTCCGGGTCTGTCAGGACGATTTTTCACATGCCGCTGAAATCGCTCGAACTCGCCGGCTACAAGACCTTTGCCGGCAAATCAACGTTTTTGTTTGCCGATTCGATCACCGCCGTCGTTGGACCGAACGGATCCGGAAAGTCAAATATCGCCGACGCCCTGCGGTGGGTGCTCGGTGAGCAATCCTATTCGCTGCTGCGGGGAAAGAAGACGGCCGACATGATTTTCTCGGGTTCCCAGGAGCGCGCTCCTGCCGGGATGGCCTCGGCGACGGTCACATTCGACAATTCGGACGGCTGGCTTCCGATCGATTTCGCCGAAGTCGCCGTCACCCGCCGCGCCTACCGGGACGGGCAAAATGAATACCTGATCAACAACCAGAAGGTCCGGCTGCGCGATGTGGCAGAGCTGCTCGGACACAGCGGCCTCGCCGAGCGGACGTACACCATCATCGGCCAGGGACTCGTGGATGCGGCCCTCTCGCTGAAGGCCGAGGAGCGCCGCAGGCTGTTTGAAGAGGCGGCCGGGATCGGTGTGTACCGCACCCGCAAGGCGGATGCGCTGCGCCGCCTCGATCTGACCCGCCGCAACCTGGAGCGGGTCGGCGACATCCTTTCCGAGCTGCGGCCGCGGCTGCGAAGCCTGGACCGGCAGGCGCGGCGCGTCGAGGAGTACGAACAGGTCCAGGCCGATCTGCACGTCCTGCTGCGAGACTGGTACGGCTTTCACTGGCATCGCGGTCAGAACGAACTCACGGAAGCCCGCGAGACTGCACGGGCGCGCGAAAAGGATCTCGCCGAGGTCCGATCCCGGAAGACGGGGTTCGACCGCCAGATCCTCGACCTGCGCGACCGGATTCACGCCCATCGATCCCGGCTGAGCGGCTGGCAGGATGAACTCGGGAAGCTGCGAAGCCAGCGGGAGCGCATCGGCCGGGAGCTGGCGGTGGCGGAAGAAAGGCTGCGCGCATTGGATGAGCGCCGCATCTCGACGGACGGCGATCGGGGCGGACTGGATGAAGAGGTCCGGCTCCAGGAAGATCGTCTCGAACGCGCCCTTTCCGAGCGCGATCAACTCAAACAATCGGCGGATGAAGCGCGCCGGGTGGACGACGAACTCCAGGCCGCCCTCGCTGCGCAGACCGAACAGCATGAAAAGGACCAGGAGAAGCGGGCGGAAATCGAACGGTCGCTCGGAGAGACCGAGACACGGATCGCCGCACGAGCCGCTCGCCTCGATGCGCTCGGAACAAGGCACCGGGAGTTGGCGGAGACCTTGAGCGGGCTGGAGCGGGATCTCGAGCACGCGCGCGCTGAGATTGAAGGGCAAGGCCGGCAGGCGGAAACTGCCCGAGAAACGCTGTCGCAGGTTGAAGCGCATGCGGCCGGGCTGGCGCAGACCGGCGCCGATCGCACCCGTGCGGCCGGAGTTCTGCAGGGTGATGTCGAAAATTTACGCGCGGAAATCGCAAAAAAGCAAACCACCGCTGCCGGATTGGCCGCCCAGGTGGAAGTACTGCGCCAGGCAGAGGATTCCCGGGCCGAACTCTCGGAGGGAGCCCGTGCGTTGCTCGATGCGGGCGAGGCCGGCCGGCTCGGCGGGGTTCGCGGTCTCCTGGGCCGGCTGATCGAAGCGCCCGGTGAGGCCGCCGCTGCGTTGGCCGCCGCCCTGGAAAACCATTACGACGCCCTTTTTATCGAAACATCCGGAAGCGCCCACGCGGCGCTGGATCTCCTGAAAACTGCCGACTCCGGTGCCGCCCTCGTCCTTGTCGAGACTGATCCGCTGGATAAGATGCCGATCCCGGACGGCGCACTCGGGTCCCTGGCCGAGTTTGTCCGCTGTCCGGATGATCTCCGTCCGGCTGTTGAGCGTTTGTTCGGACGGATCTTCCTGGTAGAGGATCGCGCCGCGGCCGAACGGATCCTTCCCGGTCTGTTTGCCGGCTGCCGGGTCGTCACCAGGGACGGCGTCATGTTTTCAAAAGAAGGAGTGATCTCGCGGTCCGGGAGCGGGTTGAAAGGGCTGGTTGGACGGAAGCAACGGATTGAGGCATTGGAACTGGAGTTGTCCGGTTTGATTTCCGAGATTGAGGGTCTGAACAATCTCGAGGTTGAACGGTCCGGTGAACTCGCCGGTCTCCGCTCGAATGAAGCCCAACTGAAAAATAAACTCGAGGCGGCTCAGACCGCCGTAGACGAGGCCCGTTCCATGCTCCAATCCCTGGTTTCCGAAAGCGAACAGGCTGTGGCCCGGCTGCAGTGGCAAGCGGCGCGCATCACCGGTTTGCGGAACGAAATCGGGGACATCGAGGCACAGATCGACGAACAACAGCAGGATCTGTCCGAGCTGGAAGGGCGTGCGGAAAGCCTGCGCGCCGGTCGCGACCAGGCTCGGAGTCAACTCGATGAAGTTGGCCTCGAAGATCTTCAGCAGCAAGCCGCACATTGGAGGACCCGTATGGCCGTCTCGCAGCGGGCAGCCGAGGATGCCGGCGCCCGCATCGACGACCGCCGGGCAGCCCTGAAAGCCCTGGAGGACCGTCGGACCGAGCTCGATCGCCAGCTGGAAGCGCTGGCCGAACAGGAACAAACACTCCGCCGGGAAAGGGAACTGCTCAAGCTGGAAGAGCAGGAGGTCGGCGAACGGATCCTGCATTTAAAAGGGCTGATCGAGCCAGTCGAAATAGATCTGCAAGAGTTGGAAACGCGGCAGGATGCCGTCCAGGAGTCCGAAGCGGGGGCCAGGCACGCGCTTTCAGCCACCGAGCGCAACCACTCCCAGGCGCAGATCACCCTCGCCCGCAAACAGGAAGCCCTCGAAAACCTCCGCAGCCGGATCGAAGATGACTTCGGCC
Source organism: Anaerolineales bacterium (assembly GCA_035512695.1). GTDB lineage: Bacteria > Chloroflexota > Anaerolineae > Anaerolineales > JABWBV01 > DATDOR01. Next base: position 809 of record DATKDL010000026.1, on the reverse strand, counting down.
TGGTTTCGTTCGAATATGCCGAAGATGTTTCCGGACCCACGCCACTGCCGCTCGGCGCATTCGTCGAATCCCTGCCCCGTGTGATCTCGGTTTCACCGGAGCTGGGAGATTCGATCAAACGCCAGCGGGCACAGCTCCGGCGCATGGGAGCGATCAACCCCGACGCCAAGAAAGAACACGACGAGGTGCGCGAGCGGTTCGAATTCCTGAGCACACAGCTCGAGGACCTGAATAAGGCCGAGACCGATATCCTCGAAGCCGTCGGAGAGTTGGACCTTCTGATGGAACGCGAGTTCCGCAAGACTTTTGACGAGGTGGCACGTGAATTCCGTGAGACCTTCACCCGGCTGTTCGGCGGTGGCAGCGCCCGGCTGGTCCTCACCGATCCGGAAGACCTGACCGAAACCGGCGTCGATATCGAGGCGCAGCTCCCGGGAAGGCGGCTGCAAGGCCTGAGCCTGCTCTCCGGCGGGGAGAGAAGCCTGACCGCGACGGCGCTGGTGCTGTCGCTGATCAAGGTCTCCCCGACACCTTTCTGTGTGCTTGATGAAGTCGACGCGATGCTGGACGAGGCCAACGTCAACCGACTGGCCGACCTGCTGCTCGAACTGAGCGAAAGGACCCAGTTCATCATCATCACCCACAACCGCAACACGGTCCAGGCTGCAGAGACGATCTACGGGATCACGATGGGCCGCGATTCAACCAGCCAGGTGTTGAGCTTGAAGTTGGATGAGGTGATGGAACTGGTTTAGTAACGATCCGAAAATTGGGGCGGCGATTTTGGGGGCGGATGCGGCGCAGCCGCA
>DATKDL010000025.1:0-12539 GCA_035512695.1 Anaerolineales bacterium | reverse complement strand
CCCCATCCCTCGTTATAATCCCCCCCATGCCCACCTACCTCGACTACGCCGCCACCACGCCGGTCCACCCGGCGGTGCTGGAGGCGATGCAGCCGTATTTCGCCGAGCACTTCGGCAACCCCTCCTCGATCCACCGCTGGGGGCAGCGGGCGGAGCATGCCGTCGAGACGGCGCGGGAGCGGATCGCCGCCTGCCTGCGCGCCAAGCCTGAGGAGATCGTCTTCACTTCCTGCGGCTCGGAGAGCGACAACCTGGCGCTGCGCGGTGCAGCCTTCGCCGCCCGGCGGGAACGGGGGGCGAACCACCTCCTGGTCAGCCCGGTTGAGCATCACGCCGTCTCGCACACGGCCGAACAGCTGGCGGCCGTCCACGGGTTCGAGCTGGAGTACCTGCCGGTCGACAAATTCGGCCGGGTCGATCCGGAGACCGTCGCCGCCCGGCTGCGGCCGGATACGGCCCTGGTTTCGGTCATCCTGGCGAACAACGAGATCGGGACGATCAACCCGATCCGGGAGATCGCCGCGGTCTGCCGGCCGGCCGGCGTCCCGCTCCACACGGACGCCGTCCAGGCCGGGGCGCACCTGCGGATCGACGTGGAAGCGCTCGGCGTCGACCTGCTCGCCCTCGGCGCGCACAAGTTCTACGGGCCGAAAGGCGTCGGGGCGCTGTACATCCGGAAAGGGACGCCCCTGGTCCCGGCGCAGACCGGCGGCGGGCAGGAGGGCGGCCGGCGGGCCGGGACCTCGAACGTGCCGTATATCGCCGGGATGGCGGCGGCCTTCGATCTGGCGCAGGAGGACCTCGAACGCCACGCGGCGCACGTCCGGCCGCTGCGCGACCGGCTGATCGGGTCCGTGCTGGAGACGATCCCGGGTTCGGCCTTGACCGGGGACCCGGTCGATCGGCTGCCGAACCACGCCAGCTTCGTCTTCAAGGGCGTCGACGGGAACGCCCTGCTGGCGAGCCTGGACGCGGCCGGCTACGCCTGCTCGTCCGGCTCGGCCTGTAAGACCGGGCTGCCGGAGCCGTCCGAGGTCCTGCTGGCCCTCGGGCTCTCCCCTGAATGGGCGCTCGGTTCGCTGCGGGTCACGCTTGGGAGCGGCACGACGGCGGACGAAATTTCCGGGTTCCTTTCGGTCCTGCCGGAAGCGGTCGGTTCGCTGCGCCGGTTGGCGGTGCCTTCTTGACGGACCATCCGGCCTCCCCCAACGAGGCGCACCGCATCGCGGTCGCGATGAGCGGCGGGGTGGACAGTTCGGTCGCCGCGGCCCTCCTCGTCGAGCAGGGTCGCGATGTGATCGGGATCATGCTGCGGCTGTGGAGCGAGCCGGGCGCCGAGCGGTTCAACCGCTGCTGTACCCCGGAGGCGATGGCCCTGGCCCGCCGGGTCGCCGCACACCTGGATATCCCGTTCTACGTCATCGACATCCGGGAGACGTTTCAGCGCGAGATCGTCCAGTTTTTTATAGATGGCTATGCGCAGGGGATCACGCCGAACCCGTGCCTGAACTGCAACCGGGAGATCCGCTTCGGCGCCCTGCTCGAACACGCCCTGGCATTCGGCGCAACAGCGCTCGCCACCGGGCACTACGCCCGAACATATCGAGAGGCCGGCCGGGTCCGCCTCCTGCGCGGCGTCTACCGCACCAAGGACCAATCCTACGCCCTCTCCATGCTCTCCCAGGCACAGCTCGCCCGCGCCCGCTTCCCGGTCGGGGAATACACCAAACCCGAAATCCGGGACCTCGCCCGCCGGTTCGGCCTCCCCACCGCCGAACGCTCCGAATCGCAGGACCTGTGCTTCCTGGCCGGCGGCGATTACCGCGATTTCCTCAAACGCCACGCCCCGGAGATCGCCGCCCCCGGTGAGATCGTCGACCCCGCCGGAAACCGGATCGGCGAGCACGCCGGGCTGCCCTTCTACACCTACGGCCAGCGCAAGGGGCTCGGCGTCCACGGCGCCGAACCCGTCTACGTGCTCGAAAAGGACCGGGCCGCCAACCGCCTCGTCGTCGGGCCGCGGGCGGCCGTCCGGGTCGACCGGCTCACGGCAGACCGGGCGAACTGGATGACGGACCGGGTACCGGGGACGGGGGACCGAGTGGAGGCGCAGGTGCGGTACACGGGCCAGGCGTGTCCGGCGGTGGTCGAGACAGCGGATGAGCACTCGTTTTCCCTCGTGTTCGACGAACCGGTCCACGGGCTCACCCCAGGGCAGGCGGCCGTCCTGTACCGGGAGGACGAAGTCCTCGGCGCCGGGATCATCACGACGACCGGAGGCGGGTAGCCCTGCCCGGCATTCGGCGATGACCCTGCCCGCGATCGTCTTCGGCGTTGTCCTCTCCACCTTCTTTGGAGTCGTCTTTCACCTCTGGCGGGGCGGCGGGCTGCGCAAATTGGCCATCCTGATCGTCCTGGCCTGGGGCGGGTTCTGGATCGGCCAGGTCGCCGGCGCCGCCCTCGACCTGACCCTCGGCCGGGTCGGGACACTGCTGCTGGGAACGGCGACGGCGGGCAGTTTTTTCGTCCTCGTCATCGGAAACTGGATCTTTAACCAGCCGGAAAAATAAAGTCAAAATCGGGGACCGGTGCGGGGGTCTACGACCCCCGCACCGGTCCCCGATTTTGTAATGAATTGAAAATATGACCGAACCCACCACCCCCGAAACCTTCCTCCACCTGGTCGATCGCATCGAGACCGAAGTCGGCCGGATTATCGTCGGACAGAAGGACGTCGTCCGGCACGTCATCATCGGCGTCATCGCCGGCGGGCACGTCCTGCTCGAAGGCGTCCCCGGGCTCGGCAAGACCGTCCTGATCCGCACGCTCGGCGACGTACTCGACCTCAAATTCTCCCGCATCCAGTTCACCCCGGACCTGATGCCGGCCGACATCACCGGAACCGAGATCCTGGTCGACCAGGACGGGGCGCGGACCTTCCGGTTCCAGCCCGGCCCGGTCTTCGCCAACCTGATCCTGGCCGACGAGATCAACCGCGCCACCCCAAAAACCCAGTCCGCCCTGCTCGAAGCGATGCAGGAGAAGACGGTCACCGTCGCCCAGGAGACCTACCGGCTCGACCAGCCCTTCTTCGTCCTGGCGACCCAGAACCCGATCGAGCTCGAAGGGACCTACCCGCTCCCCGAAGCCCAGCTCGACCGGTTCATGTTCAAGGTGAACGTGTCCTTCCCGGACTCGGCCGACCTCTCCGAGATCCTGGTGCGGACCACCGGGCGGGAGATCGAGAAACCCGCCGTCGCCGCCACGGGCGCGGAAATCCTGGCGATGCGGGCGCTGGTCGCGGAGGTCCCGGTCGCCTCCCACGTCAACGACTATATCGCTCGCCTCGTCGTCGCCTCGCACCCGGACCGGGCGGATGCGCCAGACCTCGTGCTGCGGTTCGTCCGCTTTGGCGCCTCCCCGCGCGGCGCACAGTCGCTGACCCTGGGCGGGAAGGTGACGGCCCTGATGGATGGCCGTTTCAACGTCGCCTTTGAAGACATCGCCGCCGTCGCCCCCGCCGCCCCCTTTTTTCGGGTCCCACCATGATTCTCGACGAAACCACCCTCCGCAAACTCAACGCCCTCACCCTCGTCGCCGAGCGCGTCCGCGCCGGGCGGATCCGGGGGGACCGGCGCTCGAGTAAACGCGGGGCCAGCATCGAGTTCGCCGATTTCCGCAACTACGTCCCGGGCGACGACCTGCGGCGGCTCGATTGGAACATCTACGCCCGGCTCGACCGCCCATTCATCCGGCTGTTCGAGGACGAGGAGGACCTGGCGATCTATCTCCTCCTGGACGGCTCGCGCTCGATGGATTGGGGAGAGGGCGATGAAAACAAATTCGTCTACGCCATCCGGCTGGCAGCCGCGCTGGGGTCGATCGCCCTCGGTGGTGGCGACCCGGTCCGGTTCGAACTGCTGGCCGGCGACCCGGCCGGGTCCACCTTCGGTCCGGCGCGCGGTGGAATGCAAACGATGCGCTACCTGGAACGCCTCAGCGGGCTCTCCGCCGCCGGAGAGACGGCGCTGGATGCGGCCCTGACCGGTTTCGCCATGGCCAGGCGCCGTCCGGGTCTCGTATTCCTGGTCTCGGACCTGCTCGACCCGCAGGGGTTTCGGGACGGTTTGAACCGAATGCTCGGGCGCGGCCACCAGGCCGTCGTCATCCACGTGCTCGCGCCCGATGAGCTCGACCCGCAGCTGACCGGCGATCTGAAGCTGATCGACCGTGAGTTCGGGACCTCCCAGGAGGTCACGCTCGATCCGGCCGTCCTGGGCTCGTACCAGCGCCACCTCGAAACATGGCTGGGGGAGACCGAGGCTTTCTGCCGCGGCCGCGGGGCGGGTTACGTCCGCGCCGCGACCGGCCAGCCGTGGGACCGATTTATCCTGCGTGAGCTGCGTGCGGAGGGCGTCGTCCGGTGAACTTCCTCAACCCGCTCGGGTTGTGGTTCCTGCTGTTTGCACTCCCGATCGTCCTGCTTTACCTGCTCAAGATCCGGCGCAAGGACTACGAAATCTCATCGACCATGCTCTGGCGGATGGCCCTGCGCGACAAGCAGGCCAACGCCCCCTGGCAGAAGCTGCGCCGCAACCTGCTGCTCCTGCTCCAGCTGGTCATCCTTTCGGCGCTCGTTTTCGCCGTGGCCCGGCTGGCCTTCCCGGTCCCGGCGATCGCTTCCGGATCGATCGTCCTGCTGATCGATGGCTCGGCTTCCATGCGCGCCCAGGATGTGAGCCCGGACCGTTTCACCCGTGCGATCGAGATCGCCGCCGAGCTGGTCCGCAGCGCCGGGAGCGGGACGACGACGGCCGCCATCCTCGCCGCCGGCCCCCCGTCCGTCCTCTTCTCCGGGGAGACCGACCGGAGCCGGGCGGTCGGCCTGCTCGCCGCGGCCGAACCGGGGGCCGGGGAGGCCGATTGGGCCGCAGCCTTCTCGCTGGCTGCCGGTCTCGGCCGGCAGGAGGGGGTCGAGGATGTGACCTTCGTCCTGATCTCGGACGGCGGTCTGCCCGAGGAGGGGCTGCCCTCCCTGCCCGGACCCGTCGAATACGTCTCGGTCGGGACCGCCGGCGATAACCTGGCCATCTCCGCCCTGGCCGCCCGGCCCCTGCCCGCCGGCGGTGCGGCCGAACTGTTCGTCCGGGTTTCCAATTACGGTGACGCTGAACGTTCCGCCCGGCTGACGATCATCCGGAACGGTGAACCGCTGTTCAGCGACCTGGTCCATCTCCGGGCCGGGGAATCGGGCACGTTTGTTTTCGACGGGCTCCCCGCCGAGGCGTCCCGGTTCGAGGCCGGGCTGGAAAATATCCAGGCGGACCTGCCGCTGGACCCGCTGCCGCTCGACGATTCCGCCTACGCCGTCCTCTCCCCACCACCGGTCCGCAGCGTCCTGCTGGTCTCGCAGGGCAACCTCTTCCTGGAACGCCTGCTGCTGCTGTTCCCCAACCTGATCGCCTCCAGGACCGTCCCGGGAGAGGACGGCGAGATCCACCTCCCGGCCGCTTCGTTCGACCTGTACATTTTCGATGGTCTCATCCCCGGCGGCGAGCTCCCGGATGGGCAGCTCCTGCTGATCGACCCGCCGGAGAACCCGCTCTTCGTTGTCACGGGGTCGACGGAGGAGATCGAGCCCCTCGCTTCAACCGCGCACCCGCTGGGACAGTTCGTCGACTGGGATCCGGTCAATGTGTACGAGATCCGGACGATCGAACGCCCGGCCTGGGGGGAACCGCTGGCCGTATCCGGCGAACATCCCCTGGTTTTTATCGGCCGGACCGGGGGGCGGCGCGTGGCAGTCGTCGCTTTCGACCTCCACCGGTCGGATCTGCCGCTGCAGATCGCGTTCCCGATCCTGTTTGCGAACCTGTTCGCCTTCCTGGCGCCGCAGGGGATCGTCCCCGACCCGAATATCGCCCGCCCGGGGGTCAGCGTCGCCCTGGAGCCACCGCCGGGGACGCTGACCGCCGAGATCACGGGCCCGGACGGGACCCTCCACAACATCACCGCCGAAGCCGGGGAGCTCCTCTTCACCGATACCGCCAGGCCGGGCTTCTACACCGTCCGCCTGCCCGGCCAAACGGATGCGGAAACCGCCGTCTTCGCCGTCAACCTCTTCTCGGAAGCCGAATCGCGGATCGCCCCCGCCGGTCTTATCCGTATCGGGGAGACCACCCTGGAGACCACCCGGCCCGACTCGGTCAGCAACCGCGAACTCTGGGGATGGCTCGTCCTGCTGGCGCTGGCGTTCTTGATGGTCGAGTGGCTGGTCTACCACCGCAGGCTTGGAAAACCCGAAGAAATAAAAATTTGAATACCATCGCCGGGCTTCGCCCGGCGATGGTATTCAAATTTTTATCGTCTCGTTGTACACTCCACCCGTGGTGCGGTAGTTTGATCCCATTTCGGGAAAGGGAGCCTGGATGCCGAAAGATCTGAACGTGCTGCTGATCGAGGACGATCCATATGCCCGCGACCTGATGGGGATGCTGCTCGCCCGAGACTGGCGCACACGGGTGATCGCCGAGACCGGGTCGGAGGACGGCGTCCGGGGCCTGTTGGACGACCCGATCCAGCGGGTGGACACGATCCTGCTGGACACCGAGGTGCCCGGTGATCCGGATTGGCCTTTCCGGATCACCGAGATCGCCCGGACCTCCGTCTCGAAACCGGACGTCATCTTCACGGCGACCGCCGCCCGGGCGGAGACCCTGCAGCGAGCCGTCGCGGAAGGCCATGGCGGCTATCTGCTCAAACCTGAAATCCGCTATTCGATGGCGTCGGCGGTTGCCGTGGTCAGCAAGAACGGCCTGTTTGCGGTGACCCCCTCGGTCTATACCCTGGCCCTCCAGCAGCGCATCCTGCTGCCGGAGCGTTCCGTCGTCCTCGACGGCCGAAAATCGACCTTGAACCTGACCCCGCGCGAGCAGGAGATCGCCAGGCTGGCAATCCTGTTCAACCACCCACACCGCGAGCTGTCCGACGAACTGCTGATCCGGGCCGACCAGGTCGCCAAACACGTCAGCAACGTGTATTCCAAGCTCGGCCTGGACGAGTTCCTGGCCGGCGAGATCGATCCGGAAACCTTTTTCCAGGACGACCTGATCCTGGGCCGCTTCCGGGCGATCCTCAACCGGGTCTCCTCCAACCCGACCCGCCGCAAAACGGCGGACATGGCGACGCTGGCGTTCCATCTCCTGACGGTGCCGGATATCCAGGAAATTTGAGGTAATTTTCAGGATCCTCATCCCATCGTGATACTATGTTAAACATGGACGAAGACAAATTGAACGACCAGTTTGAGCTCACTCCCGAAGCGGAAGGGAGCGAAGCGGTGGAGAACAAGAACGAAATCGAGCAAGCCGTCCGGGATATCCTCACCGCCATCGGCGAAGACCCCGTTCGGGATGGGCTGCGTGCCACTCCGGACCGGGTCGCGCGCATGTACGAAGAGCTGATGGCCGGGTACCATGTTGACCCGGTCGATTTGATCAACAATGCCATCTTCGATGTCGAGTACGACGAAATGGTCGTCGTCAAGGACATCGATTTCTACAGCCTTTGCGAGCACCACATGCTGCCGTTCATCGGCAAGGCCCACGTTGCCTATATCCCCTCCAAAAAGGTCGTCGGGCTGAGCAAGATCCCCCGGATCGTCGAAATGTTCGCCCGCCGGCTGCAGGTCCAGGAGCGGATGACGGTCCAGATCGCCGACTTCATCGATGAGGTGCTGCAGCCGCAGGGGGTTGCCGTGATCGTGGAGGGCGCGCACATGTGCATGATGATGCGTGGGATCAAAAAGGCCAATGCGACCATGACGACCAGCGCGATGCGCGGCTCCTTCAAGACGAACGCCGTGACGCGGTCTGAGTTTGTGGAACTGGTTACGCGCGCTTGACAAAAAAAGCCGGTGCGTGCGGGCTTCGCCCCTACGCACCGGCTTTTTTGTCATATTTCCATGCCGGTTCTGATCCGCCTCGAAAATCTCGCCAAGCGCTTCCATGAAGGGGACGGCGACCGGATCGTCCTCCAGGACGCGTCGGCCGATTTCGCGGCCGGCGAGTTCACCGCCGTGCTCGGGAAGAGCGGGACCGGTAAGAGCACCCTCCTCAACGTCATCTCGGGGATCGACGATGCCGACGCAGGCCAGGTCTGGTTCAACGGCGAGAACCTGACCGCGATGCGCGAGCGCGAGCGCACCCTGTTCCGGCGCAAGCACATCGGTTTCATCTTCCAGTTCTTCAACCTGATCCCGACCCTGACCGTCTGGGAGAACGTCACCCTTCCGCTCGAGCTGCTCGGGACGAGGACGTTCACCCCGGCCGCGGAGATGCTCGAAGCGGTCGGGCTGGGCGACCGCGGTGCGACCTATCCGGACAAACTCTCCGGCGGCGAGCAGCAGCGGGTCGCGATCGCCCGCGCCCTCGTCCACGACCCGCTCCTGGTCCTCGCCGATGAACCGACCGGCAACCTCGACGAAGAGACCGGCAAAAAGGTCCTCGACCTGCTCGATTCCCTGACCCGCCGCAGAGGCAAGAACCTGATCCTCGTCACCCACAGCCTCGAGGCAGCCGGGTACGCCGACCGGATCCTGCAGCTGCGGGACGGACGCCTGTTCGAAAGCGCCGCATGACGATCCGTCCCGGCGTCCTGGCGCGCCTGAGCTTCCGCTACCTGGTCCGCCGGCCCTGGCAGTCCGTCTTGATGGTCCTGGGGATCACGCTCGGCGTGGCGGTCGTGATCGCCGTCGACCTGGCGAACGAATCCGCCGCGCGGGCCTTCGATCTGAGCGCCGACGCCGTCGCCGGCCGTGCAACCCACAACATCGCCGGTGCATCCGGATCGCTGGATGAGGCCGTCTACACCGATCTCAAGCTGGCGGGGCTCGCCGTCGCGATCGCACCGGTCGTCACCGCCTACGTCGCCTCTCCCGAACTGGGCGGGCTGCCGCTCCAACTGCTCGGGATCGATCCATTTGCGGAGGGCGCGTTTCGGAGCTTCTTCGGTTCGGCCGGCGACCGGGCGGCTTTCCCGGAACTCGCCGGTTTCCTGACCCAACCTGGCGCTATCCTGATCGCTCGGGACCTGGCAGAACGATACGGTTTTTCTGACTGCACCCCCGAACGCCTGCAGACCAGGATGGTGGACTGCTCGATCTCGATCGAGATCGAGGGCCGCACCGAGATCGCCGTGATCGCCGGCTTGCTCGAACCGGGGGACGACCTCACCGCCGGCGCCCTTTCCGGGATCATCCTGGCCGATATCTCCACCGCCCAGGAAATCACCGGCCGCACCGGGTATTTGAGCTATATCGACGTCATCCTCCCGCCCGAGGACGCCTGCCCCGGATGCCGGGACAACCTGGAACGGCTGCTCCCGGAAGGGGCCGCCTTGAACGACATCGCCGCCCGGACCGACACGATCGCCGAAATGACGACCGCCTTCCGCCTGAACCTGACGGCGCTCAGCCTGCTGGCGCTCGTCGTCGGGCTATTTTTGATCTACAACACGATGACCTTCTCGGTCGTAAAACGCCGCGCCCTTTTCGGCACCCTCCGCTGCCTGGGCGTCACCGGCCGCGAGATCTTCCGCATGGTGGTCGCGGAGGCGCTGCTGGTCGGGATCGTCGGGACGGCGCTCGGCACGCTGGCCGGGATCCTGCTGGGCCAGGAAGCCGTCCGGCTGGTGAGCCGTTCGATCAACGACCTGTATTTCGTCGTCACCGTCCGGGACGTCGGGCTTCCGGCGATCAGCCTGGCAAAAGGCTGGGCGCTGGGGATCCTGGCGACGGTCGGGACCGCCGTATTCCCGGCTCGGGAGGCGGGCTCGGTGCCGGCGCGGGCGGCGCTCTCGCGCGCCGACGTCGAGGAGAGCGCCGGGGTCGCGGTCCGGTTTGCGGCGGCGGGCGGCGCGGCCGCCATCCTGGCCGGAGCGGGGCTGCTGGCGATCCCTTCCGGATTGGGCTGGAGCTTCGCCGGGACGTTCACGATCATGATCGGGTTTGCGGCGCTGACCCCGGCGGTCACCGTGCTCCTGATGCGGGCGGCTTCCGCGCTGTTCAAAAATTTCGGGCCGGTCGTCCGGATGGCGCCGCGCAACGTCACCGCCGCGCTCAGCCGGACGTCGATCGCCGTCGCGGCGCTGATGGTGGCGGTGGCGGTCACGATCGGGATCAGCCTGATGGTGAGCAGCTTCCGGGCAACGGTCGTGGACTGGCTGGACGAGACGATCCGCGGGGATGTCTACCTCTCGGTCCCCGGCGTCTCGGCGACACAGCCGGATGGGGTCATCAACCCCGCGGTCGTGGAGCGGCTGGACCGCCATCCGGATGTCGCCCGTCTCGACGTCCTGCGGGTGATCACGGGCGATTCTCCTTACGGACCGATCCGGATCGGCGCCACGAACAACCCGCTCACCGGGGGCAACCGCCGGTTTGCGGCCGCGCTCGGGCCGCCGGAACAGGTGCAGGCGGCGATGGCGGCGGGCGCCGTGATCCTGTCCGAGCCGCTGGCGCGCCGGCTGGAGATCCCCTTCCAGGGCGGGTCGATCCGGCTGCAGACACCGGCCGGTGAGCGGGATTTTGCGGTCGCAGGGGTGTATTACGACTACGGCAACCCGCAGGGCATCCTGTTGATGGACCTCGCCCGGTTCCGGGAGACCTGGGGGGACGAGCAGGTCACGGCGATCTCCGTCATATTGAACCCGGGCGTCGACCCGGAAGCTGCGACGGTCCGGTTCCAGAACGAACTGGTCCCGATCCAACGCCTCCAGATCCAGCCCAACCGCGCGCTGCGGGATGGCGCGCTGGTCGTTTTCGACCGAACCTTTGCGATCACGACGGCGCTCCAGGGGTTGGCGACCCTGGTGGCCTTTATCGGGGTGCTGAGCGCGCTGATGTCTCTCCAGCTCGAGAAGGCCCGCGAGCTGGGCGTGCTGCGGGCGGTCGGGATGACGGCCCGGCAGCTGCGGCAGCTGGTGCTCCTGGAGACCGGCCTGATGGGGGCGGTGGCCGGCGTACTGTCGATCCCGACCGGGATCGTCCTATCCCTGATCCTGATCTATATCATCAACCGGCGCGCCTTTGGCTGGACGCTTCAGTTCCAGTTTTCGTTCGAACCCCTCGTCCAGGCGCTGGGGATCGCCGTGATCGCCGCCGTCCTGGCCGGTCTTTATCCGGCGCTCCGCTCCGGCCGTATGGCGGCAGCGGCCGCGCTGCGCGGGGAGTGAGGGATGCGATCCGGATCGATCGACCGCTTTACACGGCTGGCCGTGATCCTGGCAATCCTGGCCGTCGCGGCGGCCGGCTGCAGCCCGGAGACCGGCGCGACGCGCACCCCGACCGCTACCTCCGGACCGTTATCGGATGCGTACAGCCGGGTTTTGGGCCCGCAGTCGCTCCGGTTTCCGGAGGACGACGGGCCGCACGAGGAATACCTGACCGAATGGTGGTACTACACCGGAAACCTGGACACGGCGGACGGCCGGCATTTCGGGTTCCAACTGACGTTCTTCCGCCGCGCTGCGGTGCCGCAGGAATATCTCCAGGACCGGGATTCCGCCTGGGCGGCCGGCCAGATCTACCTGGCCCACTTCGCCCTGACCGACGTCGCCGGCGGTCAATTCCACGCCGCCGAGCGGTTCAGCCGCGGCGCGGCCGGCCTGGCCGGCGCGCAGGCCGACCCGTACCGCGTCTGGCTGGAGAACTGGTCGGTCGAAGCGGGGCCGGGCGGAGGTTATCTTCTGAAGGCCTCCGACGGCGGGCGCGCGATCGAGCTGGTCCTCAAGGACGCCAGGGGCCGCACGCTTCACGGCGATGGCGGGTACAGCCGGAAAGGGCCCGATCCGGGGAATGCCTCGACCTATATCAGCCAGGCCCGCCTGGAGGCCGCCGGGACGGTTATGGTGGACGGGGTCCGGCACGAGGTGTCCGGCCTCGCCTGGATGGATCATGAATACGGCACGAGCGCCCTGGGGCCGGAGGAGATCGGCTGGGACTGGTTCTCGATGCAGCTGGATGACGGCTCCGAGCTGATGCTGTTCCAGCTCCGGCGGGCCGGCGGCGGGATCAGCCTGTATTCGAGCGGGACGCTGGTCGAACCGGACGGGACCACCGTCCACCTGGGCGTTAACGACTTTACGATCACCGTCGACGACCGCTGGACCAGCCCCCACTCCGGGGCGGAGTACCCGGCGGCGTGGACGGTCGAGGTTCCTTCGGCAGGGATCGTGATCGAGATCGAACCGTATCTCAACGACCAGGAACTGCAGGTTTCTTTCGTGTATTGGGAGGGCGCTGTGCGGGTGGAGGGTTCTCGTGACGGACTGGCTTTGTCGGGGTCGGGGTACGTCGAACTTACTGGCTATGCGCATTCGATGCAGGGGGAGTTCTAGTGTGTTGTATACTTAACCCCGCCATGTCCACCCGTCTCACACGCCGCGAATTCCTGCGGCTCTCCTCCCTCTTCGGCGGCGCAGCCGTACTGCCGCCGCTCCTCAACCGCCGGCGGCGGCTGCCGGATGGCGAAGAGATCAAA
>DATKDL010000024.1:0-4570 GCA_035512695.1 Anaerolineales bacterium | reverse complement strand
CCGGATCCGCTCCTGCAAACGGGCCAGCCCGGTGCGCCGCAGGAACCGCAGCAGCCGGGGCGGGTTGTATTTGCGCAGCGGATAGCGCAGCCCGGCGATCGCCCGGTTCAGGATCGCAAAGCGCGGGACCCCGGTCACGTTCGCGGGCGTCTCCAAATCGCCAGGAAGTTGCGCGGGGACGCCCAGGTAGGCCTGGACCCCGGCCAGGAATCCGCCGGGATCTGCCTTGAGGTCGTCGAAAAAATCGATCCGGACCCGTTCGGGCGGGAACAGTTCCAAAAAGCGGGAAAGCTGCCGGTGGTAGAGACCGCGGGTCAGCAGGTCCGGTCGTGCTTCCAGGGCGTCTTCAAAGGACCGCCGCACGAAAAGGCCGCGCTGGATGTAGTACAGGTACTGCGAGAAGGCCCGCTCGGCCGGGTCGCGCAGGACGGCGAGGAGCTTGAGGTCCGGATCGAAAGTGGCGATGCGGCTAGGGGCGGCCTCGTCCCAGAGGTAGGCCGGGCTGGCCTCCCCTTTGATCTGTCCGGGCCCGGCTGCCGCAAAAAAACCCAGGTACCACTCCAACGGCTGAGCCGCGTTGAAATTGGGGAGTTCGGGACTCTCAAAAAAACGTTCGTTGAAGTAGAACAGCTCCTTTTCCGGCGGGATGAAGACCCCCGGGTGCCGGCCCAGCATGCCGGCCAGCCAGGTGGTGCCGCTCTTCTCCGCCCCGATCACGAGGAAATCAATCATCCCAGTCAAAGCGCTCTCCGAGCAGGTCGAACAGGCGGGCGTTGTGCGGGGCGAAGTGAGCCAGCAGCCGCTCCCGGGTCTCCGGAGCCATGGGCGGATAACCCGCCTCGTTGAACCGCCGCGGGCTGGGGACCGGGTGGGGATCGAGTTCGAGGAATTCGAACAGCCGGCCGGCCCCGGCCTCCGGGGCGCCGAAAAAACGGCGCTGCTCGAGGACCAGCACCCGTTCCCGCGGATACCGGTCGAGCCAGCGGGCGAGCTGGCCGGCGTAGCTCGAACGGGCCTGGTAGGAATGGTGCTGGTGGGCGTGACCGGTATAGCCCGCCTCCGCCAGGATCCGGTCCTCCTCGCCGGCCAACCGGTCCGGTTCGCGGTCCAGCGCTTCATCAAAAGCCAGCGGCTCCGCCTTGTGCCGGACGGTGTGCCAGTAATGCGAGTGAGCCCTTTCGACCGGATGGCGCAGAACGGCGACGATCTTCGCCGCCGGGACCAGGTCCGCCGCCCGGGCCGGGGCGGCGGGGTGGAAAAGGTAGTACGGGCTGGCCTCGCCGGTGATCCCCTCGATCCGGCGGAGCTTTTCCGCCGGCGGGAAATGGGCCCGGTACCAGCGCTCCCCTTTCGGGTAATTCAGGTCAAAGAAATGGATCTCCTTCCCGATCGCGGGGACGACCCGCGGGTGACGGCAGATCAGGTCGTGGAGGGTCGTCGTGCCGGCCCGCATGGCGCCGATCACGAGGAAATCCGGCAGCGCCCGGGTCGAAGCCGTCCATCTGCGCCAGGGAGCCGGTTTGAACAGCCGGCGGTAGATGCGCCGTGAGGGACTCTCAAGCACCGGCGACCCGTTCGAGGACCTCGAGATACCGGGCGGTCACCCGCTCCCACGGATACCGCTCCACGGCCCGTGCGCGACCGGCGGCCCCCAACCTGCGGCGCAGATCACCGTCTGCCATCAGGTCGGCGAGCGCCCCCTCCAGCGCCTGCTGGTTTTCGGACTCGACCAGCAGCCCGGTTTCCCCCTCCACGACCAGCTCCTCGTTCCCGGATATGCGCGTGGCGATGACGGGCAGACCGCTCGCCATGGCCTCCAGGACGGCGTTGGGCATGCCCTCATGCCGGGACGGGTAGGCGAACAGGTTTGCGGCGTGGTAGGCCCTCACCAGGTTCTCCCCCTGCAGCCATCCGGCGAAGCGGATCCGGCCGGCGATCCCCAGGCGTTCCGCCAGGGTCTCGAGCGGGTCGCGCTGCGGCCCGTCCCCGGCGACGGTCAGCGTCCAGGGCCGGTCCGCCAGGCGGCCCAGCGCATGCAGCAGCAGGTCCAGCCCCTTCTGGTACACGACCCGGCCGACAAACAGGAGGCGGACCTCGCCCCAATCCCGCTCCGGCGGGGCGAACGCCGCCGGGTCGACCCCGTTGGGGATCGTCTCGATCGGGACCCGCCGTTCGAAACGCTGCGCCATCGCCCGCAGACCGCGGCTGTTGGCGACCACCGCCCCGGCACCACGCCAGACCTGCCGGATCAACGGGGCGCTGACCCGGTGGTAGCGGGCGAAATCGTAGGGCCGGAACCCGGGCACGTCCCCGCCGCGCAGCGAGACGACGTATGGGACGCCGAAGAGGGTACGGAGGGGCATGGCGACCGCCCCGGAAGGCATCCCAAAGAACGCCAGCGTGACGTCCGGCCGGTCCCGGGCGACGAGCCCGATGGCGCGCCCCAGCCCGCCGAAAATGAAGCTGATCTGTTCGTACGCCAGGGACCGGTCGAGCCGCTTGCGCCGCGCCGGCGCACGCACGATCCGGACCCCGTCCCGCGTCTCGTTCCAGGGCAGACGGCGGTATTTGGAGGTCAGCACCGTGACCTCATGCCCCCCTGCCGCCATGCAGGCCGCAATATGCGCACTCGCATTCCCCGCCCCACCGCCGATGGGGGGGAATTCGGAATTTATTAACAGGATCCGCATATCGGAATTATAGTGCTTGGTGCTAGGTGCAAGGTGCAAGGTGCATTGTGCAGGTGGCACGTTGCACCTTGCACCTTGCACCTAGCACGTTATTTTATTCCGACGACAACCCGAAATCCGAGATACGGATAAAAGTACCCCGCCGGATACCCGCGCCGGTAGGAGGTGCGGGCGCCGTAGGCGGTGTCGTTGTAGGAGCCGCCGCGGGCGGTGATGAGGGGGACGGGCGGGTGGGTCTCTTCTTCCGGCGGTTCGAACGGGCTGGTGGTCCATTCCTGGATATTGCCGGCCAGGTCGTGGACCCCATAGGGGGAGGCGTCCTGTGTGATCGAGCCGGTCCCGACGGTCGTTCCTCGTTCGGATTCGAGCGTGTTGGCGTAGGAGGGGTCGAATTCCTCGCCCCAGGGGAAGGGGCGGGCGTCACCGCCGCGGGCGGCGCGCTCCCATTCCTCTTCCGTCGGGAGGCGGACGGATTTCTTTTTGATCTTCCCGATCCAGCGGCAGTAGGCGTTCGCTTCGTGCCAGGACACGCCGGTGACCGGGTGGTGGAAGCGCCGGCTCTGAACTTTCCAGCCGTCGGGAAGCTCCCGGGATTCGCGCCCCCAGCCGGGGCTTTCGCCCTGCCGCCAGGCCCAGCCCTCGCCGGTCCACCATTCCGCCTCCTCGTAACAGCCTGCCAGGACAAAGGCGCTGTACTGGTTGACGGTCACCGGGACGTGGCCGATCTCGAACTCGCGCACGAAGACGGTGCGCGGGGGCTCCTCGCGCGGGTGGAACCGGCTGCCCATCCGGACCGTCCCGCTCTCGATCCGGCGAGTCAGGCCGATGGAGGCGCGTTGAGAAAAGTCGATGAAGTCCATAAATAAACAGAAAAAGGGCTGCGGGCAGGGCTCCGCCCTGCCCGCAGCCCTTTTTCTGTCAAACCATCTCTACCGCCACCGCCACCGCCTCCGCCCCGCCGAGGCAGAGCGAGGCGATGCCGCGGGAGAGGCCGCGGTGTTTGAGGGCGTGGACGAGGGTGGTCAGGATGCGGGCGCCGGTGGCGCCGAGGGGGTGGCCGAGGGCGATCGCGCCGCCGTTGACGTTGAGTTTGTCCCAATCCCAGCCGATATCCGCCAGGGCGTAGCCGTTGGCGAGCACCTGGGCGGCGAACGCCTCGTTGAGTTCGATCAGGTCGACATCGGCGAGGGTCCAGCCGATCTTGTCGAGCAGTTTCGGGATGGCCAGGGCGGGGGCGGCGAAGATGTATTTGGGGTCCATGGCGACCTGGGCGTATCCGGCGATGCGGGCGAGCGGATCGACGCCGAGGGCGGCGGCCTTCTCCGCGCTGGCCACGACCAGGGCGGCGGCGCCGTCGTTGAGACCCGGTGCGTTGCCGGCCGTGATTCTGCCGCCGGCGATAAAGGCGGGTTTGAGGGCGGCCAGGGCATCGAAAGAGGTTTCGCGGCGCGGGCCTTCATCCATATCGACCACCTCCGTCCCGCGGCGGCTGCGGACTTCGACCGGGACGATCTCGTCCTTGAAGTCGCCGCGGTCGATGGCGGCGGTGGCCTTCTGGTGGCTGCCGAGGGCGAAGCGGTCCATCGCCTCGCGGGTGACCTCGTATTCCTCGGCGATGAACTCGGCGGCGCTGCCCATACCCCAGTCTTCGAAGGGGCACCACAAGGCGTCGACCTGGAGAGAATCTTTCAGGGTGACGTTTCCGTATTTGAGCTCGCCCATCCGGCCGTCGACGAGGTAGGGCGCTCGGGACATGCTCTCGACGCCGCCGGCGACGAACAGGCCGCCGTCCCCGGCGCGGATGGCCTGCGCGGCCAGGACGACGGACTTGAGTCCTGAGCCGCAGACCTTGTTGACGGTCGTGGCGCCGACCGAGCTCG
>DATKDL010000023.1:0-3991 GCA_035512695.1 Anaerolineales bacterium | reverse complement strand
TGCGACCACCTTCTACAGCGGCTACCTGTCGCCGGAAGGCGGGACCGAGTGGACGCTGGAGAACCCGGACATCCCGGATGAGTTCGTGGAGAGCTGTGCACCGAACGAAGACGAATCGCGGCTGCTGTGCGGGCCGAACGGGGAATACCGGGTGCTGGACGCCCGGGCCGGTGTGCGGACGGATGCGCCGGACATCGTGCAGGCCGTGCGGATCCTGATGATCTCGCCGCCGATCCCGAACGACACGCTGTCGTTTGGACCGGACTTCCCGGAGGACCTGCGGGCGCTGATCGAAGCCGCGCTGCTGGACTATTCGGAGACGGAAGGCTGGGAAGAATCGATCGGGAACCAGGACTTCTACGGCTGGACGGGGATTGACGTGGCCACGGATGCGGAGTATGACTTCGTACGGCAGATGGTCGCCGCCACCGGCTACTCCATCGAAGGTCTCGGCGAGTAAGGCCAGCTGATCAACATCCCGGACAGGGGCCTCCCCTGTCCGGGATGTTTTCTAAAGTTGAGGTCGAAAAAATTAAATCGCACGAGCGGACCCTATCCGCTCGTGCGATTCAATTTTTCGATGTATGATACACACCATGCTGAAAATCATCAACCTTAACAAAATCTACAGCGGTGGCGTCCATGCCCTCAAAGACGTCACCTTCGATGTTCCGCAGGGCCAGTTCCTGGCGGTGATCGGGTTGAGCGGATCCGGAAAATCCACCTTGCTCCGCTGTATCAACCGGCTGATCGAACCGACCTCGGGAAAAATAATCTGGCACGATGAGGACGTCACCGATGCGACGGATGAGAACCTGCGCCGGATCCGCCGGCGGATCGGGATGGTGTTCCAGCATTTCAACCTGGTCCACCGCTCCCCGGTGCTGACCAATATCCTGGCGGGGCGGCTTGGATACGTCAACCCCGCCTGGAGCCTCCTCAATCGTTTTCCCAAAGAAGATGTCGCCAGAGCGTACGAACAACTCGAACGGGTCGGGATCGCCGACAAGGCCAACCACCGGGCGGACGAACTGAGCGGCGGACAGCAGCAGCGCGTCGGGATCGCCCGCGCGATGATGCAGAACCCGGAGATGATCCTGGCGGACGAGCCGGTCGCCAGCCTGGATCCCGTGCTCGCACACAGCATCATGCAGTACCTCGAGAAGATCAACAAGGAAAACGGCGTGACCATCCTTTGCAGCCTGCACTTCCTGGACCTGGTCCACCGCTACGCCGACCGGGTCGTGGCGCTGAACGAAGGAAAGCTGATGTTCGACGGCGCCCCGCAAGAGATTGACGACGCCAAATTCAAGGACATCTACGGCCAGGAGGCCGAACGGGTGGGTTAGAAATTCATGAACAACAAAAAACCTGACATTCGCCGATCCGTGATGACTGCGTTGATCGTCCTGGTCGCGTTGTTGATCTATGCCTATGGCTTCCAGATCACCAAGGTGAACCTCGAACAGACCAAATCCGAGCACCGGCGCGAGCAGCTGTTCCGCATCCTGCGGGCGCTTGCCAGGCCGGATCTGATCGAGTACGAACAGGAAGCGGTAGACGTCAGCATCCCGTTCATGACCCCCTGCCCGGAGAGCGGGTTCACACCCCCTCCGGTCGAAGAACTTTCGGGGCCTTACCTGGTCGTCACCCCGGCCTGCGCCGAGCCGCGCAGCTTTGTGACCGTTGAAGGTTTCAATTTCACGCCTCGGTGGCGCGGACCGATCAACTTCGTCCCGTACGAGAGTGGGGTCAAGCTGCCGATGGGCTCGATCACGGTGGATGAAAGCGGTTATTTCACTGTGACCGAACGTCTTCCCAACCGCCCCGCAGAGGACGTTCACGAGATCGTCGCGACCACCCGCCAGAATGTCGGCCCCCCGATGCTGACCCGAACCGCTCACGACACCTGGGACAAGATCGTCGAAACGGTCTTCCTGGCGCTTTTGGCGACGACCCTGGGGGTCATGCTTTCGGTCCCGCTGAGCTTTTTTTCCGCCCGTAACCTGATGCGAGACGTATCGACCACGCTGACAAGCGCCTCGCTGGCGGTGTTGCTGATCCCGGTGGGGATCTACGCCGGCGCCAGGCTGGCAGATTGGATCGCAGCGCAGACCCAACCATACCAATCCAACATGCCCGTCGTCCTGATCGGGATCGTCGTGGGAGTTATCCTGATCCGCTTCGCCCTGCGCTGGGCGCTGCCGACCCGTGACGAAGACGTTCCGACGCCGCAGGTCAGGCTGACCCGGCTTGCGGTCCTGATCGTGGCGGGCATGCTCGCGGTGGGTGTGTTGTATTTTGTCGCCTATTTGGGCCTGTGGTTCGGCGCCCGGCTGGAGCTTGCCCTTAATACGTTCAGTTTCATCGGGCGCTTCATCCGGGACCTGGGAGATATCCTGAACATGCTGATCAAGGTCGCCGTCGCCCTTGCGGTCGCTGGGATCTTCAACAACATCGGCGGAAAGCTGGGCGTCGAGATCAGCCGCCGCCGCGGGGTCGGTCTGCGGATTATCCACACCGTCCTGGCGGTCGCCGCGGGCGCGATGCTGCTGGTCCTGATCGCTGCGGCGATCAACTGGCTCTACCAGTTCCGGGATTGGATGACGTTTTACACCCGGATGGGCGCCGTCGGCGCCGTGCTCGGTCTGCTGCTCGCCATCCGCTATAAGCCCACCGAGTCCGTCCGCACCGGGATGGTCATCTATTACGTCTCCCGGACGATCTTCAACGGGCTGCGCTCGATCGAGGCCTTGGTGATGGCGATCGTCTTCGTCGTCTGGGTCGGGGTCGGCCCCTTCGCCGGGTCGCTGGCACTGGCGCTGCACACAGTGGCGGCCCTGTCGAAGCTGTATTCCGAGCAGGTCGAAAGCATCATGGCCGGGCCGATCGAGGCCGTCAAGGCCACCGGTGCGACCCGGGTTCAGACGATCATCTACGCCGTCGTTCCCCAGATCGTCCCACCATATATTTCTTTCACGATGTACCGCTGGGACATCAACGTGCGCATGTCGACGATCATCGGTTTCGTGGGCGGCGGCGGGATCGGGTTCCTGCTCCAGCAGAACATCAACCTGCTCAACTACCGCGCTGCGAGCGCCCAGATGCTGGCGATCGCCATCGTGGTCGCGACCATGGACTACTTCAGTTCCTGGTTGCGAGAGCGCGTAATCTAGAAAAGTCGAAGACGGGCCCGTGATTTCACCACCGGCCCGTCTTCGATTTTTCTCTCAACATGAACCGATCGGACGCGTACAAGCTGGTCACCCAATTCGTCGAAAACGAGAACCTGGTCCGCCACATGCTGGCTGTCGAGGCCGCGATGCGGTTTTACGCTGAACGGATCGATCCGGAAAACGTTGAACGATGGGGATTGGCGGGTCTGCTGCACGATTTTGACTGGGAGATCCATCCCACGCTCGAGCAACACCCCCAGGACGGTGCACCGATCCTGCGGGAGGCCGGCGCCCCCGAAGTCGTCGTGCAGGCGATCCTCAGCCACGCCGACCACACCGGCGTCCCCCGGACGACGATGATGCAGAAAGCGCTGGCCGCCTGCGACGAGATCACCGGGCTGATCACGGCCTGCGCCCTGGTCCGTCCTTCGAGATCGATCATGGACCTGACGGTCAAATCGGTCAAAAAGAAGTGGAACGTCAAACAGTTCGCCGCCGGCGCACACCGGGACGAGATCGAAGCCGCCGTCGCCGATTTCGGCGTCGATTTATGGGAGCACACGGGGAATGTGATCGCGGCGATGCAGGGGATCGGCGCCGAGCTTGGACTGAAATAAAAAAAGGGCCGGTGGTCTGGAAGACCACCGGCCCTTTTTTTATTTCAATCCGGTCGAGGGAAACCCTCCGGGCTCGTCAACCGGACGATCCTGTCGCCGGATTTGAGGTCGAGCACGCTCGCCCCGTTGGACGGGCGGCCCCGCAGTGGGGCGGCGTCGAGCCGGACCTGTTTGGGGGCCAGCTTCGCCAGGTGCAGG
>DATKDL010000022.1:0-24525 GCA_035512695.1 Anaerolineales bacterium | reverse complement strand
CGGGCCTACCGGCTAAACGTGCGTAAAAATTGGCAAACGAGCGCGCGGCCCGGCTCTGCCGGGCAGCGCGCTCGTTTGCCAATTTTTCCCTGACAATTCTTGAGATTAATGTATAATCTCCTGTAACTACGCAAAGCTCCTTCCGGGAGGAGTAAGCACGCCTTTCAGCGCCAGAGAAGGACAGGCCACAGGCTGAAAGCCGCCCCGCTTGATCGCGTGCCCAAGGTCGCCCGGAATGCCCGGTGAAGAAATTCTGTGAGAACAGGAGATTAGAACACCGCGGGACTGCCCGTTACAGCAGAGTAGGGGCGATGACCCCGATCACGAGTGCGCCGTTCCGGCAGCGGACGGCGAAACGAGGTGGTACCGCGGAAGCGGCTGCAATCGTCTGCAGGCCTTTCGTCCTCACGAGGATGGAAGGCTTTTTTATTTGAAAAGGATTGGACATGAACACAGACCGCTTTACCTTATCGAAGACATACCAGTTCAAAGAAACCGAGCAGCGGATCTATACGCTCTGGGAAAAAAACGGGTTCCTGAAACCCGCCAACGACCCCAACCATCCCGGCCACGATCCGTCGGTTAAACCCTACGTGATCGCCATCCCGCCGCCGAACGTGACCGGCGAACTGCACCTCGGCCACGCCATGTTCGTGGCCATGGAGGACCTCATGATCCGCCACCAGCGGATGAAAGGCGTCCCGACTCTCTGGATCCCCGGGACGGACCACGCCGGGATCGCCACGCAGCTGCAGGTGGAAAAGCTCCTGCTGCGCACCGAGGAAGTGACCCGGGAGGAAATCGGCCGGGAGAAATTCCTCGAGCACACCTGGGCCTGGAAAGAGAAGTACGGCGGGATCATCAACGACCAGGTCCGCCGGCTGGGCGCCTCTTGCGACTGGAGCCGGCTGCGGTTCACCCTCGACGACGGGCTTTCGCGCGCCGTCCGGGAAGCGTTCGTACGTCTCTATGAGAAAGGCCTGATCTACCGCGGTCCACGCCTGATCAACTGGTCGCCGGGTCTCAAGACCGCCGTCTCCGACCTGGAAGTCGAGTACCACGAGGAGCAGGGCCGCCTGTACTACTTCAAGTACGTGATCGAGGGCGCTGAAGCGTTTATTCCGGTGGCGACTACCCGCCCCGAGACCATCCTTGGCGATACGGCCGTGGCAGTCCACCCGGACGACGAACGCTTCCGGCACCTTGTCGGCAGGCAGGCGCTGGTCCCGATCCTTGGCCGAAAAGTGCCCGTGATCGCCGATGATGCCGTCGATATGGAATTCGGAACAGGCGCGCTGAAAATCACTCCGGGGCACGACCCGAACGACTATCAAATCGGGGCGCGCCACGGTCTCGATACGATCTCGATGCTCGATCAGGATGCCCGCGTGACGGATGCGGGCGGTCCGTATGCCGGCCTGGACCGGTTCGAGGCGCGCAAGCGGTTGTGGGAAGACATGCGCGCGGCCGGCCTCGTCATCAAAGAGGAACCCTACACGCACATGGTCCCTCGCTCTCAGCGCGGGGGTGAGATCATTGAGCCGATGATCAGCACCCAGTGGTTCGTCGAAATCAAACACCTGGCCGAACCAGCGATCGAGGCTGTCCGGGACGGACGGATCACCATCGTCCCGGATTACTTTGCAAAAGTCTATTACAACTGGATGGAAAACATCCAGGACTGGTGCATCTCCCGCCAACTCTGGTGGGGCCACCGCATCCCGATCTGGTACTGCCCGGACGGCCACATGACCACGGGACGCACGGACCCGGAAGTCTGTGGGACCTGCGGGAGCGCCGAACTCGAACAGGACCCCGACGTGCTCGATACCTGGTTCTCATCCGGGCTCTGGCCGTTCTCAACTCTCGGTTGGCCGGACGAGACCCCGGATCTCAAATACTTCTACCCCACCACGATGATGGAGACAGGGTACGACATCCTCTTCTTCTGGGTCGCGCGCATGATCATGATGGGACTGGAGTTCACCGGCGAAGCGCCGTTCGAAACGGTCTATCTGCACGGACTGATCCGCGACGAGCAGGGACGCAAGATGTCCAAGACGACCGGCAACGTGATCGACCCGCTCATCGTCATGGACGAGTTCGGGACCGATGCCCTGCGGTTCACCCTGCTGGTCGGCTCCACGCCCGGGAAGGACATGAACCTTTCCCTGGAGAAAGTGGAGGCAAATCGCAATTTCGCAAACAAGCTCTGGAACGCCGGCCGGTTTATCCTCGGCGCACTGCGGGACGTCCCCTCGGCGGCGGAAGCGCCCCCCGCCTACACCACGGCCGACGCCTGGATCTGGGCGCGCCAGAAAGAGCTGCGTGGGACGGTCGCCGGTCTGTTCAGGAACCACCTCTATGGAGAAGCCGGCCGCCAGATATACGAGTTCTTCTGGTCCGAGTTCGCAGACTGGTATCTTGAAATCGCCAAGCTTCAGCTGCGTGAAGGCGGGGACCGCGCGTTCTACACTGCGGACGTGCTCGTGAGCGTGCTGGATACGTCCCTGCGGATGCTTCACCCTTACACACCGTACATCACGGAGGAGTTGTGGGGATATCTCAAGCAAGCTGCATCCGCAGCGTCCCCGAAGATCGGCCTGGAGGACACACAGAACGGCGGTTGGCCCGAGGCGTTGATCGTCGCCCCCTGGCCGGAGCCCCAGGAGCCGGAAGGATGGGAGGATTGGGCGATCGGAGACTTCAAAAACATCCAGGAGATCGTCCGCGCGATCCGGAACCAGCGGTCTGAGAAAAACCTGAAACCCTCCGCCCGAATCGGGGCCGTGATCGCTGCCGGTGAAACGGCGCTCGAGCGGATGCGGAAAGATGCCGGTGTGATTTGCGCATTGGCGGGTTTGTCGCCCGAAAACCTGACCCTGGCCAACGAGACGGGAAGCAAGCCGGACGGTCATATTGCCCTGGTCGCCGGTGAGGTCGAGATCTATCTCCCGCTCGCCGATCTGGCCAATCCGTCGGAGGAGCGGTTTCGTCTGAAAAAAGAGCTCGCAGAGACAGAGGCCCAGATCGATCGATTGGAAACGCTGCTATCCGGACCGTTCGCCGAAAAAGCCCCTGCCCCAATCGTCGCCGCGGAACGCGAAAAACTGGCCGCCTACCGCGCCGCCGCCGCGAAGCTGGAGGGGCAGGTGGGGGGATAGGCGAAGGGCGAATGGGCGAATGGACGAATGGGCGAATCGGCGATCCGGTGATTCGCTCATTCGCTCATTCGTCCATTCGCCCATTCGCCCATTCGCTTGGTAAAATCCCCCCATGTCCTACGAAGTTCCCGACGACCGCTATCCGGCGGAATCCGAGATCGAATGCGTCCGCTGCGGGGAGATTTTCTTCTATGAATTAAACCGCTGCCCGAACTGCGGTCTCAGCGTTTACGCCTCTGAGGAGGAGGAAGAGGAATTAGAAGCGGTCAACCAGGAGGGCGAACCGGATCGCGACTCGCTTGATGAACTGATGTCGATGTTCGCCCCGGCTGCAGCCGTGTTTGCCGGGTTGTTCTTCTCGTTTGCCGTCGCCACTGCGATTTTCATCTTCCTCCGCGGTTTCCTGGGGGACCTGGCGTTGACCTGGCCCGGGCGGGCGATCCCGCTGCTGGCGGCCCCTCTGGGCGCTGCGGTTGGCGGCTATACCGCCGCCGCGCTGGAGAAGAACCGGCCGCACAGAATGGGCTGGTGGGTGGGCGCGCTCAGCCTCATCGCCGTCGTCGTGCTGGCTCGAGCAGGGCAAGTTCGGGAAACGGGGGAACTGATCGCCGTCGACACAGCCCTGATTTTGTTCGGCACCGTTTTGAGCGGCGCGGCCGGCAGTGAATTCTGGCGTCGCCGTCAGCTGGATGTGGTGGTCCAGCAGCTTTTTTTCGAACTCCCCGAAGAAGACGAGCTTTACAAGTCGCTGATGAATATGACCGGAGGAAACGCCGAAACCATCGAGCAACTGGTCGAACACGAACGATATTTCATGCCCAACGCGACCCGGCGAACACTGCTCGAAAGCGCCCTCCGGCGGCTGGAGCGCGACCGAGGTTA
Source organism: Anaerolineales bacterium (assembly GCA_035512695.1). Lineage (GTDB taxonomy): Bacteria > Chloroflexota > Anaerolineae > Anaerolineales > JABWBV01 > DATDOR01. The sequence goes on along the minus strand of DATKDL010000022.1, from coordinate 20,479 downwards.
ATCTGCGCCGCCATACCAGGCCAACAATTCCTCCGGCTCTCGTTCGAACAACACTTCCCCATGTATCCGGGCGGCGCCTTCATGGTCGCGCCGGTCCCGGTTGACGCGCCGGATCAAGGCCGCTCCATCTTCGATTTGCGAACGCGCCGGCGACGTCTGCAGCCAGGCGTGCAGATTGGCAGAATCGTGCGCCAGACCCAATTGTTCGGACAGGTGCTCCAGGTCCTCTTTCAGCACCTTGTTGTCATTCCGTCCAACCGAGGCGAGGATTTCGAATTGATGCCATAGATACTTGACCTGTTTGCGCCATTCGTGGAAATTTTCAGCCGACGCCTGCGGGCTGTAAATTTCCCGGTATTCGGCCCGGGCGCAGCGCGCAGTCTGCACCAGGCCCCGGTACACGAAATCACCCGCATCCGGATCAGCGACGAATTTCCGCACCTGTCCCTCCGCAGTTCGAAAGCCGGCGATAAGCGGCTCGAACAGCCCGCCGTCCGGCGCGGTACCATTTGCGGGGTCATTTGGATCGCGGCTGAACAGCACTGCGGTAATCCCCTCGATGTCCTCAGCGGTTCGATCCGCGGCGAGCAGGACACGGGCCAGCGTCGACTTCAGCACGTTGGCGTCCCGGGCGGACGCCAGCGTGCGGGCGAGGTCCCTGAGGCGAAGGTTCTCCAGGTTGTATTCCGTCTCACCGATACCGTACCGGGCCAAACGTTGGGCTGCGCGCACACGCTTGACGTTTTTGCGGACTTCATGGATGACGGTCCCGGCATCCATCACCGGCCGGTTCAGCAGATCGATCGATTCTTCGATTTTCTCCAGGATTATCCGGCGCAGGCCGGCATTTGGGGCTTCGTCGGGTGATAGAAGATACATGCCGGCGATTATAACGGCTGCAGCTATAATCACCGGCATGAACAAGGAAGAATTGATCACAGCATTGGAAGCCGGACGAGAGGCGCTCGAAAAATCCCTGGAAGGACTGAGCGAAGAACAATACCTCCGTCCGGGTCTCTTCGGTGAATGGACGGTTAAAGACCTGCTGGTGCATCTGACCATGTGGGAGGCCCAGCTGATCACGGTGCTGTTCAGGGCCGGTGCGGGGCGCAAACCGGACACGGCCCATTTCGCAGGGGGTGCCCGCAGTAGCCTGAACGCCCGTTGGCTGGCCGAACACAAAGATCGGCCGCTGGAGAGGGCCATCGAAGATTTCGAGGGCATCCGCAACCAGACCATCCGGCGGATTGGGGAACTGGCGGAATCAGACCTCGCCGACCCGAAACGTTTCCCATGGCTGGGCGGTCAAGCGCTCTGGCAGTGGGTGCACGAACATACCGTCGAACATGAAGCGCGTCACCGGCAGGAGTTGGAGGAAAGGTTGGCCCGTTGATAAACATTAATCCTACAATCGAACATCTGTGCTATAATCGAATTAACCCACCCAACACCCAGGAGGCAACAGATGTCCAACCATAAATTCGTCCATATCGAGCTTTCGTCCACAGATTCGGAGGCGATGAAGAAATTCTACGGCACCGCATTCGGCTGGCAGTTCCAGGACTTTCCGGATATGGGCAATTACACCACGTTCACAACCGGAGAAGGCGAGGTCGGGGGCGGCTTCAAACCTGTCACCGAGGAGAACCCGCCCGGCAGCGTCATCATTTACATCCATACCGACGACCTGGCGGACACAAAATCCAGGATCCAGGGCGAGGGCGGAACGATCCTGATGGATGACCTTGATATTCCGACGGTCGGAACGATGTCGATTTTCAAGGACCTTTCCGGCAACGTCCTGGCCCTGCTGCAGTCTGTGGCGATGTAAGATCACGGATCATTTCACCCGCATTTGCCCCACCCGGGTTGAGTGCTTCGGTTCAGCCGCCGCCTTTTTCTTTCCCCGGACGAAACCGGCGCTGCCATTCGTAAAGCTTGTTCAGCGCCTCGATCGGCGACATCCCATTCACATCCAGGTCCCCCAACTCGTCCAACAACGGGTTGGTCTCCGGGAACAGGGCGATTTGCCGCTGCCGGTGCGGGTCGATCTTTGTCGCACTCCCCGAGCTCGTCTCAAGCTGCAGCAGGATTTCGTTCGCCCGTTGGATCACCGGCTTCGGGAGCCCGGCCAACTGGGCGACATGGATCCCGTACGACCGGTCCGCCCTGCCGGGAATGATTTTGTGTAGAAAAACGACCTGGCCGTCCGCCTCGCTCACCGCCACGTTGTAATTGCGCACGCCCGGCAGCAGATCCGAGAGCTGCGTCAGTTCGTGATAATGCGTTGCGAACAGGGTCTTTGCGCGCAGCTCCGGATGGTTGTGGATGTATTCGACCACCGCCCAGGCGATCGAAAGCCCATCGTACGTACTCGTTCCCCGTCCGATCTCGTCCAAAACCAGCAAACTCCGGCTCGTGGCATGGTGGAGGATATTGGCCGCTTCCACCATCTCGACCATGAAGGTCGACTGCCCGGCGTGGATCTCGTCCTGCGCGCCGATCCGGGTGAAGATCCGATCCACCAGTCCGATCCTGGCCGACCTCGCCGGCACGCTGCTCCCCATCTGCGCCAGCAGGACGATCAGCGCCACCTGTCGCAGCACCGTGCTTTTACCGGACATGTTCGGACCGGTGATGATCCGGATCCGCTCGCCGGCCTCGAAAAGGACATCGTTCGGAACGTAGCGCTCTCCACTGGGCAAAAAATGCTCGACCACAGGGTGGCGGCCATCGACGATCTCCAGGATATCATCCTCGACGACTTCCGGACGAGAATAGCCGTATATCGCCGCCGCTTCAGCCAACGCGGAGAGCACATCCAGCCGGGCGACCACCCGAGCCGTTCCCAGGAGCTGCGCGGCGTAATCGGATACCCGCAGACCGATCTCGGCGAAGACCCGCCGCTCGATCTCCCGCGCCCGTTCATCCGCATTCAGGACCTTGGACTCGTAATCCTTCATTTCCGGCGTGATGTATCGCTCGGCGTTCACCAGGGTCTGCTTCCGGATGTAATCGTCCGGCACCATCCGGGTATTGGCCCTGGTCACTTCGATATAGTAGCCGAAGACCTTATTGAACCCGACCTTGAGAGACTTGATCCCGGTCCTTTTCTGTTCCTTTGCTTCCAGGCTGGCGATCCACTCGCGAGCGTGGCTTGAAGCGCCGTTGACCTCATCCAGCTCCGGCGAAAATCCCGGCCGGATCACCCCGGTCTGCTGAAGCGTCGCCGGAGGATCTTCGGCGATCGCCCGCTCGAGAAGCTCGAGGACATCCGCACAATCGCTGAAAGACGCCAGGAAAGGGAATACCGATGACTCCCCGTGCGGCAGAATCGCCCGGGCAAGCGGAATGCGGGCAAGCGATTTCCGCAGACCAACCAGATCGCGCGGCCCGGCCGTCCCGCCGATGATACGGTTTGTGAGCCGTTCCATATCGCCGAGCGGTTTCAATGCGGCACGCATCTCCGCGCGCAGCAAACCATCCATGAAAAATGCCTGTACGCCTTCCTGCCGTTCAACGATCGCCCGCACGTCGAGCAGCGGTTTACTCACCCAGCCACGCAGCAGCCGTTTCCCCATCGGCGTGACGGTCTGATCGATGATCCCCAGAAGTGAACCGCGCACTTCGCCGCCCCGGATCGTCTCGGTCAACTCCAGGTTCCGTCGGGTGGCCGCATCCAGGGTCATAAACCCATCGATCGAATACGTATTCAGGCTCGCCAGCAAGCCGAGGGCCGATTCCTGGGTCGTTCCCAAGTATTGGATGATGCCCCCGGCCGCCCGGACGGCCAGCGGACGGCCGCGCAAACCGAAACCATCGAGCGTTCCAGTCTTGAAATGCGTTTTGAGGGCCTCTTCACACCGGGCGGCCTCGAACCGCCAGGCGGGCCACGCCGTCCGGTGCCCGGTCATCTCGCCGTCCAGATCGATTTCATCCGGGGCCAACAGCTCGGCGGGGCGCAGCCGCTGCAGTTCGGCCCGCACCAGGCTCTCAACTTTCTCCCCTTCCAGTTCGGTCACCGAGAACTCGCCCGTGGTGATGTCGGCGTAGGCGATCCCGGCCTTACGCCCATCCAGGACGACGGCCGCCAGGTAGTTGTTCTCGTCGCCCGGGAGCAGACCCGGCTCCACCAACGTGCCGGGGGTGACGACCCGGACGACCTTGCGCGGGAAGATCCCTTTGGGGGGCTGGTCCCCGATTTGTTCGCAAATTGCGACGTGGAAACCTTTTTCGATCAGCCTTGCGATGTAGTTTTCGGCCGCGTGGAATGGGATCCCGGCCATCGGTACCCTGACGCCCTTTCCTACGTTGCGTTCGGTCAGGACGATGTCAAGCGCCCTGGCGGCTTTTTCGGCGTCCTCATCGAAGGTCTCGTAGAAATCGCCCAACCGAAAAAACAGGATCGCGTCGGGATATTTGCGTTTGATCTCCAGATACTGGCGCCGGATCGGGCTGGCATCCGCGGTAGTTTTCGGCATATGGAAATTGTATGGACAGGTTGACGTTTGGGCAAGGGAGGAGGATCGGTTTTCTCCCCCTTTTTCGCTGGAAACAGGCTATAATTTTGGCAACGATACCTTTCCCAAATAAGGAGGAAGAAGGCTCATGGCCAGCGTAACCTACGAAAAAGTAGTCAAGAAGTACGGCGATTTCACTGCCCTGCACGGGATCGATCTGCACATCGATGACAAGGAATTTCTGGTGCTGGTCGGGCCTTCCGGCTGCGGCAAGTCGACCGCCCTCCGCTGTCTGGCAGGTCTGGAGGATATCTCTTCCGGCTACATCAAAATCGACGACGCGATCGTCAACGATGTGGCGCCGAAAGACCGCGATATCGCCATGGTCTTCCAATCCTACGCCCTGTACCCTCACATGTCCGTAAAGGACAACATGGCTTTTGGCCTGAAGCTGCGCAAGATGCCTAAACCCGAGATCGAAACCCGGGTGAAAGAGGCCGCCGATATGCTCGGCCTCGAAACGATGCTCGAACGGAAACCCAAACAGCTTTCCGGCGGGCAGCGGCAGCGCGTTGCACTCGGGCGGGCGATCGTCCGCAATCCAAAGGTTTTCCTCCTCGATGAGCCCCTATCCAATCTCGACGCCAAGCTTCGGGTCGAAATGCGCGCGAACCTGAGTCGCTACCATCAGCAACTGCAGACCACCTTCGTGTATGTGACCCACGATCAGGTCGAGGCGATGACGATGGCATCCAGGATCGCGGTGATGAATCACGGTTACCTGATGCAGGTCGACACGCCCCTGCACCTGTACGAAAAACCCGCGAATCTCTTCGTTGCCGGCTTCATCGGTTCCCCGGCGATGAACTTCTTCAACGCCAAGGTCATGCGCGGCAACGGCGCGATGCACATCGATGCCGGCTCCTTCAACGTCCGCATCCCGGAATCTCGCAACGAAGTTTTTGAAAAATACATCGGGAAGGAAGTCGTCTTCGGGATGCGCCCGGAGGATATCCACAACCCGGAGTTCACACCACCCAGCATCACATCCTCCAGCGTCGACGGCCACGTCGACGTCATGGAAGTCATGGGCAACGAGATCTTCACCTACTTGAACCACGGTGAACACACATTCGTTGCGCGGGTTGACCCGCGGTCCAATTTCAGAGTCGGCGATGACATCCAGGTCGCCTTCAATATGGACAACATGCACGTCTTCGACAAAGATACCGAAGAAGCCGTTCGCTGAAATCCTGACAAGCGGGTTAAAAAAACGTTTCCCAGGAGACCGGGGAGACGTTTTTTTAACCCGCTTCCTTACCCCCTTCCTCAACACAGTCCGCATCTCGCACCCCTCACCAATAACATGCCCTACGACTACCTCCCCCCTTTATTGATCCCCAATCCGTCAAAGATCGTCCTCCTCATCCTGGACGGCCTGGGCGGCCTCCCGATGTCCGGCGGCGGGTTGACCGAACTCGAGAGCGCCCGCACGCCGAACCTGGACCGGCTGGCCGCCGAAGGCTGCCTCGGCGCCTCGATCCCGGTCAGAATGGGGATCACCCCGGGCTCCGGTCCGGCCCACCTGGCCCTGTTCGGCTATGACCCGATTCACTATGATATCGGCCGCGGCGTCCTGGAAGCTGTGGGAGTGGGGATCGATGTGCACGCAGGTGACGTCGCCGCCCGGGGAAATTTCTGCACGCTGGATCCGGACGGCTTGATTGTAGATCGCAGAGCCGGCCGCATTACGTCAGATGCTGCCGGGCCGGCGATCGCCATGTTGCAATCGATCCGGTTGGAAGGCGTCACGCTCGAGGTCCAGCAGGTAAAGGAGTATCGCTTCGCCGTTGTGATGCGCGGTGAAGGGCTGCATCCTGCATTGAACGATACCGATCCGCAGGTTATCGGGAAGGCCCCGCTCAGAGTCCAGGCGGAAAACGAAGCATCGCTGCGAGCCGCGACCCTTTTCAACACCTTCATCGATCGCGCCCAGGATCTACTCGCGGACCAACCGCAGGCCAACGGGATCACACTGCGCGGCTTTTCCACCGAGCCCGGGCTCCCCAATTACCTCGATTCATATGGTTTACGAGCAGCCTGTGTCGCCGTCTATCCGATGTACAAGGGCGTCTCAAAGTTGGTCGGGATGGATGTGATCGGTTTCACCGGTGAGAACCCGGCAGATGAATTTGCGGCGGTTGCAGGGGCCTGGGACAGGTACGACTTCTTTTTCGTCCACATCAAAAAGACCGACAGCATGGGCGAGGACGGGAATTTCGACGGGAAGGTCGCCGTGATCGAAACCGTCGACCAGGCGCTTCCGGCGCTGCTCGACCTCGCCCCGGATGTCCTGATTGTGACCGGAGATCACTCGACCCCGGCGAAGCTGCGCTATCACTCCTGGCACCCGGTTCCGTACCTTCTCTGGGCTCCGGAAACGCATCTGCGCGATCAGGAAACGGCCTTCGGCGAGCGCGCCTGCGCACGGGGCGGTCTCGGCACGTTTCTCGCACAGGAATCGATGAAACTGGCGCTGGCACACGCACGCAGATTGATCAAGTATGGCGCCTAGCAGAAATAGGGGTTTTCCACAGCGCCTTTGACGCTATGAGATGGTTCATAAAGGCTTTGATTTTTGGGTCCGCCCTCCTGGCCACACCGGCCCTGCGCGCTTGGGCCGGGCCGTCCATGATCCCGTTGATCGATATGGGGACATCGACCTATTACGGCTTCACCGGTGGGCTCTACCCGGGCGGATCCAACACGATCCCGCCGGAACACGCTGTTGCCGGCAATCAAAGGGCCTTTGAAATCAAACCGCTCGATGAGAACGGGCTTCCGGATTCGGAAGGGAAGTACGTCATGCTGTCAATCGGCATGTCCAATGCCAACCAGGAATTCTGCGGGAACTCGCTCGACGGCGTCAGCTGTAACGAGTGGACCTTCATGGGCCAGGCCGCGGCGAACAGCGATGTGGTAAGCGATCAGATGGTGATCGTAAATGGGGCCAGGGGCGGTGGGGTTGCCACCGCCTGGGTATCCCCGAGTTCGCCCAACTACGACCAGATCCGTGACGAATTGCTTGCGCCGCTCGGCCTCACCGAGGAACAGGTGCAGGTCGTCTGGGTGAAAGTGGCAAACCCTAACCCGAACACGCCGCTTCCGTCTGATAACGCGGATGCAACGATCCTGCTGGCAAGAATGGGAAGTATCGCTCGCGCCCTGCGGGTACGCTATCCGAACCTGCAGCTGGTTTTCCTCAGCAGCCGGATCTATGCGGGATATGCAACCGTGACGTTAAATCCGGAACCGTATGCCTATGAATCCGGTTTCGCCGTGAAAGGGCTGATCGAAGCCCAGATCGATCAAATGAACGGCGGTGGGATCGATCCGCGCGCAGGAAACCTGGATTACAACTCCGCCGCTCCGTGGTTGGCGTGGGGGCCGTATCTGTGGGCGGACGGGCCTGACCCGCGTTCGGACGGTTTGTTCTGGATCCCCCAGGACTTCGAAACCGATGGGACCCACCCTTCGCAATCAGGGGAAGAAAAGGCCGGCACGCTTCTACTGGATTTTTTCTTGAGCTCCCCCCAGACGGCCTGTTGGTTCCGGAGCGAACAGACCTGCCACCCGCTGTTTTTCCTGCCCTTGATTATCTCAGCCGAGACGGCATCACAGGCGCCATGGGTGATTATTCAGGCAGCGGCTGATTAGTTCATAGGTTGCGCAGTTGCGAAAAATCGGCAAAAAGCAGGTGTGTGAGCGGGCAAAGCCCGCTCACACACCTGCTTTTTGCCGATTTTTCTATGTTTTTATCAATGACGAACCAGGGAGATCAGCCAGAGCGAAACGAGCAGCGTCAGGCCGCCGATCCATAAAAATGCGTCTTGCCAGAAACGCATCGGGAACAAACGGATCAGGGTGTCGGAAAAATTGAAGGTCCAGGTGCCCGTCTCAAAAAAAACCTGGTGAAAGTAAACGAAAAAGACGCCGAAAGCCAGGATGACGAAAACCATCACGACTCCGACGATTCCGAGCGTCAGCCAGCTCCCCCGCAGGACCCCGATCCGGAAGATCGCCCCCCAGCCGCCCCACTTAGAAAGCAGGCCGGCCAAGACCAGGAATGCAAGTGAGAACCACCAAACCGCCAGCGCACCCCGAACGACGACTTTGACGTCCTCCATGTGGCGGAGTTCACGCTCGTTGTAAATCGATGCGCCGTCATCGAATCGCTGGTCCGATAGAAATTCGATCCCTTCGTCGTTGAGCAGGTACTCAAGAGAAATCAACGACCACTTCATCCGGTCTTGAAGCGTAAACCCGTAGGGATCCTCAGGGAAACGCGGCATCCGGTATTCGATATGGACCCACGCCGGAGTGAGCATAACGCGGACCGCAGAGAGGATGAGCGCGAACGGGGTCACGATCGTCACCAGCCACCCGGCGGCTTTGAAGATGGTTTCGCTCGTAGAGGTCATCGGATCGATTGTCATTGTAACCCTTCCGTCCCCGAATGCAGCAAGTAGTTCAGCACCAGGTAGTTCGTCAACCACTCGATCGGCGCACGGTCGTCGGTGAAAACGATCCCCCCGGGTGTGACCGGCTGCAGATTGCTGATCGCAGCAGCCATGGCGTCCAGCAAAAGGGGGTGTGCCGTACCCGACTCGACCAGGCGGCTGAAGTTTCGATAAAGATCATCGACCTCCGTCTCGACGCGAGTGGCCGCCAGGATCGAATTGAATGAACCCTCCACGTCGTAAACGTACAGGCTGGGAAAAATTTCTGCGGCGGTCCGAGCCAGGCCGTCGATCAACCGCCGATCGTCCGGGGCCCGCCCGATATTGATGACCATCACACCGTCATCCGCCAGGCGGTCGTGGACAAGTTGGAAAAACTCGACCGTGGTCAGATGCCAGGGGATGTACGGCGGGCGATAGGCGTCGACGGCGATGACGGTGTAGCGGTATGGGCTGGCGGCCAGCCCGACCCGGCCGTCCCGCGCGATCGCGTCCAGGTTCGGCAGGTCCATCCCGAAGTATTCCCGCCCAACCGCGATGATCTCCGGATCGATCTCCCAGCCGTCGATCGGGACCGGTCCAAAGACGGCCGTCGCTTGCCGGGCCAGCGTCCCTCCGGCCAGCCCGACGATCCCGATCCGCTCGACCTCATCCGGTTCGAAATCCGGGTTGAAAAACGGGGCCACCAGGAACTGTTCCCAGGGTCCATGGTAGTTCAGTTCGACAGGGTGGTACACCGAGTGGATACCCTGCCCCTCGTTCAATCGGAGCAGGGTATATCCGTCGCGCTCCAGCACTTCGATGTAGTTGTATGCTGACTCGGTCTCATAGATCTGGCCGGCGGTCCGCTTAAACGGCGTGTCCCCCCACAGCCAGGTGGCGGCGATCACGGCGACCGGCATCCACGCAAACCGGAGCGCCGCCCGCCACCCGATCGACAGCCAGAGACCTCCGGCTGCCACGGCCGTCAGCACGAGCGAGAACAGGACAAAGGTCAGCGTCGTCCCGATCAGCGGGACCGTGACCAGGACCGGCAGAAAGGTCCCGGCGAACGACCCGATCGTCGAAAGGGCATAAACGCGTCCTGCCACAGCGCCGGCACCTTCCGGTGTGGTGACAAGCAGCCGGATCACGAACGGTGAGACCATCCCCATCAGTGTGATCGGAACGCTGAAAAGGATCAGGACACCGAGAAACGACCCGGCCAGCACTCCGACCTGCAGCCGGTCGAAAGCGGCCGCCGCCAGCGGCAGGACGGGCTTGGCCAACAGCGGAACCAGACCGGCGGTGAAAGCCGCCCAGGCCAGGATCGTGAAAAGCGTCTGCGGGTGTGGGGACCGGTCCGCCCACCGGCCGCCTATGTAATAGCCAGCGCTGAGGTAGATCAGGATCAGGCCGATCACGCTGGCCCAGACAAGGTTGCTGGTCCCGAAGACGGCTCCCAGCAGCCGCGCGGCGGTCAGCTCGACGGCCAGCGTGACGAGCCCGGAGATGAAGACGGTGAAGGAGAGATATTTATTCATGTCACTGGGAAATTTGAGCCCCGGCGGTCGGTTTCACCAACCGCCGGGGCTCAAATTTCGCGTTTACGCGCGCGCCAGCGCCTGGTCCAGATCGGCAATGATGTCCTCAACGTCCTCGATCCCGACGGACAGGCGGACGAGCGAATCGGTCAGCCCGCGGGCATAGCGCACTTCGCGCGGGACGGAAGTGTGCGTCATCGTGGCGGGATGCGTGACCATCGTCTCGACCGCGCCAAGGCTCTCGGCAAGTGAGCACAGTTTGACTGCGTTCATAAAGTTGATCCCGGTCTGCACGTCCCCGACCAGCTCGAAGGTGATTATCCCGCTGAAGGCTTTCATCTGGCGCTTCGCAACTTCGTGACCGGGATGGCTGGGCAGCCCGGGATAAATAACCCGCTTCACTTTTGGGTGCCCTTCGAGGTACTGCGCTACGGCCATGCCGCTTTCGGAGTGCTTTTCCATCCGGAGGTGCAGGGTTTTCAAGCCGAGCAGGGTCAGCCAGCAGTCGAACGGCGATGAGACGGCCCCGATGCTTTTCTGGACGAACTTGAGCTGCTCGAATAGGGCTTGATCGTTCGTGATCGCGATCCCACCGATGACCTGGTTGTGCCCGCTCAGGTACTTGGTCGCGCTGTGGACGACGAGGTCGATCCCCAGGTCGAGCGGTCGGAGCAGATACGGGGTGGCGAAAGTCGAGTCGACCGCGCTCAGCAGGCCATGCTCTTTTGCGATCTGTACGGCGACTTCCAGGTCGGTGATCTTGAGCAGCGGGTTGGTCGGTGTTTCCAGCCAGAGCAGCTTCGTGTTGGGCCGGATCGCCACGGCGATGTTCTCGGGGTCGGCGGTGTCGACGTAGGAGATCTCAACGCCGAAGCGTTTCAGGATCTGGTCGTACAGCCGGGTGACCCCGCCGTAGACGTCGTCGGTCGCGACGACATGGTCGCCGGCGCTCAGGGTCCGGGCGACCGCGTCGACCGCGGACATTCCCGAGGCGAACGAGACGGCGTATTTGCCGTTCTCGAGGGCGGCGACGTTGGCTTCCAGGACGGCCCGGGTCGGGTTGGACGAGCGGGTGTAGTCGAAACCTTTATCTTTTCCGATCTCGTCGAGGACGTAGGTGGCGGTCTGGTAGATCGGTGGGACGATCGAACCGGTGGATGGGTCGGGCGTGATCCCGGCGCGCACGGCGCGGGTGGCGAATTTCATGGGGTGGGCTCCTGTGAGATTGATTTGAGAGGGAATTATATCAACTGCACCTGTGTGCAAACGCTTTGTGAAATACAGGACAAATAGCCCGCTTTCTCGGGACTTTCGACCCTACTCCCCCGAGCCCCGAAGATGTACAAATCGAGCAAGGTAGATATGCGGATATCCGCATACCTGCGGGAGTGAAAATGGAACCCAACCTGCGACAGGAGATCCACCAGTTGCACGCCGGCTTCTGCAAAGGCCTGGCCGACGCCAACCGCCTGGTCCTGCTTTACACCCTCGACAACGACCCCTGCACGGTCGGTGAACTGGCCGAAAAGCTGGACCTGCCTCAATCGACCGTCTCGCGCCACCTGGGCATCCTGCGCGAGCGCGGGATGGTCGTCGACACCCGGCAGGGCAAATCGGTCCTGTACGCCCTGGGAGACCCCCGCATCATCGAAGCGCTGGATATCCTGCGCGCAGTGATGTCGTCACAATTGAAGAAACAGATCCCGATTGTCCGCGCAATCGGATAAACCGCGGCGCCATTACGCCGCAGGAGCACCCATGAAAACCTTCCTTGTCCTTGGCGCCGGCACAGCCGGCACGATGGTCGCCAACAAGATGAACCGCATGCTCGACCCGGACGAATGGCGGATCATCATCGTCGACCGGGACGAAACCCACTACTATCAGCCCGGCTTCCTGTTCATCCCGTTCCAAATCTACTCAACGCCGGAAGTGGTCAAACCCAAGCGCGATCTGCTCCCGCGGTCCATCGAGGTCGTTATAACCGACATCGAGCGGATCGAACCCGAGCGCAGCCGAGTCGTCCTGACCCGCGAAAACCGGGTCATCGAATACGACACGCTCGTGATCGCTACCGGCGCCGGGATCCACCCGGAGGAGACCGAGGGGATGCTCGACGGCGGCTGGCGCCATAACATCTTCGATTTCTACACCCTGGAAGGCGCCGAAACCCTGGGGCAGTACCTCAAAGGTTGGCCGGGGGGGCGGCTGGTCGTCAACATCGCCGAAATGCCGATCAAGTGCCCGGTCGCCCCGCTCGAGTTCCTGTTCCTGGCCGACTGGTACTTCCACAGAAAAGGGATGCGGGAAAAGGTCGAACTTGTGTACGCGACGCCTCTGCCGGGGGCCTTCACCCAGCCGACCTGCTCGCAGGTCCTCGGCGAGATGCTCGATAGGAAGGGGATCCACCTGGAGACCGATTTCAACATCGGTTCCGTCGACAGCGGTCGCGGCGTGATCGCCTCCTGGGATGACCGTGAGATCGCGTATGACCTGCTGGTCACCGTCCCGGTCAACCGCGGCGCGGCCGTGATCGGCCGCTCCGGCCTGGGGGACGAGCTGGACTTCGCCTATACCGACAAGCACACCCTGCGCGCCCGCGACTGGGAGAATATCTGGGTCATCGGGGATGCGGCTAATGTCCCGGCGTCCAAGGCCGGTTCGGTGGCGCACTTCATGCTGGACGTCCTGGTCGAGAACATCCTGCGGCAGGAGAACGGTCTGCCGCCCCTGCCGAAGTTCGACGGCCACGCCAACTGCTTCATTGAATCTGGTTTCGAAAAAGGCATCCTCATCGACTTCAACTACGACGTCGAGCCGCTGCCGGGCAGGTACCCGCTGCCGGGATTGGGGCCGTTCACACTGCTTGAGGAATCGTCTGTAAATCATTGGGGGAAGAAGGCTTTCCGCTGGGTATATTGGAACCTGCTGGTGAAAGGGGCCGATCTGCCCATCTCATCGCATATGTCGATGGCCGGGAAACGGACCATCGAACCGATAAGGAGTAAATCATGACGACTCAAAATTTGGAACTGGACCTGCTCGAAACCGTCGAGCTTGACGACGAGGGTTACCTGATCGAAGCCCATGATTGGAAACCCAGGCTCGCCGAAGCGATCGCCGGGGTTCTCGGGATCGACCTGACCGACAAGCATTGGACCGTGATCCGATACGCCCGGGACGTCCATGCGCAGACCGGTGAAGCCCCCACGCTGCGCCAGATCGTGCAGAACACCGACGTCACGATGAAAGAGATGTACCAACTCTTCCCCGGCGGGCCAGCCAAGTACGCCGCCATGATCGCAGGCCTCAAGAAGCCGACGGGCTGCATCTGAAAGCGCCGGCCGGCAGGAGAATAACATGACTACCAACCGCGAAAAAATCCTCGGCCTCAAACAGACCGCGGAGAACGGACAAACACAGGGGAAAAAGACACGGAAACTGTGCATCATCTGCTCGAAAGGCTCGCTCGACATGGCCTACCCGCCCCTTATCCTGGCAAACGCAGCCCGGATGACCGGCATCGAGGTCGACCTGTTCTTCACCTTCTGGGGGATGGACATCGTGACTGAGAGCAAGGTCGATCACCTGCACATCGCCACAGTCGGGAACCCGAATATGCACCCCAAGTTCCACATCCCCACCATGATCGGCGGGCTGCCCGGGATGTCGTCGATGGCCTCCGCCATGATGCGCAAAGAGATCGGCGACCTCGGCTTCCCGCCGGTGCGCGAGTTCATCGAGATGCTTCACGACGCCGGCGCCCGGCTGTGGGCCTGCAAAATGTCGGCGGACATGATGGACGTCGTCGAACCGGATCTTCTCGAGCAGGTGGACGGCGTCATCGGGGCGATCGAGTTTGTGGAAATGTCGGAGGATGCGCAGGTGATTTTTGTATAGTGACTGTCACTGGGGGGAGTGACTGTCACCTCCTTAACTCCCGAATGCTATAATACCCGGGTGAAACCCACACCCGAGATCGATCGCGCCGCGCTCACCTCCTTCCTCGACACCCACCGCCACCGCGGCCGTACGATGCTGCTGCCGGCGCTGCACCACGCCCAATCCATCTACGGCTGGCTGCCGCGCGCGGCACTGGCCGAGATTTCCAAATTCCTCCGCGTCCCCGCCGCCGACATCCACGGCGTGGTCGAGTTCTATTCTATGTTCTACAATTCCCCGACCGCCAAACGGGTCGTCCGCTTCTGCGAGGACCCGGCCTGTTCGCTTGCCGGAGCCGAGAAATTGATCCACGAGGCAGAAAAACACCTGGGACCGGAGATCGAGGCCGGGAGCGTCACCTTTGAGAAGGTCCCGTGTCTCGGAATGTGCGAATTCGCCCCGGCCGCCCTGGACGGCGAACGGCCCGGCGGCGGCCTCATCCCCCAAAACCTCCCCGCCTTCCTGGACGGCTCGCAGCCCGAACCCCGGGCAAAGGTCTACGGAGAACGGCGCTGGCTGCTGGCGCGGGTCGGGGTCGTAGACCCCGGCACGCTCGGGGACTACCTCGCCCACGGCGGCTTTGCCGGCCTCGAAAAAGCGCTGGCGATGGCGCCGGACGACCTGATCGCCGCGATCGAGGGCACCGGTCTGCTCGGCCGGGGCGGGGCCATGTTCCCGCTCGGCCGAAAATGGCGATTCACGCGGGATGCCCCCGGCGCGCCGTCGGACAAGCACATTGTCGTCAACGCAGACGAGAGCGAGCCTGGGACCTTCAAGGACCGGGTCCTGCTCGAGGAAGACCCGTTCGCCGTCATCGAATCAACCATCCTGGCCGGCTACGCCGTCGGGGCCGCAAACGGCTGGATCTTCGTGCGCGGCGAATACCCGCGCGCGTACAACCGCCTGGCCGAAGCCGTCCGACAGTGCCGGGAGGCCGGATGGCTAGGCCATGAAATCGGCGGGGTCACCGGTTTCAACTTCGACATCGAAGTCCGCCTCGGCGCCGGGGCTTACATCTGCGGCGAAGAGACGGCCCTGTTCGAAGCCATCGAGGGCAAGCGCGGCTTCCCGCGCATCAAGCCGCCCTTCCCTGTCACGCACGGGCTGTTCCACCAGCCGACGGCGATCAACAACGTCGAAACCCTGGTCGTGGCGCGGGTCGCCCTCGAGATCGGCCTCGAGAAATGGAAATCCGTCGGGACCGATGACTCCCCCGGCACCAAGCTGTTCTGCCTGAGCGGCCATGTTGCAAAGCCCGGTCTTTACGAGATCGCATTCGGCCCCACAATCGCCGAACTGATCGACCTGGCCGGGGGCGTCCCCGGCGGCCGCGCGATCCAGGCCGTCCTGATGGGCGGCGCAGCCGGAAAGTTCATCGGTCCGGACGAGCTGGACATGCCGCTGACCTACGAGGATGCCCGCGCGCGGGACATCCCGCTCGGTTCCGGCGTCGTCCAGGTATTTGACGAGACCGCCGACCTCCCGGTGCATCTTTACAAACTCGCCCGCTTCTTCGCCCACGAGAGCTGCGGGAAATGCTTCCCCTGCCAGCTCGGGACCCAGCGCCAGGCTGAGATCCTGGCTCGCATCGCCCACAACGGCGGCCCGACGCCGGCCGACAAAGTGATCCTGCTCGACATCGCCCACGCCATGACCGAGACCTCGCTGTGCGGCCTCGGACAGACAGCGGCTGCGGCGGTGGTGAGTGCGATCGAGCGTTGGCCGGAACTGGTGGAGGGCTAAATTGGATACCGCACGGGGCTGCGCCTCCGTGCGATATCCAATTTAGCCGAGTAAAGCAAGTATGGAAAATACAAAACCCCGCGGCACCGAGGAGATCCGCTACCTCCTGCTCAACGGCTCCGACCCCGAGTCCGTCGACGGCGAGGTGGTTGAGGAGGCGCTCGCCTGCATCTCGGTCAACGGCCAGGAAATCGCCACGATGATGTGCTCCCCGACCGGTCTGGCGGACCTGGCGGTCGGGTTCCTGTACAACGAGCGAATGATCGACTCGCTCGACGAGGTCGCCTCCACGCACGTTTCCGAGAACGACTGCGTCGACGTCTGGCTGAGTCACGAGGTCGCGATCCCCGACCGGCGGATCATCACCGCCGGCTGCGGAGGCGGGGTGACCTTTGATGATATGTCCGCCGAACACCCGCCGCTCGAATCGGACCTGGCCGTCCGTCCCGAGGCACTGACCGAACTGATGCACAGCCTCCAGACCGGCGCTGAGATCTACCTGCGCTCACGCGGCATCCACACCGCCGTCCTGGCGACTCCCGACGAGATCCTGATCCAGGTCGAGGACGTCGGCCGGCACAACTGCCTGGACAAGCTCGCCGGCGCCGCCCTGCGGACCGGCACGCCGACAAAAGACCGCATCCTGCTATCCAGCGGACGGATCAGCAGCGAGATGCTCAACAAGACTCGCCGCCTGGAGGTCCCCATCGTCTGCTCCCGTACCTCACCGACCAGCCTGTCCCTGGCGTTGGCGGAGGCGTGGAATATCACGGTGGTGGCGTATTTGAGAGGCAAAAGGATGCGGGTGTATACGCATCCCGAGAGATTAGAATTGCAAAATTGAACGTCAAAGCGGGGCTTCGCCCCGCTTTGACGTTCAATTTTGCGTGACCTTTTATGGCATAGGTTCTCCGAAGTGAAACAAGTGACACTGAAGATCGACGAACGTGAAATCACCGTCCCCGAAGGCACGACGATCCTGGACGCGGCCGTGCTTCTGGGGATAACGATCCCCGTCATCTGCTACCACCCGCACCTGACCGCCAACGGGCTGTGCCGTGTCTGCTCGGTGGACGCCGGGTGGCGGGTGCAGGCGGCGGCCTGCGTGACAGCCTGTGCCGACGGGATGGAGGTGCAGACGCAGAGCGAATCGGTCCGGCGCGGCAGGAAGACGATCCTGGAAATGCTGGCGTCGACCGTCGATCTGTCCAACGCACCGGAGATCGAAGCGCTGGTGAGCGAGTATGAGGCGGATCCGAGTCGGTTCGGACCAGCGGCCGAGCGGCGGGATGTGCCGGTTTACGACGACAATCCTTTCTACGTCCGTGATTACGGCCAGTGCGTCAACTGCTGGCGCTGCGTCCAGGTCTGCGCCGACGACCAGCAGTTCGCCTACGCGTTGAGCTTCAACGGCCGCGGCTTCCACACCACGATCGGGACGTTTTTCAATGACGGAATGCTTGACACGACCTGCGTGTTCTGCGGGCAGTGCGTCGGGGTCTGCCCGACGGGGGCGCTTACACCGAAGCGCGAAGTGCTGTTGATGGAGGGGATGGATCCGGATGAGATTTTCTTCAAGACCCGGGCAAAAGGTATGAAAAAATAAGGTATGGCAGCGGCTGAGCCGCTGCCATACCTTATTTCACGTTATGGAGAAATAAATGATCCACCCCGACCACATCACCCCCACGACCTGCCCCTACTGCGGTGTCGGCTGCCAGATGGAGCTGCACGTCAAGGACGACCTGATCTACCGGGTCTCGGCCCCCTTCGACGCGGCGCCGAACTACGGGATGCTGTGCGTCAAGGGGCGGTTCGGGACCGACTACGTCAAGCACCCCGGCCGCGTCCGGACGCCGCTCATCCGCGCCAACCGGGAAGATGGGCGCAGCGCCAGGCCGGTCTGGCGGGAGGCGACCTGGGACGAGGCACTCGATTTCGTCGCTACGGAGCTGGTCCGGATCGCCAAAGCCCACGGCGGTGATGCGATCGCCACCTACGCCAGCGCCAAGGCCACCAACGAGGACAACTACGTTTTCCAGAAGGTCTGGCGGGCGCTGTTCAAGACCAACAACGTCGACCACTGCGCCCGGCTTTGCCACGCCGGGTCGGTGACCGGGCTACAGCTCTCGATCGGGTCGTCGGCGATGTCCAATTCGATCGGCGAGATGGAGGACCTGGAAGCCTTCATCGTCACCGGCTCGAACACGACCGAGACGCACCCCGTCATTTCGAACTTCCTTAAAAAGGCGGTCCGGAAAAACGGGGCGAAGCTGATCGTCATCGACCCGCGCCGGATCGAGATGAGCGACTTCGCCACCCTCTACCTGCAGCAGCGCGTCGGGACGGATGTGGCCGTCTTCCAGGCCATGGCCCACGTCGTCGTCAAAGAAGCGCTGTACGACCCCGATTTCATCGCAAAGCGCACCGAAGGTTTCGAGGACTATATTGAATCGCTCGAGGCGTGCACGCCTGAGTGGGCCGAGGAGATCAGCGGAGTCCCGGCCGGGGATATCCGGCAGGCTGCCCGGATGTACGCCACGGCCTCCCGCGCTGCCATTTACTGGGGGATGGGGATCAGCCAGTCCACCCACGGCACCGACAACACCCTGTCGCTGGTCAACCTGGCGCTGATGTGCGGGCATGTCGGCAAACCCGGCACCGGGCTCAACCCGCTGAGGGGCCAGAACAACGTCCAGGGCTGCTCGGACAGCGGCGGGCTCCCGAATGTCTTCACCGCCTACCAGCGGGTCGACCAGGAAGACGTCAAAGCGATGTTTGAAAGCCATTGGGGCGCACCGCTCAACCCCGACCCCGGTCTGACCGCCACCGAGATGATCGACGGCGCCCTGGCCGGCGGGGTCAAGGCGATTTATGTCATGGGCGAGAACCCGATGATGAGCGAGCCGAACCTCAACCACGCCCGGCACGCGCTGGAACACCTGGACCTGCTGGTCTGCCAGGACATTTTCATCAACGAGACCGGCGAGATGGCCGACGTCATCCTCCCTGCCACCTCCTTCGCTGAGAAAGACGGGACTTTTACCAACTCGGACCGCCGGGTCCAGCGCTGCCGGACCGCCGTCCGACCTGTCGGCGACTCCCGCGCGGATTGGGATATCTTGTGCGATCTCGGCCGCCGGATCGAAATGAAAATGGGGATCGAACTCACCCATGGCTTTGACTATGCGCATCCGGAGGCGATCTGGGAGGAGATGCGGCAGGTCACCAAAGACTTCTGGGGCATCACCTACGAAAGGCTCGAACGCGAAGGCGGCGTCCATTGGCCCTGCCCCGACCTGGACCACCCCGGCACACCCTACCTCTTCGAAGAGACCTTCCCGCGCGGCAAAGGCAAGTTCTGGTCGATCGAACTCGGCACCGAAAGCGAACTGCCCGACGACGACTTCCCCTACAACCTCTCCACCGGGCGGGTGCTTTACCACTGGTCCGGCTCCACGATGACCGGCCGCAGCGCCCTCGAACACGCCTTCCCCGAAGCCGTCTGCGAGATCCACCCCGACGACGCCGCCAACCTCGGCCTCGAAACCGGCGACTGGGTCGCCATCCGCTCCCGGCGCGGCGAGATCAAGATGCGGGCGCTCGTGACCGGCCGGTCGCCGCACGGCACCGTCTTCGTCCCGTTCCACTTCGCCGAAGCCGCCGCAAATTTACTCACCCTCGACAAGGTCGACGCACGCGCCAAGATCCCAGACTACAAGAACACGGCCGTGGCGATATCGAAAACCGATCCGCCGGAGGGCTGGGACCCCGGCTACGAAAAGCCACTGTTCGACCGCGGCGCGATCAAGGACCCGCTCCAGGTGCATTGACCATGACAATTCACATCCGAATCACTGCCTCGATCGCGGCAGGCCTGTTTTCCGCGCTGGCGCTCGCGGCCTGCACGCCGGCCGAACCGGCCGATGACGGGATAACGACGGATGAACCCGGCCCGGCCGCCGGCGCTGCCGTCGTTCAAGGCCGCATTACTTTCGGCCCGCTCCAGCCGGTCATCCAGAAGGACGAACCGACCCCCGAGATCCCGCCGGAAGCTTACGAAGGCCGCTTCGTCCTCGTTTACCGCCCCGACGGCGAAACGCTCGTGGATGAAGCCGCCGTCCAACCGGACGGCGCCTACCGGATCGAGCTCGCACCCGGCGAATACGTGATCGATTTCACCCTTGTCGGGATCGAGCGAGCGGAAAACATCCCCGCCGCCGTCACGCTCACCGCCGGCCAGGTCCTGGAGCTCGACATCGCTGTGGACACCGGTATCCGGTAGGGGTGA
>DATKDL010000021.1:0-50899 GCA_035512695.1 Anaerolineales bacterium | reverse complement strand
AAACCGCTCCTGGCCGTCGTCCCCGGACCGGCCGAGGTCGACCTCAAGGCCGTCGCCGAGGCTGCCGGCGAGAAAAAGGTCGCCCTGCCGACCCAGCGCGAAGCCGAAACCCTCACCGGCCTCCAGGCCGGCGGTATCTCCCCCCTGGCCCTGTTCGATAAAGGGTTCGAAGTCCTGCTGGATGAGTTCGCCGAGGTGTTCGACGAGATTTACGTCTCCGGCGGGGAGCGAGGACTGGATATCCGGATCGGAGTGGCTGATTTTCTGGCCGTGACCGGCGGCCAGGTCGCCGCGCTTTCCAAATGACCCATCCCACCCCCGCCTTGCCCGACCGATTCAATTCATCTATAATGGGTCGAAATCAACTTTTCCCTTCCAGGTTGAGGAGTGCCCATGTCTGAACCGATCATCATCGCCCGCGACGTCCATAAATGGTACGGCAGCTTCCACGCACTGCGGGGCATCAGTATGGAAGTCCAGACACGCGAAGTGATCGTCATATTCGGACCCTCCGGTTCGGGTAAATCGACCTTCATCCGCACAATCAACCGGCTCGAGGAACACCAGCGGGGCGACATCATCGTCGACGGCATCGAACTGACCCACGACGTCCGGAATATCGAAGCCATCCGCCGGGAGACCGGGATGGTCTTTCAGCAGTTCAACCTGTTTCCACACCTGACCGTTATGCAGAATATCACCCTGGCCCCGATCCAGGTCCGCAAGAAGAGAAGGGCCGAGGCCGAAATCAAAGCCATGGAGCTGCTGGAAAGAGTCGGGATCCCGGAACAGGCAGATAAATTCCCCGGCCAGCTCTCCGGCGGGCAGCAGCAGCGCGTCGCCATCGCCCGAGCGTTGGCGATGGAACCCAAGATCATGCTCTTCGACGAGCCCACCTCGGCGCTCGATCCCGAAATGATCAAAGAAGTCCTCGATGTGATGACAGGCCTGGCCGAGAGCGGGATGACGATGCTCGTCGTCACCCACGAGATGGGCTTCGCCCGCGCCGTCGCCGACCGGATGTACTTCTTCGATGAAGGCAATATCGTCGAGAGCGGCACCCCCCAGGATCTCTTCCATAATCCGCAGGAAGACCGGACGAAGTTGTTCTTATCCCAGATTCTGCAGCATTGATTTTGCAAAAACAAAGCTGGGTGGTGCGACGCACCACTCGGCTTTGTTTAATGGTTAACCTTTGACGACCGCCACCGGCACCAGCCTTGCCACCTTGCGGGCGATCTCCGCTCCGGAGACCGCTTCCACGACGGCGTCGACATCCTTGTAGGCGCTGGGGGCCTCCTCCGCCAGCCCGGCCATCGAGCCGGCCCGGACGTGGACGCCGCCCTTCTCCAATTCTTCCCGCAGCGCCTCTCCCCGCACCTCCCGTTTGGCCTGCGACCGGCTCATCATCCGACCCGCCCCATGACAACTCGACCCGAACGAGTGTGACATGCTCGTTTCAGTCCCGACCAGCACCCAGGAGGCCGTCCCCATGCTGCCGGGGACCAGGACGGGCTGGCCGATGTGTTTGTATTCTTTCGGCAGATCGGGCGACCCCGGCCCAAAGGCGCGCGTCGCCCCTTTGCGGTGCACACAGACCTTCATCTTCTCCCCATCGATCACGTGCTCCTCCACCTTGGCCATGTTGTGGGCGATATCGTAGACCTGGTGAAGGTGGAACGAATCCAACTGCCCGGCCAGGACCTCCTCAAACGCCCGCCGCACGTGGTGCGCCAGGACCTGCCGGTTGGCGAAGGCATAGTTCGCCGCCGCGCGCATGGCTGCCAGGTAATCCTTCCCCTCGGGGGAGTCCATCGGGGCACAGACCAGCTGCCGATCCGGGAGCTTGATCCCGTACTTGTGCACGGCGGTCTGGAAAGATTTGACGTAATCGGTGCAGACCTGGTGACCGAAACCGCGCGAACCGCAGTGGATCTGGACAACCAGGCAGCCCTCCCGCAGCCCCATGGCTCCGGCGGCGTCGGCGTCGAAGATCTGTTCGACCATGTCGATCTCGATGAAATGGTTCCCGGCGCCGAGGGTCCCGAGCTGCGGTTTGCCGCGGGACATCGCCCGCTGGCTGACCTTGGCCGGGTCGGCTCCCGCCAACCGGCCGCCCTCTTCGGTCCGGCGGACGTCCATCTCGCTCGCAAAGCCGCGCTTCAGCGCCCAGCGGGCGCCTTCCCGGCAGACCTCCTCCAACTCGGTCTCCTTGAGCGGGACCGTCCCCGCCTTGCCGACCCCGCTGGGGCAGTAGGCGTCGATCATCGTCGCGAGACGGTCCAGGTACGGCTCGGCGGCCTCACGCTCGATCGAACTGGCCAGCAGCCGGACCCCGCAGTTGATATCGAACCCGACTGCACCCGGCGAGACGACGCCCTCCGGATATCGGGTGGCCGCGACGCCGCCGATCGGGAAGCCGTAGCCCTGGTGCATGTCCGGCATGACCATGACGTAGCCGACCAGCCCGGGCAGCGTGGCCGAGTTGACCGCCTGCTCCAGCGAATTGTCGTTCACCACCTGGTCCAGCAGCCGCCTGGTTGCAAAAATCCGCACCGGGACGCGCATATCCTCCCGAAACGCCTTCGGGATCTCCCACTCGTAATCGCTGATCTTCTTCAGATCCTGGATTTTGACCATATCGGCCTCCTTGCTCACACATCAAACACAATCACCGTCTCAAAATTCCCATCCCGCTGCAGCACCTCGAGCCCGTGGTACGTCACCGCCTTGATCTCTTTTTCCTGTTCCAGGACCGGCGCGACCGTGCAGACGGCGCTCACCCGGCCCGGGCGCAGCGAGACGGCGGTCGGCGCCAGCGCAAGCTGCTCCGCTTCGTTGACCAGCAGCAGCTCGGCCAGGAAGTCGACCAGCAGGCTCTCGTCGTCCGGGCCGTCGGCTTCGATTTGGCGGCTGCCGCTCAAGGGCTCCCCCGGCCGGACTCCCATCAGCGCAAACATCCCGGCCGCGGCCTGGATGAACAGCCCTTCCAGGTCATGCGCCCAGACTCGGAGCGCCCAGTCGGCGGTGTGGTCGAGTTCTTCGAAACCGCTCACGTTAACATTATAGGGTGAAAATGTGTTGCGTGAGCGAGCTGCGCCTGCAAACGCTTTTCATTTTCGGCATAATTCCCATCCATTGGTCTATAATTAGCGCTGCCGTGCCGAACACGCAACCTTCTCCCCCCAAAAAAGCCTTTATCATCCTCAACGGCGCCGATATCTACGCCCTCATCAAACCGGTCACTAACCTGGGGCGGATGGAGGACAACGACGTCGTCCTGAGCAGCGCGCATGTCAGCCGGTACCATGCTCAAATACGCCGGGTAGGCGAAGCACACCTGGTCGTCGATTTGAACTCGACTTCCGGGACCTCCGTCAACGGCCAGCCGGTCAGCGAAAGACTGCTCTCCCCGGGGGACGTGATCTCCCTGGCCGGCGTCCCGATCATTTACGGACTGACCGCCGGTCCAGGCAAGCTGGACAGGGCGGGAAAATCGGTTTCAAAACCCACCCAGGCCCGAAAAGACTCCCTCGGCCATACAGACGCCGTCGACGTCGGCTCGATCGACCGGTTTCTGGATCTTTTCGATCCCCCGAAAAACGAGGACCGAAAAGAGAGCGGGTGAGCGGTGAGGGGTTGCGCCCCCACCGCTCACCCGCTCTCTTTTCGTATCAAGCTGAAAAGGACTTGCAATGACACGAAAACCAGTCTTCGCCGTCATCGGCGGTTCCGGGCTGTATGGGATGCCGGACCTGGAGGACGTCGAAACGCACCAGGTCGATACGCCTTTTGGGCTCCCCAGTTCGCCGATCATCATCGGTTCGCTGGCCGGGCGCCGGGTCGCTTTCCTGGCCCGGCATGGGGAAGGCCACATCCTGTCCCCCTCCGAGATCAACTACCGGGCCAACATCTATGCCCTCAAGGCGATCGGCGTCGAACGGATCGTGAGCGTGAGCGCTTGCGGTTCGCTGCGGGATGACTACGAGCCCGGACACATCGTCATCCCCGATCAGCTTTTCGATTTTACAAAGGACCGGAAACGTTCGTTTTTCACGGACGGCCTGGTCGCCCACGTCCCGGTCGCCGACCCGTTCTGCCGGGACCTTTCGGCGATCGTCGTCGAAGCGACCCGCACCACCGGGAAGCGCGTCCACTCCGGCGGAACCTTTATCACGATCGAAGGACCGCGTTTCTCCACCCGGGGCGAGTCGCACACCTTCCGGTCCTGGGGTATGTCGATCATCGGGATGACGACCTCGCCGGAAGCGTTCCTGGCCAAAGAAGCCGAGCTGTGCTATGCCGTCATGGCGCACGTGACCGACTACGACGTCTGGCACGCCGGGGAGGAAGCCGTCACCGCCGACCTGGTCTTCAAGACCGTGGTCGCCAATCTCGAAGCCGCCCAGGATGCCCTGCGCAACCTGGCCGCGAACTTCCCGACCGAGCGCGACTGCGACTGCGACTCGACCCTTTCGACCTCGCTGTCCACCCACCCCGACAAGATCTCCCCGGAGACCCGGAAGAGGCTCGGCCTGCTGGTCGATAAATATTTTACGGAAAACTGAAGGGGCTGCCGCCGTGCGGCAGCCCCTTCAGTTTTCCGTGGAGATTCCCATGTGCCGATCGATCAAACAACTGCGCGTCCCCGAAGGGCCGCCGACGGACGAGGAGCTGCACGCCGCCGCGCTGCAGTTCGTGCGAAAGGTTTCGGGGTTCCGGAAACCGTCTCAAGCGAATGAGGCGGTTTACGATCGGGCCGTCTCGGAAATTGCAGCGGCCACGAGGCGGCTTTTGGAGGGGTTGGTGGTCAGAGGACCCTGAGAAAAAGGGGCCGCCGGCTTCGCCGGCGGCCCCTTTTTCTCAGGGTACCACTCGGATAAATTTCCGTTTTCCTACCTGAAGGACCCCTTCCCCCGGGAAGGGCGCGTGCGGGTCGCTCAGCGTCTCTCCGTCCAGGCGGACCGCACCCTGGTCCACCATCCGGCGACCGTCGCTGTTGCTGGAGACCAGCCCGGCGGCCGCCAGCACATCGAGAACCGTCATCTCTGCTTCGAACCGGAAGGTCTCCATCTCCTTGGGGACATTGCCCTGCTGGAAGATCCGGACGAATTCCGCCTGCGCCCGGTCCGCCTCCTCCGCGCTGTGGTAGATCGACACGATCTCGTGGGCCAGCTTCATCTTGACGTCGCGCGGGTGCAGGTCTCCGTTCGCCAGGCCGTGCTCGTTCGCATCGATCTCATCGGGTTTCCAGCGGGTCAAAAGCCGGAAGTAGTAAGGCATGGCCTTGTCCGGGACGCTCATCACTTTTCCGTACATGTCCTCGGGCGTCGACAGGAGAGGGATGTGGTTGCCGAGCGATTTGGACATCTTGATCTCGCCGTCGGTCCCGGGGAGGATGTCCAGGATGATGCCGATGTTCGGCTGCTTCCCCATGAACGCCATCAGTTTGCGCGCCGCGGTGACGATGTTGAAGAGCTGGTCGGTCCCGCCGACCTGGACGTCGCAATCCAGGGCGTAGGCATCGTAGCCTTGCATCAGGGAGTAGAACGTCTCGTGCAGATAGATCGGGTCGCCCTTTTCGATGCGTTTGGCGAAATTCTCCCGGGCCAGGAACTGCTGGACGGTGAAATTGGAGGCCAGCCGGATCAGTTCCGCAAATGAAAGTTCCGAAAGCCAGGTGCCGTTGGATTGGATCTGCGTTTTCTCGGGGTCGAGGACCTTGAAAGCCTGCTGAGCGTAGGTCCGGCCGTTCTCGGCGACCTGTTCGGCGGTCAGCTGCGGCCGAAGTTTATCCTGGTCGGACGGGTCCCCGATGAGCGAGGTGTAGTTCCCGATCAGGAAGATGACGACATGGCCCAGTTCCTGGAACTGCCGGAGTTTGCGCATCGGGACGGTGTGCCCGAGGTGCAGGTCCGCCGAGGTCGGGTCAAAGCCGCAGTACACCCGCAGCGGCCGGCCCCGGTTCTGTGCTTCGATCAGGCGGAGGCGCAGTTCACCAGCCATGTTCGCCTTCAGCGTGTCGTCGCCGTAGTGGGTGCCCTGCATGAGGTATTCGACTTGTTGATCTATGTCCATGGCGGTCTCCATCTGGTTTTCACGGATATCAAAAATGCCCTCGGGCGAGGGCATTTTCGTTTCTGCACTCACCGCAAATGCTACGATCCCCGGGCGTAATAGACGTACGAGGCCGACGAATCGCTCTCGGCCAGCCCGGTCTTTTCCAGCAGCGTCCCCAGGATCCGTTCACCTTCCGCGTAGCCCGAAGTGCCGCGATCTTTGCCATTTAAGCTGAGGCGGGCCAGGGTCCGGAACTCGAAGAACACGCGCGGCCCCAAAACCTGCACCCTTTTCGAGCCGGCCTGGGCGCTGAGGACCCGGATCTGCTCGATTTCGTCCCATTTCAATGCGACCCGGCGCAGCCCATTCTCGAAGAAAACGCCGCCGCCGTCCAGCCGGATCGACGACCTCCGATCCATCCAGCCGCTCAGCGAGATCCCGGAGGCGGCGAACAGGGTGAAGGCGAAAAGCATGACGGCGGTCCCGGAAAAGTCGGCCTGGTTGGCCTGGAGCAGCCACCAGGTGACGAACAGGACGGCGGCAACCAGCCAGGTCAGGAGTTCGACCCGCCGGGACAGGAGGGCTGGTTTGAACGCTTCTGCGGCGCTCGATTCGGGCATGGAGGCGATTATATCACCGGAACCGCTATGCTATAATTGCCGCCGTGAGTGCGATCCTGTCCGCCCCGGTCCTGGTTCTCAATGCGAACTTTGCGCCGATCAACGTTTGCAACGTTCGGCGCGCGGTGGGGCTGATCATGGACGATAAGGCCACGCTCGTACTGAATGGACGGGGTTACGTCCACACCGTTCGGGAGCATTATCCCTGCCCATCGATCATCCGGCTGTCCTATATGGTCAAACGGCCGCGCCCGGTCGTCAAGCTCAACAAACAGGAGATCTTCCGGCGGGATGCATACACCTGCCAGTACTGCGGGGACCGGCCGGCCCGGCCGACGCTGGACCACGTCGTCCCGCGCCACCTGGGCGGCCTGCACACCTGGGAGAACCTGGTGACCGCCTGTCCGACCTGCAACCTGCGCAAGGGCGGCCGCACCATCGAGCAATCCAAGATGCGCCCTCGCACCAGGCCGATCAACCCCCCGGCGACGGCCGATTATATCTTCGGGAAGTACCTCAAATATAATGAGGAGTGGGGAAATTTTATTTCCGGGTGGTGATCTTCACCCCCCCAACAACCTGACAGCGACGTTGGGAGTCACAAACACCTCAAGTACCGCCGCGGCCAGAAGCAGGGGGACGACGAAACCGACCAGCACCCGGCACCATTCGGCCAGGCTCTGAAGGAAGACCTCCCCGATCGAGCGGCCCTGCGATGGGGCGACGATCCGGGCGCCGATTTGCAGGATCCCGGCCCCGGCCAGCAGCAGCGCGGGGATCTCGAGGATCCCGTGCGGGAGGACGAACGCAGCCGCAAACAGACCCGGCGAGATCCCCGCCCCTGCAAAAGCCGCGGCAAAATACCCCACCAGTACGAGCGGCAGCATGACGATCAGCAGCCCGAAAACACTGAACGAGAACGCCCCCAGCAGAAGCGCCAGCAGCACGACCCGCAGGTTGTGCAGCCAGATCACGAGGACCCCGGAAGGGCTCATCAGGCTGATGTTTCCCAGCCGCGAGAAGGTCTCTAATCGCAGATTGGAAACGTCCAGGAGCGTCGCGGGAAGCGGGAAATCGGCAGCCAGATCCACCCCGATCCAGACCGCAGCCGCCATCAGCAGCCCGGTCAGCAGCGCCGGATTGCGAAGCCGCTTCACTGCCGGGAAAGCCTGCAGCCGGTACCATTCCCGGATCGAGGGCGCCTCGCCGGTGAAGGCATTGCGGAAGGATATCCATGCGCCCTTCAGGTTCAGAGCATCGAGTTCACGGCCGAGCATCTCCTCGCGGTTGAAATGCGAGATCCCGGTCCGGACCAGGACGGCCGCCAGCACGGCCAGCCCGAAGACGACCGGCCACAGGGCATCATATTGGCCCCAGAACATGACCATGCTTTCGCCCTGGATCAGAAACGCCATCGGGATAATGATGAACGAAGCCAGCAGGTTGGCCGCCCGAACCGAGGTGGCCTGGGTCGAGATCACGACCGCCCCGGCGACCATCACCAGCGCCTGGACGAAGGTCAGCAGCAGGATCTGGATCATGAGGACCGGCTCCGGGGTCCAGCCGATCTGCCGGTACACTCCGAACAGGTAAACTCCGATCCCGAGATAACTGGCCGCCAGTGGGGGGAATACGACGGCCAGCAGCTTGCCCAAATAAAGATGCCAGTCTGTGAGCGGGCTCGCCAGCAGCGGTTCGATACTGCGGCGCTCCTTCTCCCCCACGAAGCTCTCCAGGGCGATCACCATCGAGATCGAGATCGGGAAGAACCCGACCACCATGAGCAAGAACGGGATCAGCCGGTCGCCGATGACCTCGGCTCCGAACCGGCCGACGAACTCGGTCGCCCGGCGGGCGGTGAAGTTCATGATCGCCGGGAACACGAGCGTCAGGACGAGGATGGGGATCACGATCCGCCAGTCGCGGAACTGGTCGCGGATCTCGCGCCGGGTGATGATCAGGGCGGGCCGCAGGTTCTCAAGCATCGGGCCGCGCCTCCCCGTTCGCCCGGCGCATGACCATCAAATAGACCTCTTCCAGGCTGCGGGGGACCTCCCTCAACGCCGACACCCGCACCCCCTGGGCGAGCAGGAGCTGGAGCGTCGCCGGGTTGGCCCGCTCGCCCTCGGTCGACGAAAAACGGAACCAGTCCTCCCCGGTCTCCGTTACGGCGACCCCGTCCGGGAGGTCGAAGCGAGTACCGTTCAGCCGGTCGAGGGTGCGCGCTTCGAATTCCGGCGGGCCGAGGAAAGCGTCTTTGAGCTCGGCCGGGGTCCCGCCGGCGATGATGACGCCTTTCCGGATGATGGCGATCCGGTCCGCGAGCTGTTCTGCCTCGACCAGGTTGTGGGTGCAGATGACGATGGCGCGTTCACCCGTGCGCAGCTCGGTGATCGCGTCCCGGACCAGCCGGGCGCTCTCCGGGTCCATAGCGGAGGTCGGTTCGTCGAGCAGGAGGACCGGCGGGCGGTGGAGCAAGGCCCGCGCCAGGGACAGTTTCTGACGCATGCCCTTGGAATATTCGCCGATCCGCCGGTGGCGGTCATCCGCCAGTCCGAAATTGCCGAGCAGGTGGTCGATCCGCTTGCGGCGTTCATCGGGTTCGATCCGATAAATCTGGCCAAAGAAATCCAGGTAATCGCCGGCCGGCATGCGGTTGTAAAGACCATGGTTCTCGGTCAGCACGCCGACGGAAGCCCGCACCCTGGCCGCTTCCTCGACGACATTGTACCCGGCCACGACGGCCGAACCGGAAGTCGGGGCCAGGACCGAGGTCAGCATCCGGACGGTCGTCGTCTTCCCGGCCCCATTGGGGCCGAGCAGGGCCAGCACTTCACCGGCTCCGACGGTCAGGTTGACCCGGTCGACTGCCAGGAAACGATCGAATTTTTTGGTGAGATCTTGGGTCCGGATCAATTTAACGCTTGGAAAATTGAACGGGGTGCGGAAGCCCGCACCCCGTTCAATTCTTCACCGCTCTCTGGAACTTCCGGGATTTCCGCTGCGCCCGGTTTTCCTGCGTCACTTCGGCTTTGGTCTGCCACCCATCTCCCTGGTGCCGGCGCCACAGCAGCAGCCCGGCGGCCGCGACGATGACGACCATCAGCCACTGGTTCGCGTTGATGCCGGCCACCATCGAAGAGTCCAGCCGCAGGAATTCCATCCAGAACCGGCCGATCGGGTAGGTGATCAGATAAATGAGGAAAATATCTCCGTCTCGCAGCCGGTCGGCAAACCTGCGGCCGAGCCAGAGCAGCAGGAACATGTTCGCCAGGTTCCAGAGTGATTCGTAAAGGAACAGCGGGTGGAAGGTCGAGAACTGTTCGAAACCTGCGACGCGGTTGATTGGGTCGATCTCGATCGCCCAGGGCAAGGTGGTCGGCGCCCCGTAGATCTCCTGGTTGATGAAGTTCCCCCACCGCCCGATGGCCTGCCCGAGGGCGACCCCCGGGGCTGCGATGTCCGCCCATCGTGGGAAGCTCAGTTTCTGCCTGCGGGTGAATAAATACAGCGCCAGCCCACCGCCGAAAACGGCGCCGACCAGTCCGAGCCCACCCTCCCAGACGGCGATCGCGTCCAGCGGATGGGTCAGGTAATATCGCGTGGTCAGTCCCTGGGCGATGTTCGAGGGTGGCGGAGTCAGGATATGCCAGATCCGGGCGCCGACCACACCGCCGATCAGGACCCAGGTCAGCGCGTCCCAGACCTTGTCCGGGTCTTCCCGCCAGCGGCGCGCCAGGGCGGCGGTCATGAATGCGGCCGCGACGGCCCCCGTCATCAGGATGACGCCGTACCAGTGAATGGTGAATGGTCCCAGGTTAAAGCTCATTGTGCGCCTCGTAATTTCGCCCGTGTGTAGAACAGCCGCTGGGCGGCCGTGAAGTGCGAGAGCGCCCCGATCCCCCAGACCAGGATCTCGGCCACAACCGGGAAACCGAACCCGAGCGCACCCAACGCGATGTAGAACAGGGCCAGCTTCTCCGCCCGGCCGGTGATCCCGACCAGGCAGGCCTCCAGGCCGCCGGCCGATTCGGCTTTCGCCCGCACGTAGGAAGCCATGATCATCCCGGTCGCACAGAAGAACAGCGCCCCGGCGGAGATCCACCCGCCGATCAGCAGCCCGCCGAGAAGGAAAAACTCGGCATAGCGATCGACGGTATGGTCGAGGACGGTCCCAAACGGCCCGGCCGTGTTGCTGGCCCGTGCGGTCGCTCCATCGAGGACGTCGGCCAGGCTCATCAGGGCGGCAAAAACCAACCCGGTGAAGAACCGGCCCTGGTAGAGCATCCAACCGGATAGGCCGGCCAGGACCAGGCTGAACGCAGTCCAAAAATTGGCCGTGAGCCCCAGCCGGGCGCTGAACACACCCATGGGGAACATCAGCCTGTTGTAAAAGGGTCGATAAAGTTTTGCCAGCATCGCGGCCTTCCTTTCTAGACGAAACCGTCCAGGAGCTGATCCGCCCGGCGATCGGCTTCGGCCCGCGTCAACGGGAAATCCGGCCCGCTGTTTTCCACCATCACCGAAGCCACGGCGGAGGCGAAACAGCCGCAGACCGCCAGGTCATCCGGGGTCTCCAAATAGCGCACCATGAAACCGGCGGCGTAGGTGTCTCCGGCCCCGGTCGGGTCGACGGCGATGGTCCGGAAAGCCGGGATCCTCACGATCTGCTCACCGTCGAAGATGATCGAGCCGGCCTCCGCCAGCGTGACGATGGCGATCTCACAGCCGACCGCGCGCAGGGCGCGGACACAGCCCTCCGGATCGACGCGCGGGTCGATCCCGGTGACGATCCGGCCCTCCAGTTCATTGGCTTTCACGATCGTCGAGAGACCGGCGATCTCGGTGAATTCGCCGGTCAGGGCGTGCGTCACCCGTCCATCTTCGATCCGGCGCAGGGTGCCCTGCGGATCGAGCAGGAACGGCGCCGAGATCTCGGACTTCAAGCTGCGCACGAGATCGACCGAGATCTCGCCCAGAATCGGACCCAGCAGCACGAAGTCGTACGGCGATGCCCCGTTCTGATGGAAGGGGATCGGGTCGGCGATCCCGAGCACATCCAGGTCCCGATCCCCGCGTTCGTCGTAAATCAGCTGAAAACCCCCGGTCTGTCGGGATGGGAACAGGCGGCCGGCGATCCCAAAGTGCGCCAGGTCGGCCGCCAGGCGGGTTTCGTAATCGGGTCCAACGGTTCCGACCAGGACGCCGGTCTCGCCCAGCCTGGTCACCGCCAGGCAGGCGTTGGTCGAGCAGCCGGAAAGCACCCGGTCCTCCCGGACCAGCAAGGGGGTGTTGATCCGGTCGTAAACCGGGTTGCCGAGCGCAAGGATGCGTTTCTTTGGTAGGGTCTCTTGCATGTTTACCCGGTTCTCCGCCTCCGTTGGGCGAGCTTGCGCTGCCGTTTGCGAGGGAAGTCATACTTCTCCCGCGCCGGCTTCCAAAACGACAATTGGATTTTACCCGTGCGGACGAGCAGCCAGGCGGTCCCCGCGACAGCCATCAGCCCGGAGATCGCCTGGGAATAGCTGACGAGCGTCCCGGGGATGCGCGGCTGGTCAGGACGGAAGAACTCGACGATGAACCGTCCAAGCCCGGCCAGGACCAACCAGGCCGCAAAGACGGCGCCGGGTTTGAACTTGTCGGGAAACCGCCGCGAGAAATAAAGCAGCAGCCCGCCGGCGACCAGGTTCCAGGCCATTTCGTAAGCAAATGTCGGATGGAAACGGGTGGTCTCGACCGGGAAACGGGCCAGGTCCGTCCACTCGCCGATGCGGTTCTCCTCAAGAATCGAGATGCCCCATGGGAGCCCGGTCGGTTGGCCGTAAAGCTCCTGGTTGATGAAGTTGGCCGGGCGAGCGAGGGCCTGGGCGATTAAAAGCGACGGCCCGATCGAATCCAGGATCATCAGAAAATCGGCTTTGTGCCGTTTGGCGTAAAGATAGGCCACATAGCCGCCCAGCAGCAGCCCGCCGAAGATATGGAGACCGCCCTCCGAGATCGCAAGGATCTTCGACGGGTCATCGATATAATACCGGCTCCCGCCCAGGGTGGCATTGAGGACGTACCAAAGCCGGGCTCCGATCACCCCGGCAGGTAGGATCCAGATCAGGGCGTTCCAGACGAAGTCCTCCGATCCGCCGCGGCGGCGGAATTCACGATCCGCCAGCCAGGTGCCGGCCAGGACGGCGCTCATCAGGATCAGCCCGTACCAGCGCAGGACGATCTCCCTTCCAAGGATTTCAAACGAAATAATCACAGGGTCGATCAAATTCTGCCTCCGGGTCCGGTCATTCGAGATACCCCAGCCCGCGCAGCCGCTGGACGAGCTTCTCGTCATCGATCTGGGCATTGCCGGCCGGGGCTCCGGTCAGGTTGTTTGGGCGTCGGGCGGTCATGCGGGCGATGAAATCGTCGAGCTGTCTGCCCAGATCGCGCAAACGCTGTGGGTTTTCATCCAGGGTGAACTCGAGCGGATCGGTCGCGAGATCGTAGACCCGTTCGAGTATGTCCTCGATCCGCTGCAGCTTGTACCCCGCCTCAAAAGCCGCCCAGTTGATCCGGTCACTGTGAAATCGTTCCAGGAGGGACCTGTCGTGGCTGAGGAGGGTCTTGATCACGTGCTGCGGTGGGTAGGCTTCGGAAAAAACCGGTTTGGGGGCCTTGTGCTGTCCCTTTGCGAGCGGGAGCAGGCTCTGGCTGGCGATATCGATTTCCGCTGCGTAACAGGTCGCGTAGGTTTTGTACCCGAGCGCATCGAGGATGGTCTGGAAAAGGTAGGTCGTCGAGATCCGGTCCGGCACCAGTCTGCCGGCCTCCTGGCCCGGGTAACGCAGGATCAGCGGAACGTGGATCAGCTCTTCATACACGCCAAGGCCGTGCCCCATGACCTGGTGCTCCCCCAACATCTCCCCGTGGTCGGCGACGATGACGACCATCGTATTCGCCCGGTGGTGCGGGTCATCCAGGGTCCGCAGCAGGGACTCGAGCTGCGCATCCTGGTGGGCGACCTCGGCATCGTACATCTGGCTGAGCGCTTCGTACTCGATTGCGGTGAACGGCTCCGCCATCGGGATAAACCAGCGGACGGCCTGGGTGTTGTAGGTCCGGACAAAATCCCGGGCCGCGCGATCTTCCCGGACCCGCGGGGCGAAGCGCTCGACGAACGCTGCGGGCGGTGAATAGGGCAGGTGAGTCCCCATCAGGTTGATAAACACGAACTGGGGCTTGCCCCCGGGGACGGCATGCTCCCGCAAATAGGCCTCGGCGTCGAGCAGGGATGCCCCGGTGTCCCCTTTGAAATGGGCGAAGCGCGCCCAAAACGGGACGATGAACGGGTTCAGGATCAGCTGGAAAAACCGGTCTGATTGGGCGATCCAGTTCTGAACCGGGTAGGAGATCTTTCGCAGGAACTGCGTGTACCGGTTCCAGGCCTGCTGGAGGACCGAGCGCAAGCCGGTGACGCGGCGTTCCGGCAGGGTCGGGATGGCGCCGCCGTAATTGTAAAACCGGTCGAAACCCCGCCGCAGGCCGTTGTTCAGCACGCCGACGAGCGGGTTGTTGCAGAACCCGGCGGTTGCATAACCGTCCCGCTTGAGCCGTTCGGCGATCGTCTGGAAGCGCGGGTCGAGCGCCGAGGCGGATTGGACCACCAGGTGCGTGGTCGGGAATTCGCCGGTGAACATGCTGGCGTGGGCCGGGATCGTCCATTGACCCGGCGAGACGGCCTGCTCGAACACGGTGGCACCGCGGGCGAAGCGGTCGATGTTCGGTGAAGTTGCGCGGTCGCAGCCAAAAGCGCCAAGCCGGTCGGCGCGGTGCGTGTCCAGCACGAGGAAGACGATGTTGGGTCGTTTACGGTCCATAAATTCTTCGCGTGATCGCTGTCGGTTCCAGGATTATAAATCCTCCGAAGAGCGCATGGGAACTCCAGTCAAAATGCGTACGCTCCGATCTGCGCCAGAACGATCACCGCGGCGGCGCCGGTGAACAGACCGAGAATGAGTTCGCCGCGTGTGTGGCGCTTCAGATAACGCCGGACGATAAGGATCAGGACGACCAGCGGTGCGAGCATCCACCCGGCACCCGGTCCGACCGCCAGACCTGCGAACAGGGCGATCGCCGCCAGGCTGGCCACGTGGGCGCTTACCAGTTTGAAATAGTTCCAGGCCGTCAGCCCCAACATGACGGCGATGTGCGTGAGGACCAGGTCCTGCAGCAGGGGCGCCGCAGCATACGCACGCACCAGCCCCCACGCCAGCCCGGCTCCGAGGAGCCCGATCAGGTACGGGACATGGCGTTCCCGCGGGTCGCTCATGTGCATATCGCTGACCTGCCCGGTCTTATACGCATACACCACGAACAGCACCGGCAGCAGCGACGCCAGGGACCCATAGAGCGCGCCCCAGGACAGCCCGGTTATGCCGGGCCGGTCTAACCAGCTCATGACCAGCCCGGCCGTCGCAAACGCCGCCGGCGGGCTCATCACGTCGGAAAGCAGCCGGGCAGCCCGGATCGGTCCGGTCCGGGCGGTGGGGTCGAAATCCAGGGGGATCTGGCGCATGGAGGGTTCCGGGATAAAGACGGATTGTACCATCCGTCACAACGATTCGGACCGGATGTCGATTGATAAACCAAATGTCTTGTGATATTATTCGCAAAGGTAGCTGGTCAGTCTGCCCCCACGCTTCCCGAAATTTCAGTCGTAGCTTGAGTAGTTACTCGCCAAAAACCGATCCGAGCGGTAATGCGATATTTGAGGGAGCACAATGACCAATCTGGTTGAAACGGTCAGGAGCCTTTCCTGGCCCACGATCAAGGAAAAGCTGACCCAGGCCATCGACGACCGCGTCCGCATCATTCTGGCCGGGGTCGGTCCGAAGGAGCTGCGGGCCATCCTGCGCGGCGAGGCCCCGACCGAGCGGCCCAACCCGCGCTACAAGGTCCACGTCTCCAGCTTCCTGTTCCACATCCGGCCCAAGTTCTACTACCGGGCCAGCACCTGGTTCACCCACACGTTCCGGCTGGGTTGGCTGTCGACCCTGTTCTTCGGGATCGAGATCATCACGGGGATGATCCTGATGGTCTACTACGTCCCGTCTCCGGAGGGCGCCTACGCCTCGATCCTCGAGATCGAAGGCAACGTCATGTTCGGGCAGCTGATGCGCGACATGCACCGCCTTGGCGCCGAGATCATGGTCGTCCTGGTCTGGCTGCATCTCTTCCGGACCTATTTCACCGGCTCCTATAAGGACGGCAGATCGTTCACCTGGCTGACCGGCGTGATCCTCCTCTTCCTGACCATCTTCCTGAGCTTCAGCGGCTACCTGCTCCCGTGGGACCAGCTGGCCTACTGGGCGGTGACGATCGGGACCAGCATGGCGGACAAAGCACCGGCGTTTGCGACCGAGTCGAACCTGCTGCTGCGCGGCGCCCCGGATATCGGCGCCGGCGGCCTGCTCCGCTTCTATCTCATGCACGTCATCCTGCTGCCCCTGATCGCCATCCTGGTGCTCAGCATCCATTACTACAAAGTGGCGCGCGAACACGGGATCACCCTGCCGGCCAAGGTCGAGGAAGGCAATATGTCCGCCGAAGAGGTCCGGGAGGCCAAACAGCGCATTGACCTGATCCCCGACCTGCTGACCCACGAGGTGTTCCTGACCTGCCTGGTCACCGGGCTGCTCCTGCTCTACCTGATCTTTTTCTACCCCGGCGCACCGCTCGAAAGCCACGCCAACCCGCTCCAGACACCGCTGGATACGACGGCGCCCTGGTACTTCTGGTGGCTGCAGGGCCTGCTCAAGCTGGGCGACCCGACCTTCATGGGCACCATCCTGCCGGTCATCCTGCTGGTCGGGCTCATGGCGGTCCCATACGTCGACCGGAACCCCAAGCGGCTTGCGAAGTACCGCCCGTTTGCGATCGCCTGGGGCATCTTCTGGATCGTCCTGCTCCTGATCCTGTCTTACATGGGGCTGCCCCAGTTCGGCATCGAGACCCCGCCGGCGACCCGGATCGTCCAGGACCTGGCTCCCGAAGAAGGCGAAGGCCTGCTCCGGGAGGTCCCTTTTGACGACCTCATCCCGGGGACCTACGTGGTCAACGAGATGGTCCTCGACGATCTTCCGACCGAGTTCGCCGAATTCCTGGAGATCTACGAGCATCGGGTCAACGAGCAGGGTGAGGTCTACGAACAAACCCGCAACAGCGATGAACCGTCAGGTCTCACAGACCCCTATGCCCTGGTCCACGTCACCGAGTGGCAGCCGGACCTCAAGAGCATCTCCTTCTTCATTTCCTGGCTGGATCCCGATACCGGCCTGGAGAAGAAATACGAGCACGAATTCTTCCTCCACGCAGATCGCCCGCGGTGATACGGAATAAGGGACAAAAAAAGAGCGGCGGTGCCTGGGCACCGCCGCTCTTTTTTTGTCCCTTATTCCGTATCATCTGACCCGATCAACACATCCCGATCCCGCCCGCCTTCCGCCGGGCCGATGATCCCCATTGCCTCGAGTTCGTCCACCAGCCGGGCGGCCCGCGGGTAGCCGACCCGGAGCCGGCGCTGGAGCATCGAGGCGCTGACACGCCCGCTGCGGCGGACGACTTCGATCGCCTGTTCGAGCAAACCATCCCGGTCGGCCAGGACGGCCTCCTCCTCCAGCATCGCATCCCAGGGCGGCTCGGTTTCCGTCTCACCGTACAGCTTCTGCCAGTAGCGGACGACGTTGTCCAGCTCCGGATCGGAGACAAAGACGCCCTGGGCTCGCAGCGGGCCGGCGGCGTCCGGCTGCAGGAACAGCATATCCCCGTCGCCGAGCAGCGATTCGGCCCCGTTCGTGTCCAGGATGACCCGCGAATCGACCCCGGAGGCCACGGAAAAAGCGAGCCGCGCCGGGAAGTTGGCCTTGATCAGACCGGTCACCACATCGGTGCTCGGACGCTGCGTGGCGACCACCAGGTGGATACCGGTCGCCCGGGCCAACTGCGCCAGCCGGACCAGGGCGGGCTCCGTTTGGTCCGGCGCCGACATCATCAGGTCGGCCAGTTCGTCGATCATGACCACGATATAGGGCAGGGGATTCTCCGGCGGGTCCTTCATCCGGGACATCTTGTTGTTGAAGGATTGGACGTTGCGCGTCCGGTGCGTTTCGAGCAGCTTGTAGCGCCGGTCCATTTCGGCCACCGTCCAGCGCAGGACGCCCATGATCCGCTCCAGGTCGGTCTCAACCTGGCCGTAAAGATGCGGCAGCCCGTTGAACCGGACCAGCTCGACCTTCTTGGGATCGATCATTACCAGGCGCAGCGTTTCCGGAGTGTTGTTGATCGCCAAGCATGTCGTCAGGGCACCGATACAAACCGATTTTCCGGAGCCGGTCGTCCCTGCGATCAGAATATGCGGCATGGCTGCCAGGTCCGCCACGACCGGCCGGCCGGAGACGTCCAGACCCAGTGCGATGGCCAGCGGGGAACGGGCCTTGTAAAAATTCTCGGACTCAAGGATCGGTTTGAGCCGGACGATGACCGATTCCAGGTTGGGGACTTCGATCCCAACATAGGCCTTTCCCGGCACCGGGGCTTCGATTCGCAGCCGGGACGCCGAGAGTGCAAGCGCCAGGTCCTTCTGCAGTCCCATGATCTGGGCCACCCGGACCTTCATCTGCTTCTCCCCTTCCGGACCTTTCTCGATAAAACCCGGTTCGACGGCAAATTGTGTCACCGTCGGCCCCACCTGCACCCCGACGACCCGGGCCGGGACGCCGAATTCGGTCAGCGTCTTCTCGATCATCCCGGCCGTCATGTTGATATTGCGCTCGTTCGGTTTCAGCATACGCCCGTCGTGCAGGATATCGAGCGGAGGCAGGGCCTGGTCGCGCGGCGGAGGCGCACCTGTCGGGGGCGCCTCCGCCCGGATCGCCAGGTTCTTGCGAAATTCAGGTGGGACGGTCGCTTTCTTGCGCGCATCGGCCGGTTTCTTCGATATCGTCGGTGTTGCAACCGGGTCAGCGAGCGGCAAACTGCCCAGGGAGGCGCCTCCCTGGGCCGGACCGGCTGCCGGGGTCCGGACCGGCCGCCCTTCGATCCGGCGCACAGCCCAGCGTAAAAGTGGAACGAAACGACCGATCCCGATCAACAAACTGGTGAAGAAGACGAGAACGAGGATTACGGTCCGCCAGAAACCCCCGACCAGAAGCCCGATCAGCTCCGCCAACCCCCATCCGACCAGGCCGCCGTCCTCCCCCGCCTCGGCCGCCTCGATCGAGACCCCGCCGATAACGGCCAGCAGGGCAATCAAAGCGAAAGCGGCCGTTTCGAGCGCCAGGACACGCCGCCATGGGATGTCCTCAACCCCGCCGAAGCGCCTCCCCAGCATCAGCGCCCCCACCCCGGCGACGATCAGGACGACGATGTAGCTGCCCCCGCCGAGCCAGCGCAGCAGCAGGGCGGACCAGGGAGTCAGCAGGGCGCCGCCCGTGATCCCCAAAAGCGCCAGCAGGGTCATCAGGGCGAATGCCAGGATAAAAATCCCGCCTACGTCCCAGAAAAAGCGCTGGAACCGCAGCCAGATCCCGGCCGGACCGCCTCCCCATCCGCCGGCGGGCTCTTCGAGTGGTTTTTGTTCATGGGTCATGCTTTCTTATTATCGCAAGAATTCGTATCAGGCGCTACCGTTGATAGGATACGGATTTCAGACAGCCCGGTTCTGATCGCGGGCCTCATTCTCAAGCATCTGTTCCTCCATCTCGATGATCGCTTCCGCCACCGCGTCGATCGCCACGCGCTGTTTGCGGTAGAGGTCCGCTTCCGACATCGCCAACCGCAGGGCCACCTCCCGGACTTTGCGCCCTTCCATAAATTTCAATTCCAGGATATTGAACAGGATCCATTCGGCGGTGAAGCGGCGCTCGCCCTCCGGGCGGACCCGGTCGATGGCCTGTCGCAGGATAGCCCGCAAGGCGTTGACGGCATTCTCATCGTTCTCATCCAGGGCCTGCTGGACGACGGCCAGCCGCATCAAGGGGCTTTCGCGCAGCTTGGGGCCTCCCCAGTAGTGTGAGAGTGCTTCC
The DNA here is from genome assembly GCA_035512695.1 of Anaerolineales bacterium. GTDB lineage: Bacteria > Chloroflexota > Anaerolineae > Anaerolineales > JABWBV01 > DATDOR01. The sequence continues at coordinate 31,152 of DATKDL010000021.1, read as the reverse complement.
TTGACTGCCTGGGCGAAATCCGGGGAACCCGGAAGGTCCTCCGTGCTCGACAGCGCGCCGACCCGATCGTACCGGGCAGCCGCCCGAAGACGCTGGATCAGTTCGACCTGTGGGGTCAGCGAACGCAGCGAAGTGAAGACTTCCCCCTGCCGCCGGAGGTCTTCGAGCGCCAGGGCCGCCCGCTCTCCCAACTCCAGGATCGAGACCCGGCGCTCTTCATCGATCGAATCTCCACTCCGCAGCACGCCCAGGACGCCGATCAGGATCTCATCCCGCTCGCTGAAGAGCGGCTGCAGCCAGTATTCGCCCCAGGCGTACACATCCTGCCCGTTGGCGGAGCGGACGGCTTCCAGGATGTTGTCGGAAAGGTCATCATCGCGCCAGTCGAGGCCGCCGGTGTGGACCAACAGTTCGGCGGAGGATTCACCCGCCGCGGCGACGAAGGCGGTCGGCACCTGGAACTGGTCGCATACCGCCGCCAGGATGCCTTCCAGGAACTGGCGAAGATCTTCGCGGGTCAACAGGCGCTCCTCCAGGGTTTGCAGCAGCCTGAGATTCTCCCGATCGCCTCCACTGAAGAGGACCCGCTCCCAGACCGGTGCGGCCATGGAGATCGTGTGCTCCATGAAAAGGATCATCGTCACCATGATCACCGGCACGGCGATGTCGACCGGCCACCCAAGGAACGCCCCGGCCCGGTTGACCAGGGTGACGACCCCGAGCACGACTGAAGCGGTGAAAGGTCCGCGCATCAGCCATTTCGCCAGCCGGCGCTTGACGACCCGGTCCGGCCAGGAGACGCCGAAAAAGGCCACCGCATACGCCATCATGACCAGTAGGACGAAGACAAAGGCGTTGGTGACCAGCGCCGCACTCCAGAAGAGCAGCGGGCTGTCCCCTGCGAACGGTCCGGCGAGGACCAGGTAGGGGAAGGAGCCCAATGCCGGGGAGGCCGCACCTGCCAGCAGGTAGGTCATCCGCCGGCGGCTGGTCGCAGAGACCGAGCGGTTGTAGGCCCGCATGAAATTGACCCAGGCCCAGCCGACAAAAGTGACGTAGAACCCGGCGAAAACCCAGGTCAGCGGGGTCGGAGACAGGTGCCGCATCCCGGCTCCCTGGACCACCAGACCTCCCACCAGACGGCCGGTGGGGAGCAGGATCAGGAACAGGGCCGAGACCAGGTACGCCAGCCGGACCAGGGTCCTCCGCCGGCCGCGGGAGGGTTTGCCGGTGGTCGCCAGAAGCGCGTCGGAGAAATGCAGATAGGCGGACGGCAGGAAAACCAGCCCGGTCCATTCAAGCCTCAGCAACAGCTCCTGGACGCCCGGGTCGCCCTCGACTCCGCTCAGCGCGTCCCCGGTGAAAACGACGACGACACAACCCAGGATGAGCGCAAACGACCGCGCCACCCGATCACGCAGATTGAACGTCAGCGCATACCCGAGCAGCGACACCGCCGTGATCGCGATCCCGGCGGTGAGGACGTCGTTGAGGGTGCGGATGACGGTGATCAGGATGTCCATTGGATTGCGCAAAATCGAAGTCCGTGCGGGGCGACGCCCCGCACGGACTTCGATTTTGCGACCTTAATCAAGGTCTTTCCCAAAAAACAAAGCGATATCCTTATTCGGATAATGCCGGTCGTTGAAGCCGCAGAAATCGTAGCCGAGCTTCTGGGCCAGGCGGATGGCGGGGACGTTTTTGGACTGCATCTCCAGGATCAGCCGGGTGCTGCCTTTCTCCGCCGCCCAATCCTCCGCGGAGAGCAGCAGGGCGGAGGCCAGCCCTTTACGCCGCTGCGGTACGGCAACGGCCAGGTCGGTGATCTGGGCGATACGGGGTTCTGTGGCGTGCGCGATCGTGGCGTAGCCGCCGGGGGGTTTATCGGCGTCCTCGCCGTAGATGGCCACCAGGATCCCCCAGCGCTCGAGCCAGTCCTCGACCAGGTTGCGGTGGTCACGCGGGTAAGCCTGCCGGACGACGCGCGGCAGCTTGACTTCTCGGAAGGAGAGACTGATCTCCCGGGCGCCCTCCTGGACATCCATCTGCCAGACGTATTCGGTCGTATAACCGTGGTCGATGTTGAGCAGGTTCGGAAGATCGGCGGGCAGAAAGCGGCGAATGTGGATTTTGGACAAATCGGTCTCCATTTTTCCGGAAATTTTGGGATGAGCCGGGGGACCCGGCTCATCCCAAAATTTCCGCTCATCCTTCTTGCGGAATCAGGATCGTGACCGGCACCTGGCAGTCCGGCAGCAGCTCGCCGGCGGCGTTGGTGACCACCAGCCGCAGCAGGTAGTCGCCCGGGGCAACGGTGGTCGTATCCCAGCTGGTCACCAGCACGCCGTCCTGGACCGGGATCCGGCCGGCCTGGATCGTACGCCAGGTGGCCTGGTTCTGCGGGGTGAACTCCAGTTTGTAAAAGCCGAAGTTCTCGATGTTGGCCGACCCGGTGATCTCGACCCCCCCGATCAGCCGGTCGCCCGGTTCGGGGAAGGTGATCTCGAGCACACCGGGGACGCACTCCCCGAGCCGGGCGTCGATGGTCGGCACGGGGATCGGTGTGAATTCCTCGTCGATGGCCTCCCCGGGCTCCGAGGTCGCATCCGCCGACAGGGTCGCCGTGGCGGTAGCCAGCAGGTCGATCGTCGGGGTCAGCAGCGGATTGGATTCCGGGCGCAGTGGCGCAACGTACGAGACGATGACGAACTCGCCGATCCCGATCAGGATCAGCAGCACGAGGACGGTCACCGCCTGGTTGAACCGGGTCTGCGCACTGCTCCGCTCCAGCCCGAAAATCGTGCCGCGCATTTCCTTGAAGCTGACGAACAGCCGGCGGAGATACAGCACAGCGCCCAGGGCGATGAAGAAGTAGATCCAGCCCTCATAAAGGCGGAAGAACCGCAGGGCTTCGTCCATGCGTGGCTATTCGAGCCGCTGCAGAAAACCGCGTATCACGGCCTCCAGCCTGGGGACCAGGACGCGGCCGGCTTCAAGCACTTCTTCGTGGGTCGTCTCCGTGTTCCCGTCCAGGTTGGCCTTGTTGCTGATCCCGGAGATCCCGAGAACCCGCATCCCTCCGTGCCGGGCGACGATCGCCTCGGGCACCGTCGACATCCCGACCGCATCGACCCCGACCATCCGCAGAAAGCGCAGGTCGGCCGGCGTCTCGAAAGACGGCCCGGCCAGGGCGACGTATACGCCCTCGTGCAGCGTGACACCGGCGGCTTCCGCCGCCGCACGAGCCAGTGAATGGTAATCCCGGTCATAGACCTGGCTCATGTCGGGGAAACGGACTCCAAACGCTTCCAGGTTCGGCCCGCGCAGGGGATTCGGCCCGGCCATCCCGATCAGGTTGAGGTGGTCGGTCAGCATCATCAGGTCGCCCGGTTCGTAATCCGGGTTGACCGCCCCGGCGGCGTTGGTGATCACCAGGCTCTCGATCCCGATCCGGCGCATGACGCGGACCGGAAAGGTCGTCCAGGGCATCGGGTAACCTTCATAGTAGTGGGCCCGCCCCTGCATGACGAGGACGGGTTGGGATTCCAGCTGCCCCACGACCAGCCGTCCGCTGTGACCGTAGACGGTGGAAACCGGCCAATTGGGGAGTTCGTTGTACGGGACGATCTCGGCGCCTTCGACGGACTCTGCCAGCCCGCCCAGCCCGGAGCCGAGGATCATACCGATTTTGGGCCGGTGCGTGATCCGCCTCCGGACGACGTCCGCAGCCTCATCGATGTGCTCGATTGTGACAAATTCGGTTTGTGATTTCATGGGGGTATTTTAACCGGTAGAGATGAAAAAGTGACCCACCGGGCGGTGGTGCGCACCGCCCGGTGGGTCATTTTTTCAAACCATTGCCAGGGCCTCATCGAACGCGGCCAGCGCGGTCTCGACATCCTCATCCCCCACCCAGCAATGCGTCACCAGCCGGAACCGCCGCGGACCGACGTCATGGATCAGCACCCCGCGCTTTTCCATCCGCTCCATGATCTGATGATCGTCCAATTGGACCGCCGGATCGATCGTGATATAGACCATGTTCGTCGCCGGCCGCTCGTTCTCGACCCGCACGCCGTCGATCTCTGCCAAACCCTCCGCCAGCCGGCGGGCGCGGGCGTGGTCATCCGCCAGGCGCTCGACCATCGAGGTCAGCGCCACGATCCCGGCCGCGGCCAGGACCCCGGCCTGCCGCATCCCGCCGCCCAGGGCCTTGCGCGCCCGACGCGCGCGGGCGATAAAATCCGCATCCCCCACGATCACCGAACCGACCGGCGCCGAGAGCGCCTTACTCAGACAGAACGTGACCGAATCGGCCGCGGCCGCCATTCGGGCCGGATCGACATCCAGCGCCACCGAGGCATTGAACAGCCGCGCCCCGTCGATGTGCAGCTTGAGCCCGCGGTGGTGCGCCAGCTCCCCGACCGCATCGATATATTCGACCGCCAGCGCCACGCCGCGGCAGCGGTTGTGGGTCGTCTCCAGGCAAACCAGCCGCGAGATCGGGTAGTGTTCGTCATCCTCCCGGACGGCGGAGGCGATCGCAGCCGGGTCCAGGGTCCCGTCCGGCAAGTTGGGCAGAGTGCGCGGGTGCACGCCGCCCAAAGCCGAGATCCCGCCCGCCTCGTACAAATACGTGTGCGAGAGATCGCCCAGGATGACCTCGTCCCCGCGCCCGCAATGTGCCAGGACGGCGGCCAGGTTGCCCATCGTCCCGGAGGCGACGAACAGGGCTGCCTCCTTGCCGAGCATGGCCGCTGCCAGCTCCTGCAGCCGGTTAATGGTCGGATCCTCCCCGAAAACGTCGTCGCCGACTTCGGCCTCGGCCATGGCCGCACGCATCTCGGGGGTGGGTTTGGTGACGGTGTCAGAGCGCAGATCGATCATGGGATATCCTTTCCCCGGCAAAAGAAACGTGACCGGGGGTGAACCCCCCGGTCACGTTTCTTTTGCCGGTTAATTTCGTGACGGCCGCTTGCGCCTGAGATCGTCCAGCAGGTTGGCCAGGTTCTTCGGCAGCGGCGCTTCGAAAAGGCGGTCCGTTTCTTCTTCTGGGATCCGGATCCGGATCCGGCCGGCGTGCAGGAAATGGCGCCGGATCTTGAGGGTCGGTTTTTTGTGCCCATAGACCATATCGCCCGCCACCGGGCAGCCGATAAACGCCATATGGACCCGGATCTGGTGCGTCCGCCCGGTGACCGGGTGGACCTCGAGCAGGGTATGGTCGGCAAAGGCTTCCAGGGTGCGGTACTCGGTCACCGCCTCCCGGCCGCGGTTCGGAGACGTGACCGACATCCGCTTGCGGTTGCGGTTGTCTCGCCCGATAGCAGTCTCGATACGGCCCTCCGCGGTGGCCGGGCGGCCGTCGACGAGAGCCAGGTAGACCTTTTCAACCGACCGATCCCGGAACTGGATCTGCAGGAAACGGTGCGCCCGGTCGTTCTTGGCGAGCAGGATCAGGCCGGAGGTATCTTTGTCCAGCCGGTGGACCACGCCCGGCCGCAGCTCGCCGCCGATCCCGGCCATGTCCGGGGCGTGCGCCAGGGCAGCGTTGACCAGCGTCCCGCTGTCATGCCCGGCGGAGGGGTGGACGACCATCCCGGCCGGTTTGTCGACGACCAGCAGGTCATCGTTCTCGAACAAGATCTCGAGCGGGATCGGCTCCGGCGCCAGTCCAACGGGCTGCACCGGGGGCAGATCGACCTCGACCATCATCCCGGCCTCAACCGTCTGCCCCGTCTTGTGGGCCGTCGTTCCATTGACGCGGACCCCGCCATTGCGGATGATATTCTGGAGCCTGGATCGGGAGAGTTCGGGGAAGTGGGCCGTCAGAAAGTGGTCCAACCGGCCTTCCTCCGCTCCGGCAACCGTGAAACGGACCTGCTCAGACACGGCTGAGACCCCGGCTCCTGCGCGCCTGGAGGCGCCGCAGCCGGCGGATCTCCTGCCTGAGCCGGAAGGCGCGGACCCATTCCATCCCGGCCAGCAGCACCTCGGCCAGCCCCAGGGTGGCCGGTTCGTCGTCCGTTTCCTGCGCAAGCGGTTTGTGCCGGCGGGCCAGGTTGGCCTCCCGGGCGGTTTTCATCAGCTGGTTGCCGGCGATCTCGGCCCCCAGGTGCGGCAGGATCGGGATCAGGATCAGGACCACACCGGTCGAGATACTGGCATCGGCCACGTTGAAGACGGGGAAGTTGAGCACGGAGACGAAGTCGGTCACGTGCCCGATCGTCAGCCGGTCGATCAGGTTGCCGACCGCCCCACCCAGCTGCAAGGCAATGGCGGTGCGCAGGAACCGATCGTGGCGCGGGATGATCGGAAAGAAATTGAGGATCCCGATCGTTACGATGATCGCCAGGATCGTGAACACCAGCCCCCCACCCTGGAACATCCCGAAGGCCGCACCCGTGTTCTTCCAATGGACGATCCGGGCGAAGCGGCCCAATTCGGCGAAAGGCATCCAGAACTCGCCGATCTCGAGCCGCGAACGGACGACGAGCTTGGTCAGCTGGTCGAAGAGGACGATCGCCCCGGAGATCGAGAGCAGGAATAAATAGTCGGGCAGGTAATATCGGAGTGGTTGGCGCACGGCGGGGGAAATTTTACCCTAAATCACCTGGCAATCGCCAAAAAATCCACCTGGTGAGCCAAATAAACCAGCTCTCCCGCCTCCACCTGCCTCCGCCTGACCGCCAGCCACCCTTCTAACCCCTCCACCCCCGTACACGACCCCTCAAAAAAATACAGGATATGCCGTAAGAAGTAGGCCTCATCCGCCGGATACGCCCCACCGGGCACGGGGTGGACGATCCAATCCGACGCGCCGGCCGCCAGGATCTCGAAACCGGTTTCCGGCAGCGCCGTGAACAGCCTGCGCCCGGTCCGGCTGGATCCCCCGGTCGGACGGGCATCCATGCTGGCATGGTAGGCGTTCATTACCGCGTCGTCCTGCGGATGCGCGGGTTCGAAGACGGTCAAACCGTCGAAATTCAGCGGGAAATAGGCCAGGCCGCCCGGTTTGAGATACCGGTGCAGGTGAGGAAGCGCGCGGTCCAGATCGGCGAGATCGAGGAAGGCGGAGGCGACGAGCAGGTCGCAGCCGGGTTCCGCCGGCCAATCGCAGAAATCCGCCCGCTCAAACCGGACATGCGGATCCCCGTACGCTTCTCGCGCCGTCGAGATGGATGTGGGGTCCGTGTCGATCCCCCGATACCCCGCGCCTTCTCCCAGCAGTCCCCAACCCTGCAACCGGGGAATCATCGTCCCGATCCCGCAGGCCACCTCGATGATCCGCAGGTCCGGCTTCGGCAGGACGGCGCGCGCGAGCGTCTCGCGGACGTTCCGGTTCAACGCCCGGTCATCGACCGTCCGCTTGGCGGCCAGGTAGCGCTGGAAGTTAAAGGCCATCGCAGCGGGCAAAGATATTGTACTCTCGGGCTCCACGGGGCAGCCCGGCGAGCATCGCTTTGATCGTATTTGAAGAAACCCAATCCGGATCCAGCTTTGCCCGCTCGCCGGCCGTCCAGTTGAAGCGCTGAAAGCCCAAACCGGCCAGGCGATCGATGCACGCCGGGGCCGTCTCCATCGCAGCGGGGAGGACCTCGAAACACAGCGCCGGGACCGGAGCAGACAGCCCCCGCAGAATCTCCGCCTCCGACCCCTCTGCGTCGATCTTGATGAACGCCGGGCGACCGAGCGCGGCGATCATCCCGTCCAGCGTATCGACGGCGACTTCGACCTGCCGGTCCCAACGGACGTTTCGAAAGGAAGGGCTCCGGCCGACCCGGCCCCGCCAGCCGCCGTCCAGCGTGCTGACGGTCGGTGTCCGGCTGCTGATCTGCAGGATGGCACGACCGGGTTGTGCACCGAGGGCGGTCTGCAGGATGGTCGCGTCATGGTTCCGGCCGAAAACCCGCCCCAAAAACCAGGCGAAAAGCGGCTGCGGTTCGACGGCGACGACCCGGGACCCGAGCGCCAGGAAGGCGCGGGTGTGGTTCCCGGCGTGCGCACCCGCGTCGATGACGAGGTCGCCCGGCCGGACGAATTCGCGGTAGAGCCGTTTCAGCCTGGTGTGACGGAGCGGATGGCCGTAGTAGACGACCAGCGAGCGCAGCAGTCCGATAAGGCCGATCATATACCTGTAGGGGAGACGGCGCACAACGTGCGCGGCGGTTAATCCTGGCCACATCCGGAGCGTCCGGCAAACCGGGCGACGGCGCACGACGTGCGCCGTCCCCCCTACAAGACCGTTAGTCCCCGCGCGACTGCAAGAGCCCGACAATCAGCAGCAGTTCGACGGCTTTGGTGATGATCCCCATCACCTGGGTGAAACCATCCAAACCCCATGCGGCAAAATACGCGATGATCGTCACCGCGGTGTAGGCGATGAAGACCCAGCGGATCAGCCCGGCCTGGCCTTTGAGGGCGCCGGGGGTCCAGAGGGTCAGGTAGAGCAGGACGAGGTATCCGATCCCGTTCAGCAGGAAGATGGTGCTGTCGGGCTGGGTCAGCCCCAGCATCAAATGGACCGCTGCCGTGATCAGGGTCAGGATAATGATCATTGTGCGGGAACTCAGAAATGCCATAAAAACCTCCGTATGCAGCTCGTTCCCACGCTTTGCGTGGGAACGCATTCGGGACGCTCCGCGTCCCGTGCCGGCGGCCGACACGCACCGCAGAGCGGTGGATTCGGGTGACGACGCAGAGCGTCGTCACCAGCAGATCCGCCTATTCGCCAATTCGCCAATTCGCTCATTCGCCGGATCACTCCTTCAATCCTACCAGAAAATCGCGCGCGACCGCCATGCTCTCCCCCCACGTCGGGTGGGCTATGTAGCTCGCGCGCGCCCGGACGCCGAGCCGGACGAGCATCGCACGATCCTCGTTCAGGGAGGACAACAGATCCGCCAGCCCGCCGGGATCTTCCGGGTCGACCAGCAGCCCGTTTTCCCCGTCCCGGATGAACTCGCCGACGCCGCCGCCGGTCGAGGCGATGACGGCCAGCCCGGCGCCCAGGCCCTCCAGGTGGGCGATCCCGTAACCCTCGTACTGCGACGGCCCGGCCAGGACGTGATGACGCAGCAGCAAGCCGGCCAGACCAGCAGGCTCGACGTACCCCGCGAACCGGACCCGCTCACCCCAGCCCCTCCGGTCGACGAACGCCCGCTGCCGGTCAGCATAACCGGGTTCGGCGTCGGACCCGCCCACGACGGTCAGGGTCCAGGTCTCCGGCCGAAGCCGTTCGAGGGCGGCCAGCAGGGTGTGCAGCCCCTTGCGCCGGGTGAGGCTCCCGACGAACAGGACTCGGAGCGGACCGGGTTCCTCCGCCCGCCGGGCGATCGTCTCCGGTTCGATCTCGATCTCGACCGAATCTCGCCCCGGCACGGCGACGACGGCCGGCGTCCCGGTCCGCGCGTGCCGGCCCACGACGGCTTCCGTCGTCCGGCTGTTGCAGATAAAGCCGTCCACCGAACGCAGGTAGGCCCGCTCGACGAATGGGTAGATGAGCATCGGGAGCGCCGGGTGCTGCTCCGATATACGCAGGTGGTGGACCAGCGCCACGGTCGGATAGGCGACGACCGGCCGCAGCTGCCGGTTCAAAGCGAAAAGCGAAGGGTGGTTCAATTCGTCCTGGATCAGGATATCGACCTCCAGGCGCTTCATCCTTTCAAACAGCCCGGCCGAGAGGTTGTCCGCCAGGTGGAGCGGATAACTCCGCCACGGCAGCGAGACGACGACGACCGTATCACCGGCCTCGCGCAGAAATTCGACCAGCTTCCGGTCGTACAGATACCCCCCCGACCGGGAATCGAGCGATCCGTAAACGACCAGCCCGACCCGCATCTCAGCGGTCGCGGGTGAAACACGCCCAGGCGATCTCGTTCTCCCAGATCCGGACCGCCAGCCGGGAGAGGTTGGGTGCCCCGATCGCCTCGTTCAACCGCTCGGCCAGGATGCGGGTGAAATGCTCGATCGACGGGTTGAGCCCCGCAAATTCGGGCAGATCGTTGAGGACCCGGTCGCGGTAGCGCGCGACCGTTTCATCCAGGTGCCGCTCGATGTCGACGATATCGACCAGGTAGCCGTGCTGGTCCAGCTCTGCCCCTGCCAGCTCCAGCTCGACGACGTAGTGGTGAGCGTGTTCATCGTTCTCCGCACCCCAGTCACCGCCGGTGAGATAGTGCCGGGCGATAAAGCTGCGTTTGACAGCCAAGCTGTACATGATTCCTCCTGACTTTGCGAAAAATAAAGCCCACACCGGACGGAGCCCGGTGTGGGCTTTATTTTTCGCCATACGCCAACACCACCTGCACGGCCTCCTCGGGTCTCCGGTCGAGCAGTTCATACGCCTCCGCCGCCCGCTCGAACGGGAAGCGGTGCGTGATCAGGCGCCCCGGCCGGAGGCGGCGGAGCAGGTCGACGGCGAATGCCATCCGCCGGTCCCGGGTCCAGCGGCCGGTCAGCCCGGGTGCGAGCCGGCTGACCTGGCTGCTGACCAGCCGCAGCCGGCCGCGGTGGAACCGGCCGCCCAGGTCGACCGGCGCGCGCTTCGTCCCGTACCACGAACCGACGACGATCCGTCCCTCCTCCCCGGCCAGCGCGATCGCGTCGTCCAGGGCGGCCGGTTCCCCGGTCAGCTCGAAGACCAGGTCGAAATGGCCGGCATACCCGGACGGGAGCGCCCCCGCGGCCAGGGCTTCAGCCCCGGCAAAGGCCCTCGCCGCCTCCCTTCGGATCGGGTAGGCGTCAAAGGCGACGAGCCGCTCGAGCGGAAACCCGGCCAGGACTCCGGCCGCCAGCAGCCCGACCACCCCCTGGCCCAGCACGGCGACCCGCTCACCGGCCAGCGGCGCGGCGTCCATCACCAGGCCCAGGGCGGTTTCCATGTTGGGGAGGAATACGGCGTCCTCCGGCGGGACGTCTCCAGGGATCCGGACCAGGTCGCCCGGTGCAGCGGTGAAATGGGTCGTGTGCGGCTGGAAGGAGAAAACGGCAGCACCCCGCCAACCGGGTTCGATGCCTTCGCCGGCCTCGATCACCCGCCCGGCCGCCGCGTAGCCGTACCGCAGCGGGAAATCGAGCGAGCCGCCGAGCGCGGCGATCGTCTCGTCCGCCGCCAACCCGGCCGGGGCCTGGCCGCGGTAGACCAGCATTTCCGTCCCGGCGCTGATCGCGCTCAAGCTGGTTTCCACCAGCATCTCCCCCGAGGGCGTCTCCGGAACCTGGTCATCACGGATCTCGATCCGGCGCGGGGCGGTGAAATAGAGGCTGCGCATGGTCCGCATCCGATCAACCATGCGCAAACGCGCCGGTCACGACGATGTCCGCGCCCAGGCGGTGCACGACGAGGCCGGTCAGAGCGGGCAATTCCGGGATCGCCGTCTCCGGCGCCCTGAGCCCGCCGACGAAGACCGGCGCGATCGTGATCGCCGCCCGGTCCACCAGCCCGGACAAAAGAAAGCTCGTGATCACGGCCGCGCCGCCCTCGACCATCAGGCCGGCGACCCCGAGCGCCCCGAGGGCGTCCAGGACAGCGGGCAGTTCGAGCCGGCCGCCCGAGGAACGTGGAACCTCGAACACCTGCCCCCCGCGTCTCTCCGTTTCGATCTTTCGATTCTCCGGGAGTCCCCTGGCCGAAAAAAGCCACGGTCCGACCGGATGGGTCCACAGCCTGGCCCCCGCAGGGGTGCGCAGATCCGTGTCAAGGATGACCGGACGCGGGTCGCGCCCGCCCGGCGTCCGGGCGGTCAGGCGCGGGTCGTCGGCCAGGACGGTGCCGATCCCGACCAGGATCGCATCGTGGGCGCTGCGGAGCCGGTGCGTGAAGGCCAGCGACTGGGGTCCGCTCAAGGCCAGCGGCTCCCCGCGTCGGCGGGCCAGGCTGCCGTCCAGGCTCTGGGCGTAGCTGAGCATCACCAGCGGGCGGCCGGTGTCGTCGAGGTGGTCGCGTGCCTCCCGGTTGAGTTCGTCGAAATATGGTTCGGGGATCATATGGGATGCGGATGACCCGGTTCACGGGCGGTTCGTCCGATCGGAGCCCGCCTGCTACCTGAATCAAGCCGGCTGAAGCCGGCTCCTGAAGATTCGGCCGGTGTTCTAGCCCGGTTTACCGGGCTTGGTTGTTCTAGCCGGGGGCTTTAGCCCCCGGCGGCAGGCGTGCGCGGCGCCGGCAGCGATGTCCGTAAATAACTCGTCAGGGCTCATCACCCCGCGAAGGTTCCTCCCGGTTTCCGGTTGCCTCTCCCGGCCGGCCGTTCTGTCCGGGCAAGCCCAGGTTCATCAGGTGGTTCATCCGCAGCACCTTGGTGCGGAGATATCGGGCGTTCTCCGGATTGACTGCCGCCGCCAGCCCGACCCGATCCGAGACCGGAACGCCCAGGGCTCGGAGCGCCGCGATCTTATCGGGGTTGTTGGTCAGCAGGCGAACCGAGCGGATCTCAAGATCGCCCAGGATCAGCGGCGCGGCGGTGAAATCGCGCTCGTCCGCCTGGTGACCGAGCAAGAGGTTGGCGTCCACCGTGTCGAACCCCTGATCCTGCAAGTTGTAGGCGTGCAGCTTATCCAGCAGCCCGATCCCGCGCCCTTCCTGCCGCAGATAGACCAGGACGCCGCGGCCTTCCGCCGCGATCGCTTCAAGCGACCGGTCGAGCTGTTCACCGCAATCGCACCGCTGCGAACCGAGCAGATCGCCCGTCAGGCATTCCGAATGGACGCGGACCAGAACGTCCTCCCGCCCGACGACCTCTCCCATGATGAGTGCCAGGTGCTCTTTATCGTCCAGGTCGTTTGTGTAAAGGCAGAGCCGGAACTCGCCCAGCGGCGTGGGAATCCGGGCACAGACTTCACGGTGAACTTGCAGCATGATCGCTCTCCATCAGTTGGGACGACCCGGCGTGCAGCCGGCGCCCGGCTGACCAGGACTCGTACGGCATCCAGCGAGCCCGGATCACCGCAGATAATAACACAGCCTCACTGAAAAGGCCTTCGCACCCAGCATAAAGCCGCCTGCCTCGCCTCGGCCGCCTATTTCAACCCGGGTCTCCGGTGCGGCGGAAAACGAGCCGGTCATCGAGGGGGAAAAGGGCGAAACGGCCGGCCCCGAGCATGACCAGCCCGATCAGGGCAGACAAAAGCCCACTTCCGGCCGGACCCAGTGGAACAAAGTTCTGGCTCAACCCGAGCAGGACCGCAGCTGCGATCGCAGCCGGCCGCGTGACAATCCCCATCGCGATCAGCGCAAGCGCCGCGATTTCGACCAGGCTGAGGGCGTACGTCTCCGGCCGGCCCAAATGCCCGCCAACCACCGCTGCGCCGAGAACGACCGCCAGCAGGCGCAGCGCGACCGGGAGCCAGGCCAGGCTGAACCGGACGCCGGGAGAATCCAGGCTCCCCTTTCCCGGCCGGATCCGCCCGGTCGCCAACCCCCAATCCCACAGGAAACCCAGGGCAAACGGGAGACCGAGGGCGGCCGCGACCAGGTGCGTCGCCGGTGGACCGAAGACGGGCAGGAGGACGGCAAACATAAAACCCATTTTCAGCGCGGCGAACCCCCGCCGCCGGACCGACGGCGGCAGGTCATGGACCCGCCGCCCAAGCCGCGCTCGCAGCCAGAGACCGAACACGAACAGGTAGCGCGCCAGCCCGATCGCCAGGTACCATCCGGGCACGATCCCGTCCCGGACCGCCAGCGCGGTCGCCACGAAGACGCCGGCCGAATCGACCTCCATGTCGAGGATCTCTCCCAGCCGGGTCGTCCGCCCGGTCCGGCGGGCGATCAGACCGTCGACGTAGTCCGGCAGGGCGGCAGCGGTGTAGAGCAGCCCCGGCAGCCAGGCGTACAACCCCTCGAGCCTCGGGACGGCCAACAGACCGGCGAAGGACGCCATCAAAAGCCCGCGCGCAATCGTCAGGAGGTTGGCGGGGCCGAACCCCGACAGGACTCGGCCGCCGGAGACCCGGTTTTTATCGGAATGGAGCCAGAGCAGTGCTGAAAATGCGATCCAACCGGTGGAGGCGAGGGCGAAACCGCGCCGGGCGGCATCGACAGGGATCTGAACGGCCAGGAGAAACGCCCCGGCGGCCAGGACCAGGATCCCGGCGGCCGCGATCCGGGCGGTCGTCCGGCGCAGACCCCGGACCGCCCGACGTTCAGACTCTCCGTCCATCAATCCCGGATGCTTCTGGGCCTTCCCACGCTGCCGAGCTTCTGGGTCGCCTCCCGGTTGTCCAGATCCTCGACCTGGAGCGAAATCTCGAAATGGCAGGCCCCGGCGCTGATCTCGGCGCTGCCGAGCGTGATCTGCTGGCCGTGCAGCAGCGGAGTGCGCTTATCGACCCGCTTTCCGTCCACGAAGGTCCCGTTCGTGCTGCCCAGGTCGTTGATGTACAGCCCGTCGGCCAGCCGCAGGATGCGGGCGTGCTGGCGGCTGACGAGATAGTACTTGTCCGGAACGGGGACGTCGCTGCCTTGCAGGTCGCGGCCGAGGACGACCTCGTCCTCTTCGAGTGGGAAGTCCTGGACCGGGACGTGGTTTTCCAGCCGGGAAAGGACGGCGTACGCCTGGCCGGTGGGCATCAGGTTGTAGATCTCTTCCCAGGGGGTCAGACCGAATACTTCGGTCAGGATGCGAGCGATGTCCTGGAAGTGGAAGCGGTGGCGGGTGAAATTCTGGCTGCGGTCTCCGCCGACTTCAAAGCGCAGCGAGGCGGCCCAGCCCGAGGCGTCGGCCGGGTTGAGGACCGAGAAATGCTCCCAGGGCAGAATGATCGGCCGGCAGCGCATGCGCAGGTTGTCGGCAAAGCCGGCCAGGTCGGCCTCGGGATGGGTAAAGCACACGGCGGTGTGGAATTTGAAGTTCTCCCAATCGATCGTCCTGCCCGGGAGCCAGGGACGCTGCCAGGGCGGCGGGCTGATCAACTTCGCCCGGATCTGCTCGGCGTAGGACTGGACCTGTTCGTGCGGGTTCCTGAACCCCCGCCCCTCGACCCCGGCGACCATCCGTTTCGGACCGGCGTACCAGCCGCCGTCGTCCCGGCAGGAGATCTGGCCAAAATAATGCTTGAGCTCCATCACGCCGATCCCGCGCTCGGAGACGATCATGAAATCCAGGCTGGGTTCGTTCAAGTTGGCGACGACGGCGTAATAGGGCTGGTGCGCGTGGAAAGCGCTCCACAGGCCTTTGCAGAGCTCGATCGTGGCCAACATCTCGTGGCTGTAATCCGGCGAGAGCGGCTGGCCTTCGGGGGATCGTCCGATAAAGAACTGTACGGTCATTTTGTCAGGCGTCGACGGTTCCCTGCTTCCAGCTGCGGGCGGGGGTGCGTTTCCGCAGAACGACGCCGCATTGGGAGGCGGGTTTGAGGGTCAGGAGCGCTGGATTTGCATCGGTTTCCCTCCACGTCACGCGGCCTGGTCCACATGAACAAGCTGCCATTGGATCAGGCGGCTCACCATGTGGGCCCGCACCGGGTTTTCCTCCTCCAGGATCGGGATCTTGTCAAGTGCAGCCTCGAAAGCGCCCCGCGCTTCGCCGACTTTGCCCTGGCTCTTGTACATCAGGCCGAGATTGTAATGGGCATCGACCGAATCGGGTTCCAGGCTGAGGACGCGCTTGAGGTCGGATTCGGCCTCATCCTCGCCGCCGCGGGCGAGATAGATCAGGCCGCGCTTGAGGTACTCATCCGCCGTGGCGGGTTCGAGGTCGTCCGGGTCCAGGTCTACCCGGTTGTCGACGAGCTCGGTGGGCTTTTTTCGGCGAAACAGGTTCATTGAAGGCTCCTTGGAGAGTATTTCGTCGTTATATCCGCTGACCAATTTTACCCGATGGAAGGCAGATGCATGCTACCGGCTCAAGCTGGGACTGCGCCCCCGCTCGGGCCTGTATCTTGCTTGTAATCAGCCCCCCGGCCTGGTGACCGTTGCGGCCGGCGCTCCCCGCTCCAACTGCTGCCGGTCCAGGGTGACGATCGGAAATGTTCTTGACCGGTGCGCTATCCTCCTCGATAAAGACCCCCGGATTCGATCCGTTCATAAACCGCCGGATGTACGTAGTACCGGTAAGGTGCCCCATCCCGGACGCGCTGCCGGATATCCGAAGAGGCGATCTCCAGCAGCGGCGCCTGGACGACCTCAACCTTCCCGATCGAGCCCGGCAGCCGAGCTCCGAGCCCCCTCAGGTCCACCTCATCCTCCGGGCGACGCATGACTCCGATCCCGTCCAGCGCTGCGACCAGGACGCTCGCCTCATGCCAGGTATGCAGATCGCGCAGCGAATCGCCGCCCATCAGATAAATCAGCTCGTCCTCCGGGAACCGCACCCGCAGCAGCCGGACCGTATCGCTCGAGTAATGCGGTGGGGGCCGGTCGATCTCGATCGTGGAAAGTTCGAATTCTGGGGCGTCGGCGATGGCGGCCTGCACCATCGCCAGCCGGTGCGCGACCGGCGTGATCGGGCGGTCCGGCTTGTGCGGCGGCGCCGGGGTCAGGACCCACAGCAGCCGGTCCAGCCGGAGCTGGTGGCGGACCTCCGCGGCCAGGATCAGGTGGCCGAGGTGCGGCGGGTCGAACGTGCCTCCGAAGATGCCGATCCGCCCCATCCACCCTCCCTACTCCGCCCACTCCAGCTCGTGCTCGCCGACCAGGACGGTGTGCCCCGGCTGCACGCCGGCCTCCCGCAGCGCAGCGTCGATCCCGATCGTCTCCAGGATGCGCTGGAAACGGCGCACGGACTGGTCGTGCTCCCAGTAGGTCATCGCGGCGGCGCGCTCGATCGCCGCGCCGGTCACCTGGAAGACGTCCTCCGAAATCTGCTCGACGTTGAAGGCGTTCGGGTCGGTCTCGTAGCGGTAGACCGGCAGCTCGTCCGGTGCGTCGGGCTCGGGGGTCTCCGCCAGCGCCTGCGCGGCCTGGTAAAGCAGGTTGCGGACGTTCGTCCCGGCGACGGCCGAGATCGGGGTGACTTCATAGCCTTTTTTACCGAGCGCCTCGCGAACCGCCTCCGCGCGCGCCGCGACCTCCGGAAGGTCGCATTTGTTGAAGGCGACCAGCTGAGGTTTTTCGCCCAGCCCCGGGTCGTACAGGGCCAGCTCGGCGTTGATCTGATAGAAGTCACCGACCGGGTCCTCGGAGAGCCCGTCGATCAGGTGGATCAGGACGCGGGTGCGCTGGATGTGGCGCAGGAAGTCGTGACCGAGCCCGACGCCCTTGTGCGCCCCCTCGATCAGCCCGGGGATGTCGGCCAGGACCAGGGTCGTCTCGCTGTCCAGCGCGGCGACGCCCAGGTTGGGGACCAGGGTCGTGAACGGATATGGGGCGATCTTGGGTTCGGCGTTGGTGACGGCGGACAGCAGGGTCGATTTCCCCGCGTTCGGCGCACCGACCAGCCCGATATCGGCGATCAGCTTGAGCTCCAGCCGCAGGGTCCGCTCCACCCCGGGTTCGCCTTTCTCGGCGATGCGCGGAGTCTGGTTGCGGGCGTTTTTGAAGCGGGCGTTGCCGCGCCCGCCGCGCCCGCCGGGGACGACTTCCAGCCGCTGGCCCGGCTCGGTCAGATCGCCGACCAGGTCTCCGGTCGCGTCGTCGTAGATAAGGGTGCCGGGCGGGACCGTGACGACGAGGTCCGGAGACGAACGGCCGGTCTTGTTGCTGGTCCCCCCGTGTCCCCCGTCTTCGGCTGCGTGCCGGCTCCGGTGGCGGAAGTGGAACAGCGTGTTCAGATGCGGGTCGACTTCGAGGACGACCGACCCGCCCCGCCCGCCGTCGCCGCCGTCCGGACCGCCGCGCGGGACGTGGGCCTCGCGCCGGAAATGGAGCATCCCTTTCCCCCCGCTCCCGGACCGGACCGTGATGACGGCTTCATCGATAAAGGTGGACATGACCCCGATTATACCTGTCGGAAAATGGGGGTGCGATGGGTGTGTCCCTCCCGACGCACCCCCATTTTCCCATCATCCCCGGATCGTTTGTATACTATTCGTACCCGATTGCACAATCAACCCCTTTGTGGTAAATTGTCCTTATGCCATCCAACCCCATCCCCAATATCGTGGTCGGGCGCCTGCCGATCTATCTGCGGGCGCTGCAGCGCATGGCCCAGGAGGGCCGCCGGGTCACATCTTCCCAGGAGATCGGGGAGCGGCTGGGGATCTCGGCCGCCCAGATCCGCAAGGACCTGTCCCAATTCGGCGAGTTCGGCAAGCAGGGCACCGGGTACAACATCGAGTTCCTCTCGAACCAGCTCCAGACGATCCTCAAGGTCAACCGGGTCTGGGACGTGGCCGTGATCGGGGCCGGGGATATCGGCAGCGCCCTGGCGCGCTACAACGGGCTCAACGAGCGCGGCTTCCGGGTGCGGATGGTCTTAGACAACGACCCGGAGAAGATCGGCAATGTGATCGGCGATTTCGTCGTCCGCGACGCCGCGGAGCTGGAGACCGAACTGCAATCGGCGAAGATTCGGATCGTCATCGTCTCGGTCCCGGCTGCGGCCGCCCAGGAGGTGGCCGACCTGTGCGTCAAGGCCGGCGTCAACGCCATTTTGAATTACGCCCCCATCAGCCTCAACGTGCCCCCGGACGTCCGCGTCCAACATATCGACCCGGTGACGCATTTGCAGCATATGACGTACTATTTATAAAACGAAACAAAAAGACAGCGGCCGGGTTACACCCGGCCGCTGTCTTTTTGTTTCGTTTTATACGTTCGGCAGACTGCGCCGCAAGGCGGGGAGAATTTCGATCGCTCGCGACGCCCCCTCGACGGTTACGGTCGTGGGGTTGTCCACCAGGTAGGTCGGGATCCCCAGCTCCTTCGTCATCAGCTTGTCGATCCCGGGCAGCAGGGCGGTGCCGCCGCACAGGGCGATGCCGCGATCGATGGTGTCCGAGACGAGCTCCGGCGGGGTCTTCTCGAGGACCTTGCGGACGCTCTCAATGATCATCTTGAGCCGGTCGTTGAGCGCATCGACCACCTCGGCGGTCGAGATCGTCAACGGCCGCGGGAGACCGGTGACCTGATCCTGCCCCTGGACCTCCATCGTCTCCTCCTGGTCCTGCGGGACGGCCGCGCCGATCCGGATCTTGATCGTTTCCGCCGTCGGCCGTCCGATGATCAGGCCGTATTTTTTGCGGATGTGGGCCACGATGGCGTCATCCAGCTCTCCCCCGCCCATCCGGATGACGTCCGCCGCCACGATCGTGTTCATGGCGATCACGGCCGCCTGGCTGCACCCGCCCCCGAGCGAGACGACCATGTTCCCGGACGGGGTGCTGATCGGCAGATCGGCCCCGATGGCGGCTGCGAGCGGCTGCTGGATCAGGTGCGCCTCCCGGGCGCCCGCCTCCAGCACGGCCTCGTGCACCGCCCGGGTTTCGACGCTGGTGATCCCGTACGGCACCGTGATCATGACCGTCGGGCGGAAAAAGCGGCTCCCCCCGCTCGCCCGCCGGATGACCTCCCCCAGCAGCTTCGACGTGATCTCGTAATAGGCCACCACCCCGTTCTGCAGCGGCCGGATGACGTCGATCGTGTCCGGGGCGCGGCCGAGCATATTTTGGGCTTCCTGCCCGATCTCGACGATCTTCTGCTCCTCAACCGCGACAGCGACGACGGTGGGCTCATCAAACAGCGTCTCCCCCCGCTCCGCCAGCCGGACACGCGAAGTGCCCAGGTCGATCCCCAGTTCTTTAGAGAATAAGGCCATGGATTCGAGTATACATCAGATAGAGAATTGGCGAATGGGCGAAAAACGAATGGGCGGATGGGCGAATGGGCGAAGCGGTGCATTCTCGCCCATTCGCCCATTCGCCCATTCGTTGGTTCTATTCCTCTTGCCTCGGAAAATCCCGCCGGCTTCTCCGGTACTTCCGCACGGCTTCCAGCCGCAGGTTCGATTTCCGCAGCGAGGCTTCCATGCGCATGTAGGCGCCGGCGTCCATCTTGGGGCCGGATTCGAGATAATCCACGGCTTGCTGCCGGGCGGCCTCGGCGCGGGCGATGTCGATCTCCTCGACGTTCTCGGCCGCATCCGCCAGGATCGTGATGATCTTCGGCTGCACCTCGACCACCCCGCCCGCCACGGTGAAATAACGGTCGACTCCGCCGGTGCGGACGTTGATGATCCCGAAACGCATCGTCGCCAGCAGCGGGGCGTGGTTGGGGAGGATACCCATGTCCCCGTCGCTGCCCGGGATGTTGACGATGTCGGCGTCGCCCTCCCAGACCAGGCGGTCTTGCGAGACGATCTCGCAGCGGATCGGCATCGTTAGTCGTCTCCCTGCAGCCGTTTCGCCTTCGCTACGACCTCGTCGATCGGCCCGACGAACATAAAGGCCTGCTCCGGGAGGTCGTCGTGGACCCCGTCCAGGATTTCGCGGAAACCGCGCACCGTCTCCTTGAGCGGGACGTAGACCCCCGGGGTGCCGGTGAACTGCTCGGCCACCACGAAGGGCTGCGAGAAGAACCGCTCGATCTTGCGGGCCCGCGAGACGATCAGCTTGTCGTCTTCGCTCAGCTCGTCAATCCCGAGGATGGCGATGATGTCCTGCAGGTCCTTGTAGCGCTGGAGCACCTGCTGGACCTCTCGGGCGGTGCGGTAGTGCTCCTCCCCGACGATGTTCGGGTCCAGGATCCGGCTGGTCGAGGCCAGCGGGTCGACTGCCGGGTAGATGCCCTTATCCGAGATCGAGCGCTCGAGGGCGATCGTGGCGTCCAGGTGGGTGAAGGTCGCCACCGGGGCCGGGTCGGAATAGTCGTCGGCGGGGACGTAGACGGCCTGCATCGACGTGATTGACCCGGTGCGGGTGGAGGTGATCCGCTCCTGGAGCTGGCCCATCTCGGTGCCGAGGGTCGGCTGGTAGCCGACGGCGGACGGCATCCGCCCGAGCAGCGCCGAGACCTCCGAGCCGCTCATCGAGAAGCGGAAGATGTTGTCGATGAAGAGCAGGACGTCGCGGCCCTGGTCGCGGAAATACTCGGCCATCGTCAGCGCCGTCAGCCCGACCCGCAGCCGCACGCCGGCCGGTTCGTTCATCTGGCCGTAGACCAGAGCCGTGTCTTTCAGAACACCCGATTCGAGCATCTCGCGATACATCTGGGTGCCTTCACGGGTCCGCTCCCCCACCCCGGCGAAGACGGAGTTGCCCTTGTGGACGCTGGCGATCGAGCTGATCAGTTCCTGGATGATGATCGTCTTCCCGACCCCGGCGCCGCCGAAAATGCCGGTCTTGCCGCCCTTGGTGAACGGAGCGATCAGGTCGATGACCTTGATCCCGGTCTCAAAGACTTCGACGCTGGTGGCCTGCTCCTCAAACGAGGGCGCCGGGCGGTGGATCGGGTAGTACTCGTCCGCCTCGATCGGCGGGCCGCCGTCGATCGGCTGCCCGAGCACGTTGAAGACCCGCCCGAGCGATGCCTCCCCGACCGGGACCTGGATCGGTGCGCCGGTGTTGACCACCGGCATCCCGCGCTGCAGCCCGTCGGTCGTGTCCATCGCCACCGTTCGGACCCAACCCTTCCCCAGGTGGTTCTGCACCTCGAGCACGACAGGGTCCTGCCCCTCCCGCACGATCTCGATCGCGTGGTAGACCTCGGGTAGATCGTGCCCTGAAAAATCGACATCCACCACCCCCCCGGTGACCTGTACGACGCGTCCTGTTGCTTCAGCCATGAATCCTCCAGTCGTTTGCTGGTGTACTGGTTTATTGGTTTACTGGTTAGCTGGTTTGCTGGTTGGCTGGTTCGTTAAAAACCAGCCAACCAGCAAACCAGCTAACGACTATCCGTCTTCGCCAACGCCTCTGCCCCACCCACAATATCGAGAATATCACTCGTGATCGCCAGCTGCCTTACCTTGTTGTACTCGAGCTGGAGCAGTCCGGCCAGCTCGGAGGCGTTGTCGGTGGCGTTTTTCATGGCGATCATGCGGGCGGCGTGCTCGCTGGCGTTCGATTCGAGCACGGCCTGGTAGATCTGCAGGGCGGTGAAACGCGGGATGATCTGGTCCAGGATCTCGGCCTGGTCCGGTTCGTAGATGTAGGCCGGCGCCGGGCCGTCCCCGCCGCCGTAGTCGACCTGGACCAGGCCGGCGGTCGTGTCCACCTCGAGCGGGAGCAGTTTCTTCATCGTCGGATCCTGCCGGGCCATGCTGACGAAGTCGGTGTAGACGAGGTAAACCTCGTCCGTTTTGCCGCCCAGGAACTCGTCGACGGCCAAACGCCCGATGGAAGAGACATCCTGGAAGGTCGGCTCGGGCGGCAGGTCGCTGTAGGTCGCCAGGACCGTTTTCCCCAGCCGGTATAGCAACTCGGTGCCCTTGCGCCCGATCGAGATGAATCGGACCGGGACCGGGTAATCCCCGAACTGCCGCTGGGTGAAGCGCAGGATATTCGTGTTATACGGCCCTGCCAGGCCCCGGTCGCCGCTGATCATCAGGACGACGACGCTTTTGACCTCCGAACGGGCGGTCAGCAGCTCGTGCAGGGAGTCGCGCCCGGGTTGGGCGGCGATGTGCGTCAGCACCTGCCAGGCCTTCTCGGCGTACGGCCGCGTCCCCAGGACAGCGTCCATCGCCTTCCGCACCCGGCTGGCGCTGACGGCCTGCAGGGCGCGGGTCACCTGGGAGATGTTTTTTACGCTCCGGATGCGGAGGCGGACTTCTCTTGCGTTAGCCATAATTTATATAGGTGAAAATTTGAGATGCGCTGCGGCGGAGCCGCAGCGCATCTCAAATTTTCAATACGTTACGACCACGTCGAGTTAAACATATTGATCGCCGCCCGCAGCTTCTCCTCGAACTCCCCACCGATCTTCTTTCCGGTCGCGAGTTCGGCCATTATCTCGGGGTGCGAGGCGTTCATGAAGCGCAGGATGCCTTCTTCCCAATCCTTCATCCGGGGGATCTCGATCTTGTCGGCGAAGCCTTTCGTGCCGGCGTAGATCGTCAGGACCATTTCGGCCAGGGAGGCGGGCTGGTACTGCGGCTGTTTGAGGATTTCCTGCAGGCGCTGGCCGCGGTTGAGCTGGTCCTGCGTGGCCTTGTCCAGGCCGGAGCCGAACTGGGCGAAGGCGGCCAGGTCGCGGTAGGCGGCCATGTCGAGCCGCAGCCCGCCGGCGACCTGTTTCATATTGGCCGTCTGGGCGTCGCCGCCGACGCGGGAGACCGAAAGGCCGGCGTTGACGGCGGGCCGGATCCCGGCGTTGAACAGGTTGCCTTCGAGATAGATCTGGCCGTCGGTGATCGAGATCACGTTGGTGGGCACGTAGGCCGAGACGTCGCCGAGCAGGGTCTCGATGATCGGCAGGGCGGTCAGCGATCCGCCGGAGCCGGCCAGCATGACGGACTTGAATCCGTCGGCGTCGTCCATCTTCTCCCGGGCTTCTTCGGCCAGGTGATGGGCGACCGGGCCGCGGTAGGCCTGCCCGTCGACGGCGTCTTCGACCGTGGCGGTCTCGCCCTCGAAATCGTTTCCGACGATGACGTAGTCGTCGGCCAGGCGGGCGGCGCGTTCCAGGAGGCGGGAGTGCAGATAGAAGAGGTCGCCGGGGTAAGCCTCGCGGCCGGGCGGGCGGCGCAGGAGCAGGGAGACCTGGCGGTAGGCCCAGGCGTGCTTGGAGAGGTCGTCGTAGATGACGAGGGCGTCGCGACCGGTCTCCATAAATTCCTCGCCGATCGCGCAGCCGGCGTAGGGGGCGATGTACTGCAGCGCGGCCGGGTCGTCGGCCGAGGCGACGACGACGACGGTGTGGTCCATCGCGCCGGCTTCTTCGAAAATGGCGACCGTGCGGGCCACGGCCGCTTTCTTGAGGCCGATCGCGACGTAGATGCAGATCAGGTCCTTGCCCTTCTGGTTGATGATCGTGTCGATCGCCAGGGCCGTTTTGCCCGTCTGCCGGTCGCCGATGATCAGCTCGCGCTGGCCGCGGCCGACCGGGGTCAGGGCGTCGATGGCCTTGATCCCGGTCTGGACCGGGGTGTCGACGTCCTTGCGCTGGATCACGCCGGGGGCGATCCGCTCGACCGGCCGGAACCCGCTGGTGTTGATCGGCCCTTTCCCGTCGATCGGCTGGCCGAGGGCATTGACCACCCGGCCGATCAGGGCGTTCCCCACGGGAACGCTGGCGATCCGGCCCGTCGCACGGACCGTCATGCCTTCCTCGATCCCGGAGTACTCACCCATCACGATGATCCCGACGCTGTCGTGTTCGAGGTTGAAAGCGATCCCCATGATCCCGTTCTGGAATTGGACCAGCTCCTGGGCTCGCACATCGGCCAGGCCGCTTGCGCGGGCGATCCCGTCCCCGGCCTCGGTGACGGTCCCGACCTCGGAGACGCTGAGGGCGGGGGCAAAGGAGTCGATCTGTTTCTGGAGATCGGCTGTGATCTGGGCGATGAGGTCGGTCATGGTCCCTCCATGGAACGTGAAAAATTGGGGTGGGCGGCGGGTAGAGCCCGCCGCCCACCTCAAGTTTTCACCTAACTTGTAAAGCCGGCGACGGCGGCAGCGTCGAGTTTCGTGATGACGGCCGTCAGCAGCTTGACGGCGTTGTCGAAGTCGTCGCGGTGGATGATGGCGCCGTGGGAGTGGATGTGGCGGGCGGCGACGCCGATGACGACGGTGGGGACGCCGGTCTTGTGCTGGTGGATGGCCCCGCCGTCGGTGCCGCCGGCCTGGACGTAGGAGAGCTGGAGCGGGATATCGGCGGCCTCGGCCGCATCGATGACGAAATCGCGCAATTTGCCGTTCGGGATCATCGACCCGTCGTAGAGCAGGACGGTCGGCCCCTTCCCGAGCTTGACATCGGAGACGTCGGCCTCGATCCCTGGGACGTCCCCGGCGATGTCGCTTTCGAGAATGATCGCGACGTCGGGTTCGACGACCCAGGCGCTGGTCCGGGCGCCGCGCAGACCGACCTCTTCCTGGACCGTGACAGCGCCGTAGACGGCGTTGGGGTGGTCCTTATCCTGCAGGGCTTCGAGGGTGCTGATGATGAGGGCGGTGCCGACCCGGTCGTCGAAGGCCTTGGAGAGATAGGTCTTTTCGTTGGCCAGCTTCACGAAATCGGCGCGCGGGACGACGGGGTCTCCGGCGCGGACGCCGATCTTTTCGACCTCTTCGCGGGAGGAGGCGCCGACGTCGATGTACATATCCTTTTTCTCGACGACCTTGCTGCGCTCGTCCATCGGGATCAGGTGCGGCGGCCGGGCGCCGATCACGCCGACGACGTCGCCGTTTGCCCGGGTCTTGACGATGACGCGCTGGCCGAGCAGGACCTGGTCAAACCAGCCGCCGAGCTGGAGGAACTTGATAAAGCCGTCTTTCGTGACGTGCTTGACCATGAAGCCGATCTCGTCCATGTGGCCGGCGAGCATGACGCGCGGTTTGGTCTCGGCGCCGGGTTTGAGGCAGATCACCGAGCCGGATTTATCCTGCGAGAGCTCGCCCAGCGGTTTGAGCCGCTCGCGGACGATGGCGCGGACCGGGGCCTCGTAGCCCGAGATGCCGTGGGCTTCGGTCAGTTCTTTTAAGAGCTGTTCGGTTGGGTCCATTTAAAGTCCTGTCGGGACGGGATTTGGTACGGGGGGGATGATACCTTATACCAGATCGTTTGTCCAGTAATTCACAAATACACGGCCTCAACACTGATTTCACGGATCACACCTGATCTGACAGACACTTTCTTCTCAACAATTATAAAGGCGTCACAATCGAAGTGCCGGCCATCCGAATATGTTATATTTTCATCATTCCCATGTTGGAAAACCTCGCGTCCTGGTACCGCAGGAAATTCCGGATCGTCGAAACCTGGGCAACGCTGCCGTTTGCCGTGTTTTTTTTCGTTTTGAGCCTTGTTTCCGGCTGGATTTCCTTTAAAGAAATTATCGCCGACCCTGCCGAGGTCGACATACTGCTGTGGTCCCTGGTTCCGTTCCTTTTCTTCGGTGGATGGGTTCTGATCGCGTTCACCCGCCCGGACCGGCTTGTGGAATTGTTCTCATTTGGGCCTGGAAGAGTCGTAACACCCGCGGACCGGCGCAAAAGCCAGTACACGCTGATTATCACCGCAATAACGTTCCTGCTCGCCTCGTTTGGAACCTTCGATGCGATGGCCTGGTTTTACCTCGAAACAGAATGGGCGCGCGACGGGCTGCGGCTGGCTTCGGCCGGTCTTCTGGCGATGATCGGCGGGGCGGTCGTTTTCTGGTTGAACAAGCGCTTTCCGGGATCGGCCGCCCGAACCGCGTTCGTCGCTTACCTATTCCTGATCTTCGGTTTGACCGACACGCCAACTGAAACCACCGCCGGCCGGTCCCTCGTCTTCCAGATTATCCCGGTCATCCTGGCCGGCTTCACCGTGACACCCGGAATGAGCTTCGTATTCGCCTTCGCATCGATCGCCCTGATGTCCGTTCGTTCCGCGACCGTCGGGGCAGGTTTCAATTCGATTGCGTACCTCGGCATCCTGCTGGTGGCGTTTGTCGCCTGGCTGGTCGCTTCCCGGCTCGAGTACGCAATTACCCAGTACGAGGCGATGAATATCGTTCTCGAAAAAAGGGTGGCGGAGCGGACGAAGCAGCTCCAGGAGGCGAACAAATTCAAATCGCAGTTCCTGGCCCAGATCTCCCATGAGCTTCAATCGCCGATCATCACATTCACCCTGTTCTTGAGAAAGGTCAAACCAGTGACGGAGCTAAAGGAGGCGGGAGCGCTGGAGGATGAAGCCCTGCGGCTGCTCGAAATGACAAAATCGATCTCGAGAGTCTCTAAACTCGAGCTGGAGATCCTCGAACAACGCCTGCAGCTGGAAGGAATCGACCTGATCGAAATCATCGATCAGCAAATTTCCGTTCATCATCTGGAGGCGGAAGAGAATGGCATCACACTCAAGTTCGACCAAAGCGGGTTGTCATCCCCGGTGATCGGAAACCGGAATTACCTGGCCCGAATGTTCGACAACCTGATCCGGAACGCAATCAAATACTCGCAACCGGGGGCTGAGGTGACTCTTTCCGTTCACCCCGATGGCGACATGGTGAGGGTCAGGATCCAAGACTCAGGGATCGGGATCCCCGCCGCCGAACTCTCGGCGATCTTCGACCGCTTCTCCCGCGCGAGCAACGTCGGCTCACGCCCCGGGACCGGGCTGGGGCTGTCGATGGTGAAAAACATGGTCGAGGCGATGGAGGGGGAGATCACGGTCGAGTCGGTCGAGGGGGTGGGGTCGACGTTCACAGTCCGGCTGCCGGCGGCGTAGCGCCGCCCATTTCCCACACGATTCGCACCCGATTCTGACTTTGCCCATACCCCAAACCTCGCTATAATGGCCCCACGCCGGACGACCGGCGGGATGGGAGCGGTTGAAATGCGGATCGGATTTGTTTCGACAAGGCTGAACGGGGTGGACGGGGTCTCGCTCGAAGTCGAGAAATGGGCCCGCGTCCTGGTGCGCCTGGGGCACGAGGTCTTCTACTGCGCTGGGGAGCTGGGCGGGTACGCCGGCGGCGGCACCCTGATCCCCTCCCTGCATTTCGAGCACCAGGAGATCCGCGCGCTCAGCCGCCGGGCCTTTGGGAACGGGGACGAGCCACAGAACCCGGAAACGCTGGCCGACGAGATCTACGAAATGGCCGATACGATGCGCGGGCCGCTGCGCCGCTTTATCCGCGGCCACAAGCTCGACCTCCTCATCGCCCAGAACGCCCTCACCATCCCGATGAACCTCCCCCTCGGGGTCTGCCTGACCGGGCTGATCGCCGAGCTGGGCCTCCCCACCCTCGCCCACCACCACGACTTCCATTGGGAGCGCGAACGCTACCAGGGCCGAGCCCTCCAGGACCTGCTGGATATCACCTTCCCGGCCGAGCTGCCCAGCATCCGCCACGTCACGATCAATTCCATCGCCCAGAGGCGGCTGGAAGCCCGGCGCGGGATCGACTCGGTCGTGATCCCCAACGTCTTCGACTTCGCCAACCCGCCGGACGGGATCGACGACTACAACCGCGACCTGCGCACCAACCTGGGCCTGGCCCCGGACGAAGTCTTTATCATCCAGCCCACCCGCGTCATCCGGCGCAAAAACATCGAAGCCGCCATCGAACTGGTCCGGCGGCTCGAGCTGCCCGGACCCGGCCTCTTCATCACCCACGGCGCCGAAGACGAAGGCCAGACCTACTTGCAGTGGCTCCGCCGGGAGGCCGTCGTCATGAGCGTCGGTCTGCACCAGATCGACTACCTGGTGGAGCCGGAACGGCGCAAGGTCAACAGCCACAAGATCTATTCGCTCTGGGATGTCTATTCCCACGCCGACCTGGTCACCTACCCCAGCGTCTATGAGGGTTTCGGCAACGCCCTCCTGGAAGCGGTCTATTTCAAGCGGACGCTCGTCGTCAACCGCTACCCGGTCTACAACTCCGACATCCGCCTGCTGGGCTTCGACTTCATCGAACTGGACGGCTTCGTCGACGACGATGCCGTCGAGAAAACCCGCCGCCTCCTGTCCGACCCGGACGCCGCCCGCGCCGCCGCCGAGCAAAACTACGCCGTCGCGCGCGAGCATTTCTCGCTCGAGGTGCTCGAGGCGAAACTGGTCGACCTGATCGAAGAAATAAAATAGAACGCGGGTACGGTACACTAGGGAGACGATGACCTCCCGCAGCGTGCCCCGTATCGCCATCCTCCACTACGCCGCCCCGCCCGTCGTGGGCGGGGTGGAGAGCACGATCGACCACCACGCCCGCGAGCTGGCCGCCGCCGGGTACGCCGTCGACGTGATCGCCGGGCGCGGGGAGACCTTCCACCCGGCGGTCCGCTTCCACCACATCCCCGAGCTCGACTCCCGCCATCCGGAAGTCCTGGAAGCCGGGGCGGCGCTGGCCGCCGGGTCGGCCGGGCCGGGCTTCGAAATCCTGCGGGACCGGTTGGCGGACCGTCTCGGCGAGCTCCTCGCCGGGGTCCCGGTCTGCATCGTCCACAACGCCCTGAGCCTGCACAAGAACCTGCCGCTGACCGCCGCCCTGCGCCTGCTCAGCGATGCGGGGGACGTCCGCCTCATCGCCTGGTGCCACGATTTCGCCTGGCTGGACGAGCTCTACACCCCGGACCTGCACCCCGGCTACCCCTGGGACCTGCTGCGGACCCCCTGGCCGGGCGTGCGCTACGTGGCCGTATCGGCGCACCGGCACCGGCGGCTGGCGGAGCTGTTCGGGCTCCCGGAAGACGAAGTGACCGTCGTCACGCCGGGGGTGGACGCGTTCGAATTCCTCGCTCTCCCGTCCCCGGTCCGGGCATTGGCCGAGCGGCTCGACCTGCTCGCCGCGGATCCGTTGATCCTGCTCCCGGCCCGGATCACCCGGCGCAAGAACATCGAGCTCGCCGTGCGGGTGACGGCGGCGCTCCTGGACCGGACCCCGCGGCCGGTCCTGCTGGTGACCGGCCCGCCGGGGCCGCACAACCCGGCGAACGCCGCCTATCTCGATTCTCTCCGGGACCTGCGCCGGGACATGGGGGTGGAGGGCCAGGTCCACTTCGTCTACGAACAGGGCGAACCGGGCCGCCCCCTGCACCTCCCGGACGAGGCGATCGCCGGCCTCTACCGGCTGGCCGATCTCATGCTCTTCCCGAGCCTGCGGGAGGGCTTCGGGATCCCGGTGCTGGAGGCCGGGCTGGCGCGCCTGCCCGTCTTCGCCGCCGACATCCCACCGGTGCGGGAGAGTGCCGGGGAATTCGCAACCTTGTTCGACCCCCGCTCGAAACCCACCGCGATCGCGAGCGAGATCGCCGATTTCCTGGCCCGCGACCGCCGTCACGCCTTGCGGAAAAGGGTGCTCCGGCGCTTCACCTGGCGGCGGATCGTGCAGTACGAAATGATCCCGTTGATCGAAAGCGTAACTCCATGACGGATATCCCCTTGAATGATCTCTCTTTCACCCGCAGCGGTCAGCGCCGGCCGGCCAAAAGCCTGCTGGTGCTGACCCCGGAAACCGACCGCGATTCGATGTTGGCTTTCGCCCGTTGCCTGTCTGTTTTCAGCCCGGTCCTGGTCCTCGGCGTGGTCCCCATTTCCCCGGGGACGAACGTGAGCGCCGGGGCGGCGGCGGCGGGCGAGCTGCGCAAAGCCATCCGGGCGGGCACGGACCGGGTCAACCTGAGGGCGAAAGCGCGCGTCCGCGTGACCGCCACTCCCTGGGATGAGGTCCGGCTCGCGCTGGCGAATGAGCCGGAAATCAATTTACTGATCCTGCAGTGGCCGGCCCACATGGAGCACCTCGACCTGAACGCGGCCGAGCTCCTGGCCCACCCACCCTGCGACATCGCAATGGTCCGCGGCCCCTTCCCGGATCGGCTCCGGCGCATCCTCGTCCCCAACCTGGGCGATCCGCACGCCGAGCGGGCGCTGCGGCTCAGCCTGGCCCTCGTCCAGCGGGACAACGCCGCCATCACCTCGCTCCACATCCGCCACCCGGAACGGCAGGAAGCCGTCGCCCGGACCTTCGCCGGGATGCAGCAGGTGCTGGAGGAGATGCCGGACATCGACCACCAGGTCGCGCTGGAGACGGACCCGGGGGAAAAGATCCTGGACGCCTCCCGGGATTTCGACCTGGTGGTGATGGGGACCAAGGCGGCGCCGGCGGAGACGGAATCGTCGCTGGGCGCGATCACGGACCGGATCATGCAGGCATCTCCCGCCGCCGTCATCGCCGTGAAGACGAAGCGGCCGGTCCCGGACGATGCCCTGATCCAGCTCGAGTCGAAGGCGATCTCGGTGCTGGTCGACCGCTGGTTTGCCGAGAACACTTTCCACACCGAGGAATTCGCCAACCTGGCCCAGCTGGTCGAGCTGAAAGCCGAGCGCGGGGTGACGATCAGCCTGGCGCTCCCGGCGCTCAACGAAGAAGAGACCATCGGCGACATCATCCGGTCCACGCAGCGGCTCCTGGTGGAACAGTACCCCCTGCTGGATGAGATCGTCCTGGTGGATTCGAACTCTACCGACCGCACCCGCGAGATCGCCGCCGACCTGGGCGTGCCGGTCCACATCCACCAGGACCTGCTCCCCGAACACGGCGCCCGGGACGGCAAAGGGGAGGCGCTCTGGAAGAGCCTGTTCGTCACCAAAGGCGATATCCTCGTCTGGGTGGACACCGATATCGTCAACTTCCA
>DATKDL010000020.1:0-6866 GCA_035512695.1 Anaerolineales bacterium | reverse complement strand
GATGGTGCTGGTCCACTCCCAGACGTTGCCGGACATGTTAAAGATGCCGAACGGGCTGACGCCATCGGGGAAACTGTCGACCGGGGCGGTGTCCGGGTATCCGTCGTCATATTTGTGGTTGGCGATCGTGCGGCCGCAGTTTGTGTCGCAGAAATTGGCCGGCGGGTCCTCGCCCAGGTCGTTCCCCCAGGGGTATTTCAGCCCCTCCGTCCCGCGGGCGGCTTTCTCCCACTCCGCCTCGGTCGGCAGCCGGCGGCCGGCCCAGGCGCAGTAATCGTTCGCCATGTACCAGCTGACCCAGATGACGGGGTAGTTGTCGAACTCGGGGTTCCCGAAATAGCTCTCCCGCGTCTCGGATTTGGACAGGTACGGCGGGGTGCAGACCCCGGCCGCCACGCACAGGGCGTACTGGGCGTTCGAGACCTCGTACATATCGAACCAGTAATCGCCGGTCGTGTTGACGTGCTGCGGGATCTCCGGGTAGGCGCGCCCGCCTTCGATCCGCTGGATCGCCTCGTTGTCGATCGAGCCCATCAGGAATTCGCCGGCCTCGATGAAGACCTGGACCATGCCGTCCACGGGGGAGATGCGGGTATCTCCGGAGACGGGCAGGGGTGTGTCGGTCGGCGTGGGTGCGGTCGTTTCGGTGGGGACGGCGGTCGGCTCCGGCGACGGCGACGGCGACGGGATCGCCGTCGGTTCAGCCGTGGCGCTGGGCGCCGGCGTGTCGGTCACCGATTCGATTGCAAAAGCGGTCAGGGTGGCCGGGTCGACGACTCCGTTGTCCAGCGCCAGGGCGCTGCAGGAGGACCAGAGCAGGGCGAAAAGCCCGGCGATGGCTGTGACGGCAATCCGCCGTGCCGCGGGGAAATGGGTGCGATTGGTATAGGAAGGGTCCATCGTTTTCTCCGGCGCGGGGAAGTGTACTGCAAGGGATTTGGCGAGTCAACGAATCGGCGAGTCAGCGAGTCGGCAAATCGGCGGATCGCCGATTCGTCTATAATTCCCCCACCGCCACCGCTTCCCCGTTCGCAAACTGGCTTGCAGGAGGGTCAAGGCATGAACCGCATTTCGAAGCTGGCCGTTCCGTTTGTTGTTGGAATATTATTTTCCATTCGGGTCGGGTTTCGTGTTGTACCGGGCGCTGCGCGGGTCGCCCCTGCCGGACGAGGATTGGCTCGTCGGCTCGCCCATTCGCCCACTCGCCCATTCCCTACAACACCCGTTCGAGCACCGGCAGCATCCGCGTCGCCTTCTTCGCCCGGATCACGAGATCCCAGAACGGCTCCAGCTTCTTCCAGCCCCCCGCATACGCCGCGTGGCGCAGCGCTTTCGGCAGCGTCGGCTTGGTCGCCGCGCCTTTGAAGATCGATCCCCAGCGGTAGAAATCCCGGTACGCCTGCCAGTAACCCGCCTCCAGCGTGGCCGCATCCATCCCGGCCGGGCGGTAGACGACGTGCCGTGTATCGTATTCGTCCCAGTTCGAATGCACGATCCGGTTCTCCGCCGCCATCCGGGCGTACAGTGCCGTCCCGGGGTAGGGGGTCAGGATGTGGAACGTCGCCGTCTCGATGCCTTGCGAGACCGCCCAGTCGACGGTCCGGTCGAAGACGTCCGGGCCGTCACCGTCCATCCCGAAGACGAAACTGCCGTTGACCATCACCCCGTGGTCGTGCAGCCGGCGGATGGCGGCGCCGTAGTCCCGATTCATGTTCTGGAACTTGCTCTGTTCGACCAGGTTATCCGGGTTGAGCGTCTCGAACCCGACGAACAGGCTGCGCAGCCCGCTGGCGACGGCCGCATCGAGCAGGTCCGGGTGCAGCAGGACCGACTGGACCGTCCCGGCCGCCTGCCACAGCCGGCCCATCCCGCGCATCGCCGTAAACAGCTCCATGGCGAAGCGCTTGTTCCCGAACAGGTGGTCGTCCAGGAAATACAGGTGCGCCCCCGGCAGCTTTTCGATCTCGAACAGGGCGTCGTCGACGGTCTGGGTGTAAAAGCCCTTTCCGCCCTCGAAGAAGGCCTCCTTGTAGCAGAAATCGCACTTGTGCGGGCAGCCGCGCGAGACGACGATCGAGTTCGGGACCAGGTACAGGTGCCGCTTGATCAGGTCCCGCCGGGGGGAGGGCATCCCGACCAGGGTGCGGATCTTTGATTCGTATCTCGTCTTTGGCTGCCCTCTCCGGTAGTCGCGCAGGAAGACCGGCCAGGTGTCCTCTCCCGGCCCCATGAAGATGGTGTCGGCGTGTGCGGCGGCCTCCTCCGGGAGCGAGGTCACGTGCAGCCCGCCCAGGCAGACGTAGGCTCCTTTCGCCCGGTAGTGGTCTGCCAGCGCGTAGGCGCGGTGGGCCGAGGTGATGTAGACCTGGATGACGACGAGGTCCGGCTCGTCATCGACCCTAAGGGTCTCGACGTGTTCGTCCTGCAGGTCGATCTCGTCGTCCGGGTCCAGGTACCCGGCCAGGGTCGCCAGGCCGAGGGGCGGGAACAGGGAATACTTGATCGGGCGGAAGAAGGGGCTTTTGGCCTCGGTCAGGGCCGGGAGGATCATTTTGACTTTCATGCTTGAATTGTCGCTTTTCGATCCGGCGGATTCAACGATCCGGGTGCGGCAATCCGCGCACCCGGGTGCGTCGGGGTAAGCCGCCAAAGGGCGGACCCACTACATCGCCGTATGCACACCTGTTAGAATGGTCAAACCATGCCGCCCGAAATCGAAAACCCCGGCGTTTACATCGAAGAGCTGCCCTCCGGCGTCCGCCCCATCCGCGGCGTCCCGACCGGCGTCGCGGGCTTCGTCGGGGAGACGACGCGCGGGGTCCGATCGCAAGCGGTCGCGGTCGAAAGTGTGTCCGGCTTCGAGCGGATCTTCGGGCGCGGCGGGCCGGTGCACACGGCCCTGTTCCTTTTCTTCGAAAACGGCGGGCGGGAGGCCGTCGTCGTGCGGCGGCGCGATGCGAGCCTGAAGGCCTTCTTCCAGGCGCTGAGCGCCCTGGATGCGGTCGAGGACGTGAACCTGCTCTGCTTACCGGGTTCGGCGCCGCTCGACCCGGATCGGCTGGTCAAGGCCGTCGACTACTGCGAAGGCGGGCGGGTTTTCCTGCTCCTGGACCCCGATCCCGGCTGGTCGAGCGCATCCGACGTCCTCGCCGGCGTGGGAGGGCTCGCAAACGCCGGGCCGAACACGGCCCTGTATTTCCCCGCCCTGGCGGGCAGCGGCGGTGCGGGGATCCCGCCCTGCGGCGCCGTCGCCGGGGTCATCGCCCGCACCGACCGCGAGCGGGGGGTCTGGAAAGCGCCCGCCGGGGTCGAAGCGGTGCTGAACAGTGTCCGGGGGACCGGGATCCCGGTCGACGACGCCACCATCCAGCAGCTCACCCCGCTGGGGGTGAACCTCCTGCGGGAGGACCCGACCGCCGGGACCCTGGTGTGGGGCGCTCGTACCCTGGCCGGGAACGGCAGCGAGTGGAAGTACATCCCCGTCCGCCGCACGGCGCTGTTCATCGAGGAGAGCATCGAGCGGGGAACGAAATGGGTCGTCTTTGAGCCGAACGACGAACCGCTGTGGCTTCAGCTCCGGTCGAGCGTTGAGGCTTTCCTGTTCGACCTGTTCCGGCAGGGCGCCTTCCAGGGCGCAAAGCCGGAGCAGGCCTTCTTCGTCCGCTGCGACCGTTCGACAATGACCCGGAACGACATCGACGCGGGCCGGGTCAACCTGCTGGTTGGCTTCGCTCCGCTCAGACCCGCCGAGTTCATCGTCCTGCGGTTCGAACTACAGGCAAGGACGCCATGATCAAAATCCGAACCATCCCGACCATTGCCGTCGCAGCGCTGCTGCTGGCGGCCTGCAGCGGCGCGGCCCAAACGGAACCGCCCGAGGATTTCGGCCTCACCGCCGCAGACGTGGAGCGGATCACGCAACCCGCGGTGACCAAGGAACAGGCCCAGGTCCTGGTCGAAGGGATGAAGGGGTTCGCATTCGATTTCTACAAGGCGCAGCCGGCCGGAGAGAACCTCGTCTTTTCGCCGCACAGCCTCGCACAGGCTTTTTCGATGCTGTACGCGGGGGCCCGCGGGACCACCGCCGAGGAGATCGCGGCGGTATTCGGGTTTCTCCCAGACGGAAGCCAGCACCCGGCCTTCAACGTGCTCGACCTGCGGTTGAACGATCGACCGGCCAACCTCGAAGAGGGCGCCGAACCGTTCACGCTCAACATCGCCAACTCGGCCTGGGCCCAGGACGGCTTCTCCATCGAAGAGGATTTCCTGCAGATCCTCGGGCTGCACTACGGCGCGGGTATCCACCGCGTCGATTTTTCCACCGAACCCGACGCAACCGCCGAACGCATCAACCGCTGGGTGTCCGATGAGACCCAGGAACGCATCCCCGAGCTGTTCGGTCCGAACGACATAAAATCTTCGACTCGCCTCGTGATCGCCAACGCCATCTACTTTAAGGGACAGTGGGAGGCCCCTTTCCTGCCCTCCCTCACGGCCGGCGCACCCTTCCACCTGTCGGATGGCGCTATCGTCACGGTCGATATGATGCAGACCAGCGCATTTTTGGCTTACTCGCTCACCGGTCAATTCCAGGCCGTGCGGCTCCCCTACCGGGGCAGCACCATCGAGATGCTCGTCCTCGTCCCCAACTCGGGCCAATTCAACCTTGTGGAAAGCCAGCTCAGCTCCGAATTCCTGGCAAAGATCCCATTCGCACGGGGCAAGATCGACCTGCGCATGCCGCGCTGGGACTTTGAATCCCGGCCGGACCTCATGGAGATCCTGCCGCGCATGGGCATGCCGACGGTCTTTGGTGGCGGGGCCGACCTGAGCGGGATCGCCCCGGGGCTCTTTATCGGCGCGGCGGTCCACCAGGCGAACATCAGCGTGGACGAAGCCGGCACCGAAGCCGCTGCAGCCACCGGCATCGCCCTGGAAGAGTCCGGCCCGGAAGCCGCGATCGTCATCGACCGGCCCTTCATCTTTATCATCATCAACCGCGACACCGGTGCGATCCTTTTTATGGGGAGGGTTTTCAATCCGGTTGATTGATCGATTCCCGATTCCCATGTCCAACTCCCCCCCATCTCTTCGCGACGACATCCACCTCCTCGGCGACCTCCTCGGCCAGGTGCTGCGGCGGCAGGCCGGGATCGAATTGTTCGACCTGGAGGAGCGCATCCGGGCGCTGACCAAGGCGCGGCGCGGCGATGAAGGGGGAGCGGGGTCGGAGGAGACCGACCGCTACCTGGAGGACCTGATCGCCGGGCTGGCGCTGCCGGAGGCCGATGCGGCCGCTCGGGCTTTCACCAGCTATTTCGACCTGATCAACGTGGCCGAGGACGTCCAGCGCGCCCGCGTCCTGCGGATCCGCGAGCGCGAGTCCGGCCCCGTCCCGATCGCCGGATCGATCGGGGCAGCCGTGGCGCGGCTTAAGGACCTGGGCGCCACGGCTTTGGACGTCCAGGCCCTAGTCGACGGGCTGCGGATCGAGTTGGTCTTCACCGCCCACCCGACCGAGGCGAAGCGCCGCTCGGTGCTCTCCAAGCTGCGCCGGATCGGCGCCGCGCTGACCGAGTTGGAGCGCCGCGAGCTGCTGCCGCGCGAGCGAGCCGGGCTGGTCGAGGCGGTCCGGGCCGAGACCACCAGCCTGTGGCTGACCGACCGGGGCCGCGCCGCCGCCCCGACTGTCGAGGACGAGGTCCGCACCACGCTCTACCATTTCGAGGAGACGATCTGGGAGGCCCTGCCGGCCGTCTACCGGGCGCTAGCGGAGGCCCTGGCGGCCCATTTCCCGGAAGTGCGGCCGCCGGACCGCTTCCTGAGTTTCGGCTCCTGGGTCGGCGGGGATCGGGACGGGAACCCGAACGTGACCGCGGCGGTCACCGCCGAGGCGCTGCGGCTGCACCGTGGCCTGGCCGTCCGCCTGCACCACGATTCGGCCGTCCGACTGGAGCGTTCGTTGAGCCTGTCGGGGCAATTGGCGGAGCTGGACGAGGCGGCCGGGGCTGAGCTGGCGGCGGCCGGGGAGGCCGTCCCGGAGGCGGCCCGCAGGACGCTGGCGCGCTACCCAAACGAGCCTTTCCGGCTGCTGGCTGCCGGGGTGGCCGCCGGGCTGGAGGAAGCGCTGGGGGATGGGCAGGTCCAGGCCCGGCTGCTGGGGGAGGAGACCACACCCCCGCCCCCGCTGCGGCGACAATCCGATCTGACCGCCCCGCTCGAGCGGATCGAGCGACTGCTGCGGGCGGGCCGCGCCGGGGCCGTCGCCGATCACGAGCTGCGCGGCCGGCGGGCGGAGGCGGAGGCCTTCGGCCTGCACGTCGCCCGGCTGGATCTGCGCCAGTACAGCGAGGTCCACCACGCCGTGGTGGACGAACTGCTGCGCACCCTGGAGATCCGTTCGGATTATCTCAGCCTGTCCGCCGGCGAGCGGGCGTCCGCCCTGGCCCAATTGTTAAAAGAGGTGCCCCCGGACCTACCGGCCGGCGGTCTCTCCGAGACAGGCGGTCTCTCCGAGACCGCAGTCGAGACCCTGTCGCTGTTCGGTGTCGCCCGGCGGGCGCTGGACCTGTACGGCCCGGAGGTGCTCGGGCCCTATATCGTCTCGTTCACGCAGCACCCGGTCGACATCCTGGCCGTCCTGCTGCTGGCGCATTGGACCGGGGCGGTGGGTCCGGGCGGACCCTCAGATCCGGGCGGACCCTCAGATCCGGGCGGACCTTCAAGTCCGGGCGTGCCGGCGCTGGCGATCGCCCCGCTGTTCGAGACGCGCGACGATCTGCGCCGGGCTCCAGAGACGATGGCGGCCCTGCTCAAGCAGCCGGCCTACCGGCGGCACCTGGCGGCGCTCGGGGGCGAGCAGACGG
>DATKDL010000019.1:0-2723 GCA_035512695.1 Anaerolineales bacterium | reverse complement strand
CGCCGCAGTAGGACCCGCGTGCAAAATCCGGGCTAGTTGGGCCTTGCTAGGCTTGAGTCTGGCAGGATTTACAGCTACGGCGGCCGCATCCCAGGCGCCGACGTTCGCCGAGTTCGTCGGCCGAGAGTTCGGCGAACGGATCACAGTTCACGCCGAGACGGTCGCTTACCTCGAGCGGCTGGCCGAAACCTCGCCACGGGTTGCGGTCGTCGACCAGGGTCGCACATGGGAGGGAAGGCGCCTTCCATTGGCCATCGTCACCTCAGAGGCCAATCATGCCCGCCTGGAGGAGATTCAGGCGGCCGCGCAACGGCTGACCGACCCCCGCCGATTGCCGCCCGACGAAGCGGCTGACCTGATTGCGACGCAACCTGCGATCGTATGGTTGGGCGGCTCGATCCACGGATTCGAGCTTTCGGGCACCGAAGGTCTGCTCAAGCTGCTCGAGCATCTGAGCACGCGCGATGACGACGAGACGCTGAGGGCGCTGGAAAACACGGTCGTCTTAATCGACCCGACGCTGAACCCGGACGGTCGCGACGCCTTCGCGCAGACCAATCATCGATTGCTGGGGCGGGAGCCCAATCCCGGTCGCGACGACTGGTCCAATGATTACAACCGCTGGGAGGGGCTCGGTTTCCGTACCGGCCACTACTTCTTCGACCACAACAGGGACTGGTTCGTCCACACTCAACAGGGCATCCGGGCGCGGGTGTCGACGCTCTTGCAGTGGCGGCCCCAGGTTGTAGTGGACGCGCATGAAATGGGTCCGGACACGGAGTTTTACTTCGACCCTCCGACCGATCCCGTTGGTCCCTATTTTCCCGAGTTCGCGCGCCGGTGGCTGGAGCGTTTCGGAACCGCCTACGCCCAGACGTTTGACGCCGAGGGCTTCGAGTACACGCAGCGGGAGCTGTTCAACTATTTCTATCCCGGCTACACGACTTCCTACGGAAGCTATCAGGGGGCGGTCGGGATGCTCTACGAGCAGGGCTCCTCCAGGGGCCTGGCTTTGGAGCGATCGGATCAAACGGTGCGCACGCTGGGACAAGCGCTCACCCAGCAGTACTCGCTGGCCTGGACCGCGGTGAGGCTGGCGGCAGCCGAGAGGCGGCAGCTTCTATCGGATTATTATCAGGCCCGGCGAGATGCGGTCGCTGAAGGAGGAGGCGGCGGAGAGGCCGGACGCTACATCCTTCCTGGACCCGAGGCAGGCGGAGACCCGAACCGGATTGCCGAACTGGGCGACCTGCTGAGGCGCAACGGGATCGAAGTGGACGTGCTGACCGAAGCGGCCCAGCTGATTGAGCTGCGAGACCGGCAAGGACGCGAGGCAGCCGACAGGGCCTTTCCGGCAGGCAGTCTGGTGGTGGAGGCGGCTCAGCCGAACAACCGACTGATCCGGGCGCTGCTCGAGCCCCATTTGCCAGTGCCTGAGGATTTCTTGGCACAGGCTCGGGCGCGGGTGGACAGAGGCGAAAACCCTCGCTTCTACGACATCACCGCCTGGTCTCTCCCGCTTCTGTTCGATCTGTCGGCCTACTCCTCGACGGACGCCAGCGCCCTGCCCCTCCGCCGACTGGAGGGACCGGTTCGGGATTCGGCGACGTTTCCGAAGCGAGATGCGGTGTACGCCTATCTGATCGACGGCAGCCAGACCGCCGCGCTGCCATTCCTCTATCACTTGCGACAGCAGGGATTTCGGGCCTCGATGAGCACCCGTCCGCTGAGAGCGACCGGACGGGAATTCGCCTCGGGAACCGTGATCGTAAGAACCGGCGGTCAGAGCGAAGGTCTCGGCTCCGCGATTCGGGAACTGGCCGGCCGCTTCAGGGTCGACGTGCTGGCCGTAGACACGGGAATCGCCGAGGTCGATGTCGACGGCGGCAAGCCGACTCTGCCTGCGCTGGGCTCAGTCGACACTGTCTCGGTACGTCCCGTTTCGATTGCCCTGCTGGCCGAAGAACCCGTCCACGCTTACTCATTCGGATGGTCCTGGTTCGTCCTGGAGCGCCAGTACGAAATTCCCGTAACCGTTCGACGGGTGCGCTCCCTGGCTCGGACTCCCCTGGACGAACACGACGTGCTGCTGATTCCCGATCTGTTTTCCGCCCAGGAGTTGGCCGACGCGCTGGGGGAAGCCGGAATGGAGCGAATTCGGCGCTGGGTGCGGGATGGAGGAACCCTGATCGCGATCGGATCGGCGGTCGATTTCGCGCGCCGCCAGCTCGATCTGATCGCTCTGGAAAGCTGGTATCCAGAGGCGGACCCAACAGGGGAGACCGATGAGGACTCGGCAAAGGAAGCTCCGCAGCGGTTCTCTGTGCCTGGCGCTGTGCTGCGGGTCGTTTTGGACCCGGAAAGCTGGCTGACCGCCGGCCTGGGCGGAGAGCTGCCGGCGCTGGTGACTTCGGATCGCATTTTCACGGCCCCGAAGGGGCCGCCCCATTCCGGGCGGCGGGTCGCGGCTCGATACGACACGGACGATCCGCTCATGGCCGGTCACGCCTGGTCGGAGTCGCTGGAACGCCTGCCGGGAACGGTGTTTGCCTATGAGGAGCGCGTCGGTTCGGGTCGCGTCATCGCCTTCAGCGAGGATCTGAGCTTTCGCGGCTACTGGCGCGGCAGCGATCGATTGCTGCTGAACGCGGTCGTGGTGGGCCCGACTGCGCCGTGAATCGGGGGAATTGGTGCTTAGTGCTCAGTGCTGGGTGCTTGGTGCT
>DATKDL010000018.1:0-27158 GCA_035512695.1 Anaerolineales bacterium | reverse complement strand
GGTGGATGTGTCGTCCTTGATGGTCGATCCGAATTCGGGCCAGGCGGGGAACGGGGATCCGGGCGACAGCTTTTTTATGTATATCCCGCTGTTGCTGCACGGTGCACCGCGGAGCGCATCGGGAAATCGTTGAGCCGCCGGCGCACCCATGGTGCGCCGACGGCTCAGGTACGAAATTCTATCCGCCGGCGAACTGCTCGCCCAGCACCGTCTCCAGCAAACCGAGCGTGGCTGCGTCGTCGCCCACGTAGAGGACGAGCAGGCGCCCCGATTTGAAGAAGTGCGGGGTGGCCATCCAGGTGATCATCGTCGTATCGGTTGAGCCGCCATCGGGCGAGATCGTGGCCGCATCGGCCTCCAGCGCCTCGGCGGAACCGTACTCGAAGACCTGCAAATCCGCG
Organism: Anaerolineales bacterium; assembly: GCA_035512695.1. Lineage (GTDB taxonomy): Bacteria > Chloroflexota > Anaerolineae > Anaerolineales > JABWBV01 > DATDOR01. The sequence continues at coordinate 26,757 of DATKDL010000018.1, read as the reverse complement.
CCATCGATCCGGACGATCTGTCCCGCTTTGCTGAGGAAGGGCTGCTCGACCGGTTCTCCGGTTTCGACGGTTGCGCCGGCTGTGCGCAGGGCCTCCACCAGGCCGGTGAAATCTTCCGGCGCGCCCGGAACGGAGCAGGCCGATGCGAAGGCGAGGACGACGAACAGGACTGCGGTAAAAACGAATTTCTTTTTCATTTCAGGGCTCCTTGTGCCGCTGGGTTTCCGAGCGTGCTGCTCATAGGTGATTGACGCTCGAAACCGGGTTAAGGTTCCCGCAACGGCATTTCAAGACCCCCCGGGACGATCCACCCCGTTTCACCCCCGATCACCAGCTCCACTTCCTGCCACCCCGGTTCCTCCACCCCGGTCACCATCACCGGCGTCCCCGCCGGCAGCCAGGCCAGGGCCCTCCCGCCCGGTGCGTCGTACAGAAAGGTCCCGGCGGCGATCCGGTCGAACCCGCCCTCCGGCACCGCCACCCGGTGGACAGAGCGCATGTCCACCCAGCCCGTCTCCCCCTCAAATTCCACCTCCCCGAACGGCGCGCCGCCGAGCGCTTCCCAGCGGTCCGCCAGCTGCACGATCCGCCCGTTTTCGATGGAGGCGACGATCGCCCCGCCGGGCCGGTCCCACAGGTAGACTCCCGTGCCGGCCCGGTTCCAGACCACGGCCGTCGCGGGGACGGCGAGCGCCGTGGGTGCAGCGACGGGCTCGGGATCCGGCGGTGATTCGAGATCGGCCGGGACGGCGGCCGGCGGGAGCGTCGACGCGGCCGGTCTTGCGCGCCGTACCGCTGCGGCCCGGCCGCCTCCGGCCCCCGCCTGCACGTCTCCGCCGAAGGGCAGCATCAGCGCTGCTGCCAACAGCAGCGCCGGCCAAAAGACCAGCCGCCCCACCCCGTGCACCCGCCCGCAGACCGCGCACCTCAGCCCCCGCGGCGGGAGGCGGAGCGCCGCCAGCCGGACCCCGGTCAGGTCATCCATCGGACCTCGGGCACAGCGGTCCGTAGATCCACCCGGTCCGCCCGTCCCCCATCCGGATCCGGGCCCAGGCGCCGCCGGCGCCCAGGTCGACCTCCCCGAGAACGGCCGCCGCCTCCCCTTCCACCGCATGAAATGCGACCCGGCCCGCCATGCTCGGCGCCTCCCGCACGTTGGCCCGGCCCCCCGCGACCCCGGTCGCGATCCGACAGACCGGTTCGGGGACCGTCCTCGCCAGGTCCGGGATCGGATCCGCTTCCCGGACGGTCGCCGGCTGAGGCTCCGGGGATAGCCCGGGCATGCGGTCAGTGCGGCTCACGGTTGCGGCCGGCTCCGAAACCGCCGCCGGCCGGGCACCATCTTGCACGGGTCCGCCGGCCGCGGCCGGGAGCAGGATCAGCAGCGCGGCCGCCCCGCCCGCCAGCCGGGAAAACCGCCGCAGTGCCGCTCGCCGGGTCAGCGCGCCTAACCAGACCAGCCCGCACAATCCTGCCACCGCAGCCGCCGCGAGCGAGCCGGAGAAAATCAATCCGCCCGCCGCGGCCCCCGCCGCAAACGCCCGCAGGGGCGGCACCCGTTCTTCCAGCCGGTCGAGCCGGACCCGGGCCGCCCGCTCCCGGTCCCACCGCCGGACCGCCGCGGCGTACACCAGTCCGACCGCCCGTCTCAGCCCTTCCGACGACTCCCAGCCGGCCCGCCGCACGTCGGCCGCCAGCCCCGCCAGGGCCGGATCCATCGCGGCGAGCGGGCGCAGGCAGTCCGGCAAGGGCAGTCGCCGGGCGTACCCGTCCAGCGCCGCATCGACCGCCCGGCGGAAGGGCCCCCCCTGCAGATCCCCCCGCGCCGCCCCCAGCGCGGCGAAAAAATCCGCCCGGGCGGCCGTCTCCCGCTCCAGCCGTTCCAGCAGCCCCAGCACCGCCGCGAACCCCGCCCGCTCCCCGGCCCGCAGCCGCAGCATAGCCCCGGCCGCAAGCGCGATCGAACCGCCTGCCAGGGCGGCTCCCAGGACCGGCTCCGCCCGCAGCAGCCACACCAGCCCCAGACCGCCCAGGAAAACGAGCCCGAGCCGGCACACGGCGCCGGGGACCTCGAAACCGGCGGCCGCATACAGGAGGCCCAGCCCCGTTCTCCGGCGACCGGAGGCAAGCGCGGGGCTTCCCGCAAGATAGAAAAGGTAAGCCAGAGCAACCAGGTCGGTCAATCGTTGGGTTGTTTCCATATCAAGGCTCCGCCAACGCATACCAATCACAGTACGCTGCCTGCCCCGGAAGCAGGACCAGGTTCGGATCGACCGGCGCCCAAACCGCCCCGTCCCAGACCCGCACCTCGAAATGGACGTGGATCCCGGTCGAGTTCCCGGTCGTACCCGAGATCCCGACCGCGTCCCCGGCCGCGACGATCTGCCCCGGGTAGACCAGCAGCGATGAGTGGTGCGCCAGGTAGACCCGGTACCCGGCATTCTCGACGATCACCAACCACCCGTACGGCCCGGCCCAATCGGCGTAGACGACGATCCCGCCGAAGGGCGTCCGGACCGGGACCTCCTGGTAGTAGGTCCCGTAATCGATCCCGTGGTGGATCCAGCCGCCGTCCCGCACCACGCCGTATTTGTCGGTCAGGTAGCCGATCTGTGGCGGCAGGATGCACAGGAACGACTCCGGACCCTCGTAACCGCCCGGCGGGATCACAGGGACCGGACCAGGGTAGAAACCGGCCCCCTCTTCCGTCTCCCCCGTCCCGCCCAGCAGCCAGGCCAGGACCGGTCCCTGCGCCCACACGGGGAGCTGCGAGACGGCCAGAAATGCCGGCGTCAAGAACAAGAAGCAGTAGACGAACAGGCAGGCAGCCGGGAGGATGGCCGAGAGACCAGCCAGGCGAAAAAACCACCGGACCACTCAAAGCACCTTTCCCATCCGGTCGAACCGGATCAGGCCTTCGGTCCCGTTCCCGAGCCCGAGCGAGGCGTCCATCGACAGCCCTTTGCGGATCATCCGCATCGAGAGCAGGTAAGAGACCCCGGAACCGAGCAGGACCGGCAGCAGCAACGCCGGGTCGGCGGCGTAGAGCCGGCCGGTCTCCGGCGTCGTGGCCGCGATCGCGACCAGGACAGACGGCGGGAAGACGGCCAGGAAGCGGGCCTGCCACTCGACCCCCTTGGCCGCCGAGCGTGCCCGGGAGAGGATCTCGACCACCCCGGAGAGCGTCCCCCGCAGCGCGGCGACCAGCGGTGCGATCTCGATCCGCCCTTGCAGGGCTGCCAGCAGCGCCGTCCCAACCAGGTCGACGGCCGGGCTATCCCAGGCTTCCGTCCAACCCCGTACGGCCTCCGCCTGCGCCTCTACCGGGGCGCTCCGCATCCGGACCACGAGGTCGTTCAGGACCAGGGTCCCCTGCGGGCCGGTCGCGCCGGCGGCCCCGGCGATCGAGTCCGCCAGCGAGCGGCCCTGGGTGAGCAGGGTCTCGATCACTCCCAGGGCGCGCAGGATGTCCTTGGCCTGGGCCATTCGCAGGTCCTCCCGCCGTGCGGCAAGGCCGGTGATGTAGAGCAGAGCTGCACCGAGGGCGAACAGGGCCGCCCCCACAGGTCCGAAGAACCCGCCGCAGACCAGCCCACCGCCGGTCCAGGCGGCAAAGCCGAAGGACAGCTGCCGGGCAGTCAACCCGGTTCCGGTCTGGCGGGCGACCTTGTGGGGGTCGAAGCGCCTTTTCGGTGGGCTCAGGCCAAGGGCGCGCGCCATCTCGGCCTCGCCGGCCGTCCGGCGCCAACCGATCAGGAGCGGGACCGCCGCCAGGGATAGCGCCCCGATCAGGGCGATTAGGGTCGTCACGGCAGCACCCGGGCGAGGTCCATCCCGAGCGCCACGGCGCCCCCGGTCCGCAGCCAGTCCAGGAAATACAGCCCCACGACGGCCAGCAGAAGCCCGGCGATGCGCTCGGCCAGGGCCGGGTCAAGGCGCCAGGAGACGGCGGCGGACACCCGCCGCACGCCTGGGAGCCTGTGCGCGGCGGGTTCCGGCTCAGGCTTTCGTTTGACCGGGCGTTCCGGCGCCGGCGGGGGTGGTTCCGCTATTTTTTGTCCGGGAGCTTCCCTCCCCGAGAACCGCAACGGCAGGTCACGGACCTGGAAGGTCCAGAAGCGCGGCCGCAGCCAATAGCGGATCCGGCGGACGAGATACTCCTCCGGAGTCAACCGGTCCCGCCCCAGCCGGATCAGGGCGGCGACCAGGGCGATGACGAGGACGGTGAACCCGATCCCGACCTTCCAGGGAAAGGGGACGGGCAGCAGAAGGCACAGCACCGAAGCGAGCGCCCCGGCGCCGATGACGGCGATGTCGCGGTCGTTAAACATGAGAATCTCCTAGAACGGCGGTGCCGGCTGCAACCCTTTCAACACCTCACCCAGCTGCGGGATCACGAGGAAGGCAAACAGCACCAGCAGCACCAGCCCGATCCCACCCAGGATGGCGATGGAGGTCGTCCGTGAGCCACCGAAGGCTGCCCCGGCTGCACCTTGCAGGACGAAGTAGAGCCCGCCCAACAAGGCGACCATAACCAGCAGCCCGGCCAGGAACAACCAGGCGTCGCGGGCGATTTCGGTCAGTTTTTCGAGAATGGGGTCGAACATGATCGCTCCTTATGGAACACTGATTTCAGTGTTCCAGGTTCCTTTTGTCAACAAGCACCTAAGAAATGCCCCGCCACCGGCCCTGCCATCCCGGCCGCCAGCATCCCGATCAGGGCCTCGCCGGCCTCTAGAAGGGCCTGCGCCCCGGATTCACTCGAGACGAGTGCACCGGAGAGCGCCCGGGCGGCGCCCATCAGCATCCGCAGCGCGGCCAGCGCCGCGATCAGCCCGCCGGCGGCAGCCCCCAGCCCGACCAGCGGTCCGCACATACCGCCCCCCACGGCAGTCCCCAGGCCGGCCTCCACCAGCGCCGGGAGCCCGAGGAAGGCGAAAAGCAGGACGAAGACGATCCCGACCGCCGAGCCGGCGGCAGAGGCGACGCCGTAGCGTGAGCCGATCAAGGACGACCCTGCCCCTCGCAGGACCTGCGCCAGGAGCGCCAGCAGCCCGAGCATGAGCAGCGCCCCGGCGATGGCGGTCCAGGCTTCGCGCAGAAATCCGGCGAGCAGGTCGACGGCGGCCGTCATGAGGCTCCTCCGGCGATCCCGGGACCCGTCCCGCTTTCCCCAGGATATCTGGCGGCTTCACGGGCGTACGCGTTTATTTCCTGAGGGTTTTGCTCCCCGGGTTCGCTCGAATCCACAGCTTTCGGGACATAATTCGGCGCCTGGGTTTCGAACCCCGCGTTTTGTGTGGCGCCGCCGGAGCCCGTCTGGGGGGAGGAGAAAGACGGGGAAGGTCCGGTTACATCGCCGACCTGGCTGCTCTGGAGATAGCGCGGCGCTTCGAGACTGGCTTCAAACAGGAATTCCATCGAGCGGGAAGCCTGGGACTGCACTTTCGAAGGGGTTTTCCCGTCTCCTTTCGAGGCCGGTATATCCCGATCTGACCCTCCGGATTTCCTTTGGATTGATTTGAGCGCTTTTCCGATCCGAGCCGTTGTGTCGACCGCGGAGGAAAGCGTCAGCTTGCCCAGGATCCCCGCGAGGGAGAGCAGGAACCCGACCGCGCCCCACAGCCAGAACAGGCGGATCAGCATGGCCGCCCACCCATCCCCGTCGACATAGGCGGTCAGGCTGGACCAGGCTTTGAAGACGCCGCCGGCGGCGACCGGGACCAGCGCCAGGACCGCCACGGCCTTGAGCCAGATGATCTTCAACCACTTCATATGCGGGACGACGGCCAGCACGGCTACGACCGGGGCGATCACCGCCAGCACATAAAGGACGGCCTGTGCCGATGCGATGGCGAAGGCCAACCCTAAAATACCGATCAGCTTTCCAAAGTGGCCGAGGATGAGGATGATCCCGCCAATGATTTTCACCGCCTTGACCTCCAGGAACCCGGATAGCTCGTTCGTCACCCTCGTAGCGGCCATGAACTGCACGGCGAGTTCGTTCGTCTCTCCGATGGCAGCGTTTGCCATCCACCAGCCGGTTTGCACGATCGCATCCAGAAACGGCCCGGCTGAGATCGCGAGAAACCCTGCTGCCAACCAATCGCCAAACACCGTGAGCAGGCTGTCTTCCTCACCCGCCATCCGGTTCCAATGGTAAAGTGCCAGCCGGACGAGGTACAGCACCGGAGCCAGCGCGGCGGCCGTCGTAAGGGTTCCGGCAGAGATTTCGGCGAAGTAACCCCCGATCGGCGCCGCCAGGATCGCAGCCAGCAACGCGCTCATTTCGAGGATCTCTGTCTCGACCTCCTCGACCGTCTTCTCGGCCATGTCTTCGATGACCCCATCCATCGCCTCGACCAGGGTCTCGGCGGAAAACACAACCTTGAAGACCTGTGTGATGACGGTCGGCTGCGGGGTTGTTGAGGGTTGTGGGGTTGGACCCGGCCCCGGCGCCGGGGTGATGCCTGGCTCCGGCGTCTGAAAAAAAGGCTGGCCCGGCGGATCCGTCAAAAGGCCCGCTTCGGTCCGGGACAGCCCTGCACCTGCCGGAATTCCGGTCGCGATCGTGAACCAAATTAAAAAGAAGCCGGCAATCCCTGTTTGCATCGATTCACCCGTTCGAAACCCGCGACCCGGCCCAGTTGCCCAGGGCGATCGGGTTCAGACCGTCCTCTCTTTCCATCCAGCAGATATGGTGGTAGCCGCAGCGCCGGCATAGCGACGGCCGCTCGAGCGCGTTGACCGGGATATGCGGCCCCTCCCTCGCCGCGGACGAAGCCCGCTCGATCAGATCCCGATTCGCCCGGACGCCAAACCCGCCCCCGGCCCGGGATGTGCGCCCCGTCTCTGAAAGCAGATAAAGCTCCTCGCGTTGCACGGTCGACCTTCCGCACGCAGCGACTCCGGCGATCCAGGCGCCAGCAAACCTATCTGCTGGAGCGAGCAACCCGAGCACGGTCCGCCCGTCCCCGGATAACCGCCAGGCGGAGAATGCGACCGGTTCGGCCCAGAGCGCTTCCAGCGCAATCGCCGTGCGCTCCATCCGCCGAACCTCCCGCCAACCCAACGCCCCTGCCCAATCCCGGGGCGAAAAGGCCCACGCCCGGACGAACGGGTAAAAATTTTGCCAGCCGCCGATCTCCTCGAACGCCTCGGACAGCCCATGGCGGATCGCCACCGGCAGCCTCCCGCCCAGAAAGGTTGGGAGCAGCTCCGGGGCCGGGATATGGCGATGCTGTGGCTGCGCGCGGAACGCCTCGACCTGCTCGACGTATTTCCGGGCATGCCCGATCAGTTTCCCCAACTCCCAGTCTTCCAATACCGCTCTGAGCGTCCGGCCGGAGGACCGGAGATGGTGGGCTTGCCAAAGCGGGTCGAAGGGGACCACCGGGTCCGCTCCAGCCAGCCACCAGCGCGCCGCGGCCGGGCAGAACACGTAGAGCAGTGCCGCCAACACCGGGTGGCCGCGCCGGTTCGCCGGGTTCAGCAAATCCATCCACAAATCCGTCAGCATTTAGCTCACCATCACCAGCCAGGCGACGAACGGCAGCGCTCGCCAGGCACCCGGCCGCCGGATCCCGAGCACTCGCAGCCTCCTCCCGGCGCGCCAGGCCAACTGCAGCGCACCGGTCGCCACCCACACGGCGCCCAGGACGACGGCCGGATTTGGAATCATGACGGGTGCCAGCCACAGGAGAGCCAGCCAGAGCTTGGCGTCCCCGCCGCCGAGCATGCGCTGCTGCCAGCCCAACAGCAGGAGCGCCGATGCCAGCCAGGTTTCCGGCCGGCCCGGAAAATTCAGCCACAGCCCTGCCAGTAAGAGCGGCAGGGTCGCGCCGTTCGGGATCCGGGCCGTTTTGAAATCGAACCAGGCCAGCCCAATGCAGAGAACGAGCAGCACCAGATACATCGCCATCACCTCGGCCAACCGATCTGCCCCTGGCCTTCGCGCACGGCCCAGTAAACGGCCCCGCTCCAGTTCCAGACCCCTCCGGTGACGCTTCCGTCGTTATCCATCCGCCGGATCGTGACCTTGCGGTTCCAGTAGGCATCCGGAGACCCGTCGCCGTCCAGATCGGCGGCCATCCCGGGCGGCAGACCAACGACCATCTGCGGGGTGATCTCCCCGCCCATGCCCCGGTCTTCCCAGTCGTATTCCCAGTGCCCGTCGTCCGCATCGGCCTGGTTGGAGGTCCTGCAATAGAGCCCGCCGGTGAACGGGTCAGGCCCGGGTCGACAGTCGCGTTCGTATTCCTCGAACCGAAGCGACCAGAAGAGCCGGTATGCCGTGACCGCCGAGCCGCTGAAGACGGGTAGGTCGGCGGGCAGTTCGTGCAGCCCGATCGATCCGGCCAGGACGTCGGCGCCAGCCTCGGGATGCGAGGGCAGCGTGAATTCGATGGTTACCGGCAGCCCGTTCGCCCCGACGTCCGGGAGCGCCAGCGTCCCGATGGTCGGCATCGTGAAAAACAGGAGCGGAGCGGCCGGGACGAGCCGCAGCGTCAGCCGGACCTCGCGCCAGTCCCCCAATTCCGGATCATCCGGATCGCCGCCGCCGTAGGCGATGTAATCGAGGCTGTCGGACCCCGAAGCAGACGGTGTCCCGCCATTGCGGGCGGCGCTCGGCCAACTGACCAGGGTGACCGGGTACGGCCGCAGATCGAGGAAAGCCGAAGGGAACCCGACCGAGGCCTCCAGAAGCCATTCGATTCCCCAATCGGTCACGCAGTGCACACCGCCGGGGGTGACCGCCAGTTCGATACAGGGATTGGCAGCGTTGGCGCTCCCGGAACCCGGGTCTGGTGCGGTGCAGGAGCCGCCTGCGATCACGTCGACCAGGATGGCGTAGCTCACCTGACCGGTGCACGCGTCGTGCCAGACGAGCCAGACCTCGCACAGCATGTCTCCGCCGATGATGACGGTGGATACAACGGTCTCGCCGGGGGTGCAGCTGCCCCCGCCCCCCCCTCCGCTCCCCCCTCCGCTGCCCCCGCCCCCTCCGGATGAGCCCCCACCGTCGTCCGTGCAGATCGTGACCCAGACCTGGTTGACCGGGTCCCAGACTGTATCGCAGACCGGGTCGGCCAGCGCCGGGCCTGCGTACAGCGCGGCGATCAATATCGCCGCGGCGAGAACAGGCAATAAAATCCGGTTGGGTTTATTCATCGGTTTCCTGTAGCGAGGCTGGAATGAAACGATTGAGCTCCTGCCCAATAGACCGGACGGTCCCCTCGTCCATCCCATACAACCGCCAGTCCTGCGGGAGCGGGTTCAACGCGAGCCCGTGTTCCGAGAACAGCCAGGCAGGGTCCCACGGGACGGCGCCGAGGCGGCCGGTCAACCGCACTCGCTCCGCCGCCATCTGGTCGATGTCCTCGATTTCAAGGGACAGGCCGTTGAGCTGGCCGATCAGGTTCCAGCGCCCCTCCCCCGCGTAGTTGAGAAGGTGGAAAGTCCTGGACCCGGGCAGGTGCAGGCCGTGATGGGCGATTGCCAGGTCCCCGAGCACGCTGACGGCCGTTCCCGGTGAACGATCCATTGCCAGGACGCAGATCACCCCTCCGGTCTGGCCCGGACGGCGGTAGCAGCCTCGCAAGCTAATTGCCAGTGCGGGCCGCCCCTCGGTGTCCACCTGCCAGAACCGGAAATCGGGATGCGCCGGCCACTCGGAAAGAAGCGGCAGGTCGAGAGGCCCTTTCAAATTGGTGTACCCGTGGATCGTCAGGATCGGCTCCCAGGGCGGTAGTTTGAAGGAAAGTATTTCCGCCGCTGACGTCTTGCTGTATCCCATCCGCGCGAGCAGCATCCAGGCCGCCGTGCGGGCGACACCTTCATAGACGCAGGCCGGCTCGATCCGGTGATAATGGTCGTCCGGGAAGATTGGGACAAAAGACCACGACGATGGATCATCCGAACACGCGGAAGCCGTGGGGGATGGTTCGGGGCTGGGTGTGGGCGACGGCTCCGGCTGGACGAGGACGATCGGTCCCGCATGGGCGCGCCCGGATGGCACAGGACCGGGACCGGCCTGGGCTGCAACCAGCAACGCCAGGCCCACCAGGACGGTCAGGAGCGCCAGCGCCGCAGCGGCAAAGCGCCGGAGCCGCGGCCGGCCGTTCAGGTCCCTATAGAATATGAAGTCCATTATCGCCTCCGTTATTGATCGTCACGGGTTGCCCCGTAAGCCAGCTCCCCGACCGCCGTGATCCGGACCGACCGCTGCGGGATCAGGTACCCGGCGGACTGCACCGAAACCGCCAACCGGCAGGTCGGACGGTCCTGCTCCAGCATGCAGGCCACGGTATGCAGGACTGTGCCCTCCGGTGCCTGGGCCAGGAAATAGGTCGCAGCCGTAGACCGTGCGGACGGGTTGTCGACCACGATCCGACCGTCGGGTTCGAGCCGGACCCGCTGCGCCCCGGCGTGCGCCGCCAGGTCCGCCGCCGCCAATGTCTCCATCACCCGGGCGGTCGTGACCATATAGTCGAAGATCCCGAGCGCGAACAGGACGGTGACCGGGATGACGACGGCGAACAGGGCGACGGCCTGCCCGGAGGCTTGCCGCGAATGAAAGCTACGGTGTGCCCGACGGGACTGCCCGCTCTCGGACGGCGCCCGGCTCACGGCCAATCCGCCTTCCACGACTCCGCCAGGGAGGTGAACTCGACCGTGCGCGGCCCGGGCGGTTCCAGCCCGAACGAGGCGCCGAACAGAAGCGGGGCCCGGTAGGTCACACGGCAGCCGCGGGCGCCGGTTGTGCCGGCAGCCCAGGCCGAGATCTCATATCCGGCACCAACCGTCCCGCTCCAGAAGGCTTCGATCGTCCGCCGCCCGACCGCCTCGGCCTGGGCGACCGCCTTCTCGGGATCGACGGCCTGCGAGACGAACTGCGTGCAGGCATAGGCCGCGGCGATCGAGACCGTGCGGGCCCGGTGGATCGGGATCAGGGCCAGCAGCCCCAGCGCCAGCATAACGGCCATCAGCGAGAAGACGGCGGTCTCCGCCATCGCTTGCCCTTTCTCTCCACGTCCCGGAAAAAACGGAGGTGCGGGCGTGCGAACCACGCCCGCACCTCCATTTTTTCCAATTATCAAAGTCATTCGAACCCTCCCTGCGGCGGCCCCGGGTAGAACCGCCACAGCCGGAAGAAGGCCGTACCCATGTGGGTCTCGTCCAGCTTGAGGCCGTAGACCCAGGAGCGGACCCGGTTGAAGGCGATCTCCGACCGGACCTGGCGCTCTCCGTCTCCCAGGCTCGCCGTCCCGATCGCGGCGGCGATGTCCGGCCAGGTCACGGAAGCCCGTGCCCGGCCGGACGCCGGGACTTTGTAGGCCCCTTCCGCCGCACCGGTGACGAAGACGCCCCAATCCGCCGCCGCGGCCCGGAAGGCGTAGAACGCCGCCAGGGTCAGGCCGAACAGCAGCAGGATCAGGACCGGCGCCGCCAGCGCGAACTCGGACATGGCCTGCCCGTGTTCTTTCCTGCGCACGCTACCCGCCCGACGCCATCTGCAGCGCCTGGATGGCGCGGTTGAAGGCGTTGGTCAGCTCAGATCGGTAGTTGGCGATCACGGCGATGGCGACGACGGCGATTGCGCCCAGGATCAGGGCGTACTCGGCAAAGTCCTGGCCGGCGTCGTCCGAGAGGAACTCGCGGATCAGATGGATGAGGTGTTTCATGTCATTTCTCCTTTTGTTTTTCACCATAGGGACACGGCACGGACCACCAGGGTGCGCCCCTACCGTATTTCCGTGGTGAGGTTTTATGTGAACACGCTGGCGAACGGTGCGATGATGGTGATCACCAGCCCCAGCACCGCCAGCACCCCGAACAGCCCGCTGCGCTGGCGCACCAATGCGGCGCGGGCTTCGGTCGCTTCGACCATCTCGCGGTGGACGGCCGCCTGCAGCGCCCCCACGCTCGGGAGCAGCGGGCGGTTGTGGTTGTAGAAATCCTTCACCGCCCGCAGGAACAAGGCCGCCTCGACGTCCTGCGGGTCCGGCAGGTGGGCTTCCACGACCTCGATTGCCCGGTTGAACGGGGCCGCCTCCATTTGCGCCACCAGCAGCCCCATCAGGTTGGGGAACGGCCCGCCTACCCCGGCGCAGCGCCGCAGGCTCTCCTGCACGCTGACTCCCGCCGAGAGCAGGGCGTTCAGCAGCGCCAGCCCGGACAGGGCGCTGTTCTTGAAGGCCGCCGCCCGCCGACGGACGGCGCCCCGCAGCCGGGCTCCCGGCAGACGCAGCCCCAGGACGACGAACAGCCCCGCCGCCGCAACCGCCGCCCCCAACCCCGCCCCGGCCGAGAAGACAAGTCCGGCCGAGACGCCGGCCAGCAGCAGGCAGACCGAGAAGGTCCGGAGCGCGGCGGCGTAGTACTCACCGGTCGTGGCGTACGGATAGCCGCCCCGCCGCAGCAGTTCGACCAGGCCCGCCCCGGCCCGCTCCGATCCCGGTCCGAACCGACCCGGGAACAGGAGCACGAGTGCGGCCGTCCAGGCCGACGCCCGCCGAGCCGGCGCTTCCGCCCCGCTCCCCCGGCCGTCCGCCACGCCCTGCAGGCGTCCGGTGCGGCCTCGGGCCGCCGCCAGACCGTCCAGCAGTTCGAAGATGAAGGCGGCGGCGGCCAGCGCGCCCAGATAGGCGGCGGCGGTCACGGGAGCCCTCCGGCGAGCTGCTCGGCCGGAGCCTCGACCGGGCTGAACAGCCGCAGCGCGGCCTCCGGCTCCGCCCGGGCGTAGACCAGGTCGGCGGCCCGCTCGGCCCCCAGCAGGCGTTCCAGTCCCGCCTGCTGCGCCCGCGTCCGGGTCACGCCGTAATACGGGCGCGGCTCGGCGCAGCGGACGTGGCCGCTGCCGGTCGCCCAGGTCTCCCCGCCGTATGCCGGCGGCCAGATCGGGTCGCGGCCTGGGTCCCAGTCCGACGGGAGCTCCCCGGCGGTCCGGGCGCAGTGCCAGGCGTGGAGCGCCGCGAAGCGCGGCCCCCAGAGACCCAGCGCCAGCTCGAACTGGGCCTGGGCGGTCCGGAAGGCCAACCGGGCGACGCAGCGCCGGCACAGCGGGATGTGGTTCTCGGGCCGCTCGTAGCGCCAGGCGGCCTCCGGCGGCAGCCCGCCCGGGTCCAGCACCTGCCGCCAGGTCCCCAACCGGGCGCATACTAGGCAGGTCGCCCGCTGCATCCCCCGCCACGGGCCGCCCGCCATTGAGGCCGCGACCAGGTCGGGCAGGTGCCCGCCGCGCCGCTCGGCGTCCAGGATCGCGTGGGCGACGGTCAGGGCGCCGAGGGGGAGCTCGAGCTCCAGCCGCGGCAGATCGACCAGGAAACAGGCCGCATTGACCATCACGCCCCGCTCCCAGACGCTGAAATGCGCCCGCAGGGTCTCGGCTTTGAGCGGGCGCTCGTCCCCGCAGCGCGACGGGACCCGGCGCACCTCGGCGATCGAATCCGACAGCAGGGCGAACATCAGCCGGTCCACGGCCGGGTTCCTTTGTTCTCGGGGATCGGTTTGGCGCCCGCCCCCGCGCCCGCCCCAGTGCCCCCGGCGATCGCGGCCAGTTCGGACGGGGCAAGGTTCCTCGCCGGGTCGCATTCCACCACCAGCCGGGAAGCCGGCAGCGCCTGCACCCGGTTGGGCGGGACGACGGCGTCGAACAGCGGCGAGCCGTCGTCGTCGAGCGCCAGCATCCGCAGCGGGGGCGAAAAGAAGGTGTGGTACAGATGGGCGGCCGGGCGGAGGTAGACGAAAACGAGGATCTCCCCGTCCAGCCCGCGGCGGAACATGGCCCCCAGGCCGCGCTCCCAGCCGCGCGTCAAATAGCGGACCTCCGGCGGCGCCGTCACGGCCCCACCGCCTCGGCCCAGACCGGCTCGACCCATCGACTGTCCCTTCGGAGGAGTTCGCCCCGAGCCATGCCCTGAGCGAAGTCGAAGGGGGAGCCGAGGGGCTCAGGGCCTGCTTCGTAGCGGAAGTTCCGCCGCAGCTCGACCAGCAGGTCCGTCAAACCGGTCTCAAATTCGCCCGCCCCGCGCCGCCCCGCCCCGTCCCCCCGCCGGTCCCGGGCGCAATGCGGGCAGATCTCAAGTCTGCGGATCAGAGAATGTCGTTTATCCATCATCTTCCGGCTCCTTTTCAAAGGCGGTCCTGGGAGTAGATCGGCCCGGCCCCACCCGGCCCCCCCGCTCCCAGCCCCGCCGCCCTTCAAAATTTTCCGATCGGTCTCATTGTAGGAACCGGGCCGGGAAAGGTCATGGGAGGATTGCCTCTTCCAGGCGTGAAGGGTTTCCCGATTTCGACGGGCAACGTGCAACGTGCAAGGTTCAGGGAGATGGGTAATTGATTTCGAGGTTTTTCAAAAACAAGGATGAATAGAAAGGTATAATCCCCCTGCACCCGGCACCATCTTTTCCCCCATGCTCAGCACCCTCTATACCCTCGTCGACCGCCTCTTCCCTTCCATCGCTTATAACTTCAGCAAGCGCTGGTTTGAATTTCTTTCGTCCCGTGATTCGGGCCGGCACATGCTGTTTATGAATTACGGTTACGAAGCCGAGCAACCGGTCCCGCTCTCGGAGGCGGACGAGCCGGACCGTTACAGCATCCAGCTCTACCACCGCGTGGCCGGGGGGGTGGATCTCAGCGGGTTGGATGTGCTCGAGGTCGGGAGCGGGCGCGGCGGCGGGGCGTCGTACGTCCGGCGAAGGCTGGGGCCGGCCCGCGTCGTCGGCGTCGACCTGGCCGAGAGCGCCGTCGATTTCTGCCGGGGGCACTATGCGGTGCCGGGTCTGACCTTCCAGCGCGGGGATGCGGAAGCGCTGGCGTTCCCGGACGGTTCGTTCGACGCCGTCATCAATATCGAGTCTTCGAGCTGTTACGAGCGGCCGGAGCGGTTCTTCGCCGAGGTCGGCCGGGTCCTCCGGCCGGGCGGGCACTTCCTGTACGCCGACGTCCGCGCCCGGGACGGTTTCCCCGAGTGGGAGCGGCAGCTGGCGGCCTCCGGCCTGGAGGAGCTGGAACGGGAGGACATCACGGAACGGGTGCTCGCCGCGCTCGACCGGGACAGCGGCCGACGCAGGCGGCTGATCGTTGCGATGGTCCCCTGGGGGCTGCGGCGGGTCTTCACGGAGTTTGCGGCCGTGCCGGGTTCAAAATATTTCTACGAAGCGATGATCCGGGGGGAGAAAGTCTACCGGCGGCACGTGTACCGGAAGCCCAACTGAAATAGCCTGTTATAATCCCCTCATCGCACGAGGGGACCCGGAGCAGCAGGGCGGGTCATCAGATCAGGAGGGTTATGATGAGATCCGGACAGAAGTTTGCAGGTTCGTTTTGTTTTTTCACCCTGACGGGGACGCTGTCCATACTCCTTGCGGCCTGCGCCTCGGCCGCCCCGACGGGGACGCCGGCCCCGAGCGAGCCGCCACCCACAGCGACCGGGACCTCTCCACCGACCGCCACGCCCTCCCCGACGCTCACCCTGACGCCCAGCAGCACCCCCACCCCGACCAACACCCCAACCGATACCCCGACCCCCACCCCAACCGCGCAGGGCGGCGGCGGGTTGATCGCGTTCTCGTCGATCCGGCTGGGGAGCCGCTTCGCCGCCCCGCAGTCCGACATCGCCGTCCTCAATCCGAGCAGCGGAGACGTGACCTGGCTGACCGGCGAGCACGATAACGCCGTGCGCTCGTTCCCGGCCTGGTCGCCGGACGCGTCGCAGCTGGTCTATACGCGGGACGACCTGCTGTATGCGATCGACCTGGCCACCCGGGCGGAGAACCGGGTCCCTTCCCCGTTCGGCGGGGCGGTCTTCGATCCGTCCTGGTCGGTCAACGGGGAACTGCTCTCCCTGTACGCCCCGGTCGGCCAGTACCCGCAGATCTGGACTTCCCCGGCGGGAGAGGACGCCTGGCAGGCGATCACCCCCGGGATCTCGTTCCAGTTCGACCCGGTCTGGGCGCCGGACGGGACGCGCTACGCTTTCTCCGGCGCACCGGGCGAGATCTTCTCCGAGTGGATCGACCTGGTCTTCTTCGGCTTCAACCTGGGTTTCCGGATCACCCTGTACGACGTCCAACCGCGCGATATCTTCATCGTCGACGCCGCCACGGGCGAGCTGACCCATGTGACCGACAGCCCGGAGGACGACTTCCACCCCGCCTGGTCGCCGGATGGGACGCGGATGGCTTTCGTCTCCGTCCTGCCCGAAACGGACAACCCCGAGATTTTCGTGGCGGACCTGGCGACCGGCGAGACGACCCGGATGACGATCAACGGGGCGGTCGACTTCTACCCGTCCTGGTCCCCGGATGGGGGCTCGTTGGCCTTCTCATCGAACCGGGACGGGAACTTCGAGATCTACACGCTGGATATCGCCGGGCAAACGGCGGTGCGCCGGACGGACAGCCTGATGGACGACCTGCAGCCGGTCTGGTCGGCTGCCCCGGCGGCGCTGCCGGGCGAGCCCGCGGCGGGGCCGGACGAATTCGCCCCGGACCGGATGAGCATGAGCGAGGTCGCCGGCTGGCTGCTGCGGTCCGGGTGGATCGAGGATGATTTCGGCCGCACCGTGCAGCTGGACGACTACTCGCGCGCGTGGGCGCAGATCAACTGGTTCAGCTGGACGTACAGCGGCGAGCGCGCCGGGGATTTTATCCTGCGCGCCGACGCCGCCTGGGAATCGGCCAGCCAGTCGGCCAACTGGTTCAACTCAGGCTGCGGCTTTGTCTTCCGGGAGCAGAGCCAGGAGAACTTCTACGTCGCCGTGTTCCAGATGGACGGGATCGTGCGGATCCTCAGGAACTACAACGGCACGCTCTCGACCGTGGGCGCTTCCACGGAGCGCTACCCCTTCGACACCCCGGCCGACGGGGCCAACCTGATGCTGGCGGCGGTGGGGAACCGGCTGATGGTCTTCATCGACGGTCTGCTGATGGTGACTCAGGTGGATAGTTCGTTCTCGTCCGGAGAACTGTCAATGACGATCTTCTCCGGGACCAACGCCGGCTTCGGGACACGGTGTGAGCTGGAGAATGTGGAGTTGTATTTGATGGATTAGGGGGCGAATGGGCGAAGTGGGCGCCGGCGGCTTCGGCTTCACCCCTGCTGCCGGTATTGCTTCATATCCATATCATCCGGGCCGGTCGGGATATCGGCCGTTACGAAACCGATCGAGGCCTCGCCGCGCCGATCGCCGATTGAGACCTGCAGGGTCAGTTTGTGCTCTCCAGCTCCAGGCGCCGGGTGGAAGGCATCCAGCCCTTCGGCCAGCTCCTCGCCATCCAGGATCCACAAGGCCTTCGGTTCCACCTCGTCCCCGGGCCGGTCTGATTGGGCCGTGCCCCACAGCCGCATCGACCTGCCGGCGGCCAAAGTCTGGCCGTCCCGGGGTGTCAGGATGCTGACGGCGAGCGGAAATTCCGGGACCTCGATCATCTTGGTCTCCGATACCGCCGTGAAGAAGCCGTCGGATCCGAACAGGCGCACTGCCACCTTGCCGCCCGGCAGCATCCCCGCTTCCAGCTCCGCGCGCTCGCCGGTCAGACCGCCGGCCAGGGCGTGCCAGGTTTCACCCTCATCGCCGGACCACTGTATCCAGTACTGAGGTTCGATTTCTCCGGAAGCTTCCATCCGCCACTCCGCTGTGAGCCGCTCGCCTTCGAGACCGACCTCGAAGCTGGTGATCACGGGGCGCTTCCTGGGCGCCCGGCGGTTCCAGAGCTGCTTCTCGCCGCGCCGTATAAGAAGCTCAGCGCCGGGACCGACGTCTTTGAGAAACACCTGGACCAGGTGGGGGTAGTTTTTGCCGCTTTTATCGGCGCCTTCCGAACATCCGCATCCGTCGGCGTGATCCTGCAGGCGCTTCAGTGGTGCGGTTGCGAGCACCTCTCCCTTTTCCCCGACCAGCTCGGCGGTCAGGCCGGTCTCCCGGGCGCCTGGCATCCTGGAGGTGGCTTCGACGCGCATCACGTTGAGGACTTCCAGGTTGTCATCGGAATGCAATACACCGATGACGAAGATTAACGGTTCGGGCTGCATGACATGTATCCTCCAGGGGGGGACGGGCGGTGGTTCCCGGAGCCAATCCTCGTGTAAGAGCAGTTCATCGTACAAGATCAAGTCTTTCCACCAGGGATAGTCGACACAGACATGCACCGGGTTCAGATCCGGATTGTTGGTCAGTCGACCGTAGTTGTACAGCGAGATCCACCTGGGACCGCAGTAGGACATCAAGTCTTTGAAAGTCGCCGGGGACATGATGTTTCCGTTGCTGATATCGAGTCCGTATTCGCCAGTGGAGGCCGTTGGTGTGTTCGCCGGGTCATACGGTTCGTAGGCCGGGTAGTTCGGGTCGCCGCCGGTGTTGCAGGGGGCGTGCGGCAGACCGCAGGCGTGCCCCAGTTCGTGCGCCATCGTCATCCCGGCCCCAACGGAGCTGGTGCTTACGGTGCCGGTGTTGCAGCCCACGATCGGTCCCATGGGGATGCCGGTGGCCATGAGCCCGTAGTAGAGAACGTTCGGCAGGTTGCCGTCAGCCACGCGCTGGGCGTCAACGGCGGCGTTGAGTGCAACCCAGTTCGGGCTGCAACAACCGTTGCAGCTGGGCGCATCCGTCAGCGGCTGGCTCCAGGTGATCGTCCCTGCCGAGCTGTAGGTGGCCTGGCTTCGCACCGGAAAGGTGAGCAGGGTGGTCGCGGAGGTGGTCTGCAGATTCGCAAGCGTAGGGGCGGCCAGGGTCAGGTTGGGTGCGCCCGGTGCGGAGCTCGCCGGCCCGTTGTAGCCGACCATGATACCACGCAGGCTGAGCGTCTGCTGCAGGGTGGCGCTGACATTAATTGTCATCGATGCAACCAGTCCACCCGGTGAGGAGATATTGGCTACCAGGCTCAGGCTTCCGCACATCTGCTCCGCGGGGATGATGAAATTCAGTGTATTGTTCAGACTGCCGCGTTCGACGGCGTAGTCCGGATCGGCGGTGGCATCGACCGTGCCGGGGGCCTCCGGCGATAAGGTCGTGACGTGCACGTAGAAGGCCCCGTGGAAGCGCCGGCTGATGCCCAGCGTGCCGGTGACGCCTGGGATGTCTCCTCCCAGGAGCCCGCTGCGGACGTAGACGCGCACCCAGGCGGGTTTGCGAGCCGCGAGCTTAACGGTGTTGTCGGCGCCCTGGTCGCTCGGGTCGGTGAGGTGCGAGGCCGATTTGTAATACTGGATCGCCTGCGTGACCTCCATGCCGCTCACGGACAGGCGCGGCAGGAAGGCCATGAGATCTTTCACATACTCCAGGTCGAATTTGTGCACATTAAACATGAATAGCCCTCCTGTCGATGGCTTACCGAGCTGAAATCAAACGTTGGCTGCCTCCAAGTTGATCCGGTTGGCGACCTCCTTCATCGAACGTTCTGCCGCGCCGGTCCCGACCCGGCAGCCGGACCGTCGAGTTGACCCGCACGCGCGTTGACCCGAGTTGAAGGTATCCGAGGCTGAGAGCCCCTCCGCGAGGTTCAGGTTTTAGGAAGATGACTGAGGAGGGAGATAAGAAACAGCCCTTCTTCCACTCTATCAGATATCCGGACTATGTCAAATTAGTGAAAATCGTCGCGAGACACCCCAGATGGATGGGTGAATGGGCGAATCTTCGCCCATTCGCCTCATTCGCGCGATCCGCTCCGCCTCGTTCTCCATTAACCACGCGTCCTGCGAAAGAACGGCGTACGCCTCGGCAAAGTGGGGGCTGGCTTCGTCGGGCTGTCCCATCAATAAGAGCAGCTCGCCTAGCTCCTCATGCGTGTAGCCGTCAGCGGCGCCGGCGGTTTCGTTCTCGATCAGGATGGCCTGCTGGATCTCGAAGGCTTCATCGACCCGCCCCAGCGACCGCAGGCAGCGAGCGACGCACCACTGCGCGATCCGGATCGTTTCCGCGTTCCCCTGCTCCTCCCGGAACTGTAAGGCGCCTTCAAAGAGCGCCAGGGCTTTCTCGAATTCCCCTCTGTCATGGTACGACCAGCCGGTGTTGTTGTAGAGCGAGCCCAGCCAGTTCCGCGCTCGGGGCTGGTCGCTGGCGTTGGCGAAATCGATCGCTTTCAAGTTCCATTCCAGCCCTTCGTCCCCGCCCGCGGCGATGGCGACCATATGCGCAGCATCGACGGCGAAGAAATCGGCGCGCAGATCCCGGCCCATGTCCCAGGCTTCGATAAACCGTGCGTGCGCCTTGTCTTTTTCGCCGGCGCTGTTGAACGACCGGCCGCGCTCGAGCAGGTACCGGATCCGGGCCACCGGGGTCGCGTCGGACAGCTGCGGCTCGACCCGGTCCAGGATCTCGTGGGCCGCGTCGAGCTCGCCCCGGAGGGAGTGTGTCCGGGCCAGCTGGATCAATAACTGCAGGCGGTATTCGTCGTCGCCGGAGGCTTCCGCTTCGGGGAGCAGTTCGCGGAGCTTCTCGGCGGTGCCGGCCGGGTCGCCGTAGTCCCAGAGGTCGTCGAAGTCGTAGGGGTCCATGTCCATAATCGCCTCATTTGCGTGCACACCCTCATTATAGATCCGTTGGAAAAATCTGCCATTAATGGCATAATAAACCAATGAAATTCGAGGAACTGCTTCAAATCACCTCCAGTCTGCCGGTCTTCGAAACCGGTTTGCTCCTGGCCGGCGACCGGGATTCCCGCGATGTCCGGCGGCAGCTTTCCAGGTGGGCGGCTGACGGGAAGATCCTGCGGTTGAAGCGGGGTCTGTACGCGCTGGCTCCGCCTTATCAAAAGATTGCCCCCCACCCTTTCCTGGTCGCTAACCGCCTGGTGATCGGCTCGTACGTCAGCCTGCAGTCGGCCCTGGCGTATTATGGCATGATCCCGGAATTCGTCCCGATCACGCTGAGCATGACCACCCGGTCACCGGTTTCCTGGGAGACGCCCCTGGGCAGCTTCCGATTCCATCACATCGGAGTCGATCGATTCAATCGTTATCACGTGGTAGAGGTGATTCCTTCCCAACAGGTTTACCTGGCGAGTCCCGAAAAAGCGCTGCTCGATCTGGTCCACCTGACTCCCGGCGGCGATGCACCGGATTTTCTGCTGGAACTGCGGCTCCAGAACCTCGAACAGATAGATGAAGAGGGGCTTAACAAAATGGCGGCCGGTCTGTCCAAACTCGAACGCGCCGCGGAAGAGATCGGTCGCCTGAAGCGAGCCGAAGCCGCCGCATACAGGTCACTGTGAAAACACAGCTTGCCGATCTTGTGCGGGACCTGCCGCTCTCCCGGGGGCGCAACCTGGCGCGCGAATATCTCCAGGCCCAGATCCTCGGCAGCCTGCAGCGGACCGGGGCGATGATCCCGCTCGCGTTTCACGGGGGCACTGCCCTGCGTTTTCTCTTTGCGATCGATCGCTTTTCGGAAGATCTCGACTTTGCGCTGGAGGGGGACCGTGGGGGCTATGATTTCAGACGCTTTCTGGAGGCCGTCCGGACTGATCTGGAGGCGCAGGCGTATCCGGTGGAGCTGAAGGTCGACGACCACAGGGTAGTCCACAGCGCCTTTGTCCGTTTTCCTGGGCTGCTGTTCGAATTGGGGTTGTCGGCCCAACGGAGCGAAGTCATCGCGGTCAAACTGGAAGTGGATACGAAGCCTCCCGAGGGGGCCGGATTGGCCACCACCCTGATCCGCCGGCACGTCCTGCTCAACCTGCAGCATCACGACCGGGCATCCCTGCTTGCCGGGAAACTGCACGCCATCCTGCAGCGGGCTTATCTCAAAGGCCGGGACGTGTACGATCTGGTCTGGTACTTGAGCGATCCCGGTTGGCCGCCGCCCAACCTGGTCTTGTTGAATAACGCCCTGGTTCAGACCGGCTGGGATCGGGGAGAGCTGACAGCGAACAACTGGAGAGAAATGATTCGCTCGAGGTTTGAAGAAACGGATTGGGAAGGGGTCCGTAGGGATGTCCGGCCCTTTCTGGAGCGGGAGGCGGATCTGGCATTGTTGTCCGAGCGAGGCGTACAGGGGCTGCTCGATGGCTGATCTCGTCCGATGCGAGCGTGTAAAACACCGCATTCCGCGGCAGAATACATTCGCCAAGATTGACCGGCTGAAACCTAGGAGCATAAGTAAATGAAGGCAAGCTGGTTCATATTTTGGGGTG
This sequence comes from Anaerolineales bacterium, assembly GCA_035512695.1. Classification (GTDB taxonomy): domain Bacteria; phylum Chloroflexota; class Anaerolineae; order Anaerolineales; family JABWBV01; genus DATDOR01. The sequence continues at coordinate 4,621 of DATKDL010000018.1, read as the reverse complement.
CATCTCCACCTCAGTAATTATCAGTTTTCTTGGAGACGTATCATCCACCCAAGAGATATAGATTCGTCCGCGATCTTTATCATTAAATTCTTGCCAATATCGATGAGAAAAACTTCGAAAAATGATGTCCCAAAACTGGTCGTTTTCACGGAATTCAATACATTAACTAACAAATAATCTCCAGCTGGCGACCATATAGGAGTGTAATATTCCACCCCTTGAATGCAATATATGCTTACAGATGATTTGATGAGATATAGAGCAAATATGGATTTCCAATACCAGATACAGACTCGAGAATCAACAAGCCGGATGGAATTGAGTCCATTTGCAACTCGGTTAATAATGATGGGCACAAAAATTCAGAAATTGGGTTCGTTGGGGTCGGAGCGCTCGTTGGCGGAGGCGAATCAGTTGGAGTTATTGCAATTTTGGTAACAGTTGGTGTTTCTGTATCAGTAATGGCAGAAGTATTCGTTTGAGAAGCAGACGGTACCGCAATTGTTGTCCTCATCGTTGGGGCAGCATCACCGGGTATGCAAGCAGTCAGTGAGAACCAAATAAAATATACGAATATGAGGATTTTTATTCCGTTCATTATCCGTGCGAACCCATTTTTATCCGTGAAATCCGCGTTCCATTTTCTTTTTTAATGGAAATCACCCCGCCAGCGTCTCCCGCGTCTTCGCCCTCCCCCTCCCCCGCATCCGATCTAGAATCTTCGGCAAGATGTTCGTGTAAATCCGGTACCAGAACGGCCGGACCGGGTAATCCCACGCCCCGATAAACCGCACCACCTGCCCGCCAAAGCCCTCCTTGAACCGGTAGACGCCCCACAGCGGGTCCGTTTCTTCGAACTGCTCCGGCGCACCCCACAAATCGTAGCGCTCACAGCCGGCCGCCCGGGCCCGGCGCATGGCCTCCCACTGCAGCAGGTGGTTGGGCATCTTCTCGCGGTGCGACCCGGTCGACATCCCGTGCAGGTAAATCGCCGTCCCCCCGAAGCGGGCGACGGCAGCGGCGGCGACCGGGTCACCATCGACCTCGGCCACGAGGGGGTCGAGCATGCCGGCCTCCAGCAGGGTCTTCCAGAGGGTCTTGTAATAGCGCTCGTCCCGGATGACGAAGCCGTCCCGCACGGACGTCTCGGCGTACATCCTGTAGAGCAGGTCGAAATCGGCGCCCGTCCCGGGCCGGATGGTCACCCCCCGGCGCTCCGCCAGCCGGACGTTGTAGCGGGTCTTCTGCTTCATCCGCTCCAGCAGGGTCTCTTCGTCCGGCCGCAGGTCGATGACGACGGTGTTGCGGTACTGGACCTGGTCCTCCACCGGGATCCAGCCGGCCTTCCGCAGCGCCAGGACCGTCTCCACCCCGACCGGGGCCGGCAGGTCGTCCAGCCCACCCGGCTCGCCGGTCCCGACGACGACTTCCGGGTCGATCTTGAGCAGCAGGGCGCCCTTCCGGCGTGCATCGGCCACCAGGTCCGCCAGGACCTTTTTGCGCAGCCCGGCGTTCGCCCAGTCCAGCAGCGGACCCTTGGGGACGTAGGCCACGGCGATCCGCGCCGCCAGCCCACCCATCGGGATGCGGCGGACGAGGGTCACGGCAGCCGCGGCCGCCCGCCCGTCCGGGCCGGGCCAGATCCGGTGATGGGGCGCCCAGCCGAACCCGGACTTGAGCCGCGCCCATTCGCCCGTCTGCAGCAGGTGCGCGCCGGGGAGGGTTTCGATCGTCCGGTTCCAATCGGTTGTTTCCATCGGTCTATTGTCCCACACAGGGCGCCGTTGTAGGTGCGATCCACCGGATCGCCCCTACGGGGCCGATCCGTGCAATGCGGACAGGCCCTCTGCCAGGCCGGCGGCCCAGGACAGGGAATCGTGGCCGTGCATCGCCTCGGTGTAATGCACCTCGTGCCCGGCCGCCTGCAGGACGTCCCGCATGTGGCGGTTGGCCAGAAGCTGGCCCGGGTATCCGTTCGGCCGGGGGGCGCTTTCGAGCAGGCCCACCTCGATAAAAAAACGCCGCGCAGCCCCGCGGGCGGGCGGGATCCGGCGGGCCAGCCACTCCCATTCGGGATCGCCCTCCGGCCGCCACCAGAACGACCCGGACAGGGACAGGGCGTTCCCGAAGGCGTCGGGCCGCTCGAGGACGGCGTGGGCGGCTGCCAGCCCGCCGAGACTGCCGCCGGCCAGCGTCGTCCGGCCCGATTCCACGGTGATGGGGTGGATCGCTCGCAGCCAGGGCAGCAGCTCGCCCGCCAGGATTTCGGCGAATGCCGGGCGGCAGGCCAGCTCGGTCCCCCGCGCCGCGTCCGCGGCTTCCCAGGTCTCCCCGGGGTTGTCGACGAAGACGGCGGCGAGCGGCGGGATGCGCCTCTCGCCTTGAAGGTAGTCCAGGACAATGGGCGCCCCGACCGCAAAGGCGAAGAAGCGGCCGTCCAGGACGACGAGGAGGTCGTACGGCTCGCCGCCGGCCCGGCTGCCGGGCGGCGGGTAGATCCAGATCCGGCGTTCGTTGCCGAGCGACCGGCTTTGAAAGAGATGGGGTGTGACAGTCCCGCTCGGAGCATCGGGTGTGCGGCGGGTCCAGGGCCGGGGAGGCGCCTCGGGCAGTTCGATCACCGAGTCGACGTCGTCCTCCGCCTGGTCGACCCGCTCCGGGTCATGCGGTTCGATAAACGTCTTCGGGTTGAAGGGATCCGGCGCCTCGTAGACCCCATTCGGTCCGTCCGGCCCGCTGACTTCGAACTTGTATGCGGCGTGGTAGTCGTTCCGCAGGAGAAAACCGGCGTACCAGAGATCGGTCCCGGCCAGCTGGACCAGGTCGTGCTCGTCCTCGCCGGCGCCGTCCACCGCGGCGTGCAGCCGGACGCCGCCGGTCGTTTGATCCCCCCGCCAGATAAAAGTGACCAGGGAACGATCCGGTTCGTCCGGGAGGGGCTCGACCAGCGGTGTGCCCTGGACGGAGACGGCCTTCCAGAACGCTTCCAATGCGGCCAGGCCGCCGGTTTCATGGTCTCGCCGCAGCCTTTCGATACGGGAATCGGGCGGCAGGGGGTTCACCCGGATGCCCCGGCCAGCATCCCGTACAGCCGGTACAGGATCGGGTTGTAAACCCGGTCCCACGGCCCCGCCGACCGGCGCACTCCCCCCCCAAACCCGCGCTTGAAGCGGTAGACGCCCCACAGGCCGTCCGTGCGCTTTGTAAAGTTTGCTTCCAAAGCGTCTCCATCCTCGTCCGGGACGCCCCACAGGTCGTATTCCGTGCAGCCGCGGTCGCGCACCCAGCGCATCGCCTCCCACTGCAGGACGTAGGTCGGCATGTAGTTGCGGTGTTCGTTCGACGAGGCCCCGTACAGGTACCAGGCTCGATTCCCCCGGGCGAAGACCATCAGGGCGGCCAGTGGGACACCGGCGGAGTCCGAGCCTCCGCCCGCCTCCGCCACCAGCAGTTCGCACATGTCTCTGGGGTGGAAGATCTCGTGGACCCGGCGGTAATAGTCCGGGCTGTGGACGCCGAAGGCGTCGCGCTCGCCCGTCTCGGCGATCAGGCTGTTGAAAGTGTCCAAATCACCCGAGCGGCGCACGACGACGCCCTTGCGCTGGCCGAGCCGGATGTTGTAGCGCGTCTTCTGCTTCATCCGCTCGAGCAGCACGTCTTCGCTCCCGGCCAGGTCGATGACGACGGTCCGCGGCGGCTGGACCGGCCGCCCCCCGGCCCGGAACCCGGCCGGGGGGCCCTCGGCGCCCGCATCTTTCCCAGCGCCCGCATCTTCCCCAGCGCCCGCATCTTCCCCAGCGCCCGCATCTTCCCAGGCGTCCGGTTCGAGCTTGAGGACCACCGCCCGCCGCTTCCGGCAGAGATCGTCCAGTTCCGGCAGCAGCCCGCCGATCGGCCCGCCGACCGGGCCTTTCGGGAGGTACGCCAGCGAGAACCCGAGCGGCAGCCGCCGGAATAGGACCTGCGCCCCGACCCCATCCCGCTCCACCTGCACCACCTCCCACCCGAACTCCCCCTTCAGCCGGCCCCACTCGGCCGTCTGCAGGAGGTGGGCGTTGGCGTGGGAGGATATGAAGTCCTTCCAGTGATCGGGGGAGAGGGTGGGCATTTTTGGGAGTAGAAAAATCGGACCGCCCTGCGGTGCGCAGCACCGCAGGGCGGTCCGATTTTTCTAAATTACACGACAGAGATCAAATCCGACGGTGGCGTGCTCGAGACCGTCGCCCCCGGCACCAGTTTATCCAGCAGGTGCAGGATGGCGGCCGAATCGCCCTCGCGGGCCAGGTAGATCAGCTCTCCGACGGCCTGGGTCAGCTGCTGCCCGTTGACCGGCTCGTCGCGGGTCATGCGGACGATCTCGGGGTGGTCGGTGCGGGTCAGGTCGGTCAGGTCGTCCCACAGCTCCTCGCGCAGCTTCTCGCCCGAGCGGACGCCGGTGAAGACGATCTCGATATCGGTGTTGGGCTCGAGGCCGGAGAGGCGGATCAAGTCCTCCGCCAGGTCCAGCACGCGGATCTGCTCGCCCATGTTGAGCAGGAAGACCTCGCCCCCCTGCCCGAACGAGGCGGCCTGGAGCACCAGGTGCACGGCCTCGGGGATGGTCATGAAATAGCGCCGCATC